>NZ_AP024849.1:5060000-5391250 GCF_019977655.1 Clostridium gelidum
ATATTCCTTTATTTCACTTTGTATTATTTTTTCACCCTCAAACTTTGTTTTACCATAATAGTTTATAGGTGTTTCATCATAAGTTTCATCATAAGGTCCATCATTCCCGTCAAATACATATTCAGTAGATACATATACAACCTTACAATCATATATCTTGGAAATTTTCGCTAAATTCTTTATTCCACCAACATTTATGTTATAAGCTTCTTCCTTATTTACTTCACAGTATTCTACATTTGTTAAAGCCATTGTTATTATTACAATATTAGGCTTTATTTTTTTAAAAATATTTTTTATATTATCTAAATTCGTCACATCTACGTATTCTAAATCTAAAATATTATTTTTAGAATAAGTTCCATATGTTAGATATTTATTATCCGATTTAAAAACTTTATGTAATTCCTTACCTAGAAATCCTGATGCTCCTATAATTAATACTGTTTTCATTACACATCTACCTATCCTTTAATGACCAATCATATTTTATAATATCATTTTCATGAGGATTCAATCTCAACATCTCATCATCTTTATGGGTAACCGTTATAAGGTCCGCTACTATTGCTTCATTATTTCCAACACATTTAAACCCATTCCATATATTGGGAGGTATTTGAACAAGGCAATAATTATAATCGCCTAAATATATTTCTTGTATTTCTCCTTTTGTTGAAGAATTTTGTCTATCATCAAATAAAACTAATTTTATCATACCCTTTATTACTGTATAATTTAAAATTGCATTCTTATGAAGATGCCACCCTTTAACTACGTCTGGATATATAGTTGAAAAGTATATTTCACCAAAACCTTTGAATTCATTATCAGAGGCTTCCTGCATTTTCATTATAGTTCCTCTATCGTCTGGTATTTTTTTTAATAGTTTTATTACCACTCCAGCTATCATTTATAATCACCTACCTGTTAGTCCCATATTTTCCATGGTGCTCTTCCATTTTTCCAGAGATTTTCCAATTCTAATTTATCCCTTAATGTATCCATAGGCTTCCAAAATCCATTATGCTTATATGCTGAAAGTTGGTTATGTTTTGATAAAATTTCTAATGGTTCTTTTTCTAAGACAGTACTATCATTTTCTAAATAATCAAATATTTGTGGTTCCATTACAAAAAAGCCACCATTTATCCACCCACCATCACCTATAGGTTTTTCTTCAAATGTATTGACTGTACCATTATCATCAATATTTAATGCTCCAAATCTTCCACCAGGTTGAACTGCTGTTACTGTTGCTATTTTACCTTGAGTTTTATGAAACTCTAAAAGTTTTTTTATATTTACATCTGCAACTCCATCACCATAAGTAAGCATAAAAGTTTCATTTCCTATATAATCTTTAACTCTTTTCAATCTTCCACCAGTCATAGAGTTTAATCCTGTATCAATAAGAGTAATTTTCCAAGGTTCAGCTTTGCTATTATAATAATTTATATCTCCAGAAGATAAATCTACTGTCATATCACTCATGTGCATATGATAGTTAGCAAAATATTCTTTTATCATATATCCTTTATATCCACAACATACAATAAAATCATTTATACCAAAATGAGAATAAATATTCATAATATGCCAAATTATAGGGCTTCCGCCTATGTCTACCATAGGCTTTGGTTTCAGTTCTGTTTCTTCAGTTAACCTTGTTCCAAAGCCACCTGCAAGTATAACTGCATACATAATTTTATACCTCCAAAAAAGAATTTTTATTTCTAGAAATTTTGAATAGTTAATTTAAAGCTAAACATTAGTAGAATAAATAATTTTTTAATTGTCAATTGTTTATTGTATTAAATTAAAATATTTAGCATAGTTCCTCCATTCCTCATTAATATTTAGAATTTCCATGTAAATATCATAATGTTTCTGTATAATTTCTGGTTTCTCATTTATTTTTTCATAAACTTTTGCTAGATAATAATGTGCAAAAGCATGATTAGGATACTTTTCTGATATACTTTTAAAATACCCCCCTGCCATTTCATAATCGCCTATGCTCATCCTATAGTTTTTAACGAAGTTAACTTCTAAATTCATAATATACGCTTTTTTTGTAATATATTCCGGATCAATATTGGGTGCATTTATAACACAATTATATGTAGTTGCGTCTAAAATATTTTGAGATAGATCTATATAGTTATTTTCTATACATAAATCATATAATCTACTTCCTTTAAATGGGGTTGCAATATAAATATAACTCCAATCAAAACCAATTTCATTTATAAGTCTTAATGTGCATTCCCTATCATATTCACTTTCATTTGGAAACCCTATTATAAAAAAGGCATGAACAGTTAACCCATACTTCCTTAATGAAGCTATAGCAGGTTTAATTTGAGCAACTTTTAGCGGTTTAGAAATTATTTCTTTTAGAACATGATCTGATCCTGATTCTATTGCTAAATTTACTATATCTACCCCTGATTTTTTTAAAAGATATGCTATTTCATCATCTATAAATGCAACAGAAATGCCACTTGCTAACTCAATCTTTATACCAAGGTTTGATAGACCTTCTAAAATTTTTTTTGCTCGTTGAGTATCAAATAAAAATTGATCATCATCAATTGATAATTTTCGAAGATTATATAATTTTATCATTTCTTCAACATCTGAAACAACTCGTTCTGCACTCATATATCTTACTTTTTTACCGTGATTAGCTCCAGCACAGCAAAAAACACAATTAAAAGGACACCCTCTAGTTGTATGAATAGGAATAACTGATCCATTATTATTTGAAGTCCCTTTCCTTAGATTTTTAGTTATAAGCCTTTCTCCATATGAATTAATATTAATTAAACTAAAATCTAATAATGGAATTTCATCAAGATTATTTATATATGAAGTTTGTGGTTTTACTCCTTTTAATATTGACTTTCTAGTAATCCATGAGACGTCATTTTCAATTATATCGTAAATATCATTAGAATTTACAAGTTTTAAATATGGAATTTCTCCTTCACCATAACAAACAGCATCAACATATTTATTTTCATCTAATAGTTGTTGAAATGAATTAGTGGCAACTATTCCACCAGCTAAAATAAGTATATTTTCATCATAACAATGTGCTATTTTTGAAAATTCATTCAAATAACTATATGGTAAGTTAAACATTACAGATACCGCTAAAATATTAGGTTTAAAACTAATTATTTTTTCTGTTAAAATATCACACATTTCTAGGTCATTATATGAAAATGAATTAAAATCTAATACTTCTATATTTATTTCTTTAGCTGAATTAGCTTTTATATATGTAGCTATTGATAAAACACCATAGGGAACTGATTTAATTATTTGTTCCTTATTATTACCATCAGTATTTATTTTTACATTTAAAGGTATTACAAATAAAATATTCATAATTTTATCACTCCTTGTATAATTATTTATTTACATCCCCCATGGAAGACTGTAGATATTCCCAAAATATTAGGAATTCTTAAATAAAATTTATATTTAAAATCTCAATTATTAATTAGTAATTTAATATTCCAATACTTTTATACTGTTTCAAAATCTATTGATAAATGTCTTAACCCGACTTTCCCGATTTTAATTAAAAAAAGTGCTAAAATTTTAATTTTTCAATGTATTACGCGGGCTACACTCATTTAAAATGCAGTTTTTATAAATATAGTGACCTAATTTGATAATATGTGGTGGTGATAGAAAATATGGTTTTCTATATAATCAATTATGATTTCTATCAGAACTTTTCTAAGAAAACTATCCTTATTCCTACTATTTAACTTGTAGTGACATAATTTCTTGAAAACCTGTCGAAAACATAGGCTTGGCATACATTTTAGAGGAACCTCGAGTTAATATCTGAGATTAAGTAAATCTTCTTTCTTTGATTTACTTAATCTACCCAAATAATTCTAACACCTTCAATCTTAACAATTTTTCATCACCCCTTCTATACCATTGTACAGAAAAAGTGATTATTGTTTTAGTTGTTTAAAATTTTTTCAAGTTTTTATTTCGAGAAATCTTACTCTTTAGTTTAACACTAAAACTTCCTCCATAACTCAATAGTTTACTTAAAATAACTACAAATATTATATGTGTAATTATACAATTCTTTCTTTTGGTATAGCGTATAATACGCTAGCAATTCCACAATAGCAATGTAATCTATTATAAAATACATAACCTTGCAAATTTTCCATTAAAAACTTAGGTACTTTCCAAAGACCTTCTTCATTATGATATATTGTGACCCCAATAATAGGGCGACTATTATTAATAACTTTTAATGCTCCTTTTAAAACTTTTAATTCATATCCTTCTACATGTATTTTTAAATATGATATATTGTTATAATTTTGAAAAATATTATCAATAGTATTTAAATCTACAATTTCCTTATTATGTTGATCTTCAAATCTTGAAGCTTCACCTAATCCTGAATAAAAATACTGCTTTTCTTTTTTATCTCCAATACCATAATTACATATTTCAATTTTATGTCTAACATGCTCATCCAGAATAGAAATATATTTATTAAGTTCTGTATAATTTTTCAAATCTGGTTCAAACGCAATTATTTTATTAAAATTATAATTACAATATTTCAAAAAATCTTTAATTATGTATCCATTATAAGCTCCACAATCTATAAAAAATTCATCTTGTTTAGATGTATGTAGAATATCCTTTGGAAAGAATTTTTCTCCTACAGTAACTCTTGCATCTTTAAACAGGATCTCTTCTCTTTTAATTCTCCAATAAAGTACTTGTAGATATAAAGCTCTTGAAATATCATCCTGAAATCCATCATAAATTTTAATAATATTATCTTTATCATCTTGAGATAGTTTATTACAAACCCATCCATTGGTTATTCCTAATTGCTTAGAATACCCTTGAATTAAATCAAAAAATGGAAATATATTCTTACAATCATAATATTTTAAAAAATTATATAATTCATTAAATGGAACATTAACAGTACAAATAGCAAATATGGATTTATCCTTGTCATTTTCATCTATATCATCTGGTGATATTATTTTTATTCCCTTAAGTAATTTTCCACGTTTTTCAGGTGCCTTATCAATAATAAGCTTAGGAATAACTCCTATTTGATTTAAAATTTCTATAGCAAGCTCCCCAAGTTTCCCAGCTCCATAAAGTATTATTTCATTATTTAGTAAATCTAAATTCTTTAGTAGCTTTATTTCCTGCTTGTAATTCAATATCGTATCTAACATATAATGTAATTTTTTTTTGTTAATTGAATCTATAGTATACGTTATAATTAACTCCTTTCCTTATGTAGTCTTTATATTTCTTTTCTTTCTAAGACATTTTTCCAATAGCTTAAAAACTTATCATCTTTAAAATATCTTTGAAACTGATAAATTGAGCTTTTATTTTTTTCTTTAAGAATTTGTCTACAATTTTGTATTTGTTGTTGGTTTTCTAATATTTCTTCATAATTATTGCATTTTAGGCTCTGTATGCCATTTTTAAATATTTGCTTATCATCACCTAAACAAGATAAAAACCATTCTGACGGTGTACTTCCAAGTATAGTTTTAAATGAAAAATCTTTTTTTTCTGTTTTCATTACGCACTCATAACTTTTATTTAAATTCATTATTGTATTTTTTAAACTAAACTTTTCTAACACATACGTTCTTGCATTATTGCCTATTCTAATTCGTTCATCAACATTTTCATACAAATATCTTATTGCATTTCCATATTCTTTTTCATTATTTACAACAATACCTGTTTCCATATTTTTAACTAAGTATTTTTCAGTACATTGATTCAATACAATTGGTGGTACCCCTGCTGCCATAGCTTCCAATAAAGCATTCTCTGTAGTTCCATAGTGTTCTGTATTTAATGGATATCCAAAAACATCAAACCTATTTAATTGATTTTGAACATTATCAGTATATCCAATAAATTCAAATCTTTCATCAATCCCTTTTTTTTCTGCTTCATTTAAAATTGCATTTTGAGTACTATTATCTCCTACCATGATAAACTTAGAGTTTGATATATTTATTTCATTGCAATAAGTTACAAATTCAGGTTTTAGTTTACAAAAATTCAATGTACCAATATACCCAATATTAAAGACATTATCATTAAAATGTTCCCTTTTTTTAATATTACTAAATCCACCCGAACTGTAAATTATATCTGTATTATTTTTTATAAATTCTTCTGTATCTTGATTTCTCAAATAAATATTTTCTAAAGAATAAGGTGACGTAAATAAAAATCTATTACAATTCTTTATAAAGTCTTTTTTTATAAATGGATAAGAACAACCTGATATATGACTCCAAATAATCAACCTTACAGGCATTTCGGGGAAATTATAAAGAAATTTGCACATAAGAGGATGATTCCACCATTCAATTTGGACTATATCATATTCTTTTATTTTTTTTTCAATGATTTCTCTTGATGGTTCTATAAACACTTCTACCCCATTCTCTAACGCTTGATTTACAAATTGTAGTTGCTGTGGTTTTTCTAATAAAATAATTGCATGTTCGTATTCATCATTTTGATTGTAACTACATACATTAGAAAGTACCTTCCCTACTCCTCCACCAAGATGTGCGGTAATATGCAAAACTTTATTCATTCAAAATTCCCCTATTTTAATTATTTTTATATTTATTTAAAATTTCTAATGCATTTTTATCAATATTATCTATACAAACATAGTCTGGATACATACATTGAGAACAAACAGCGATTGATTTTCTCTTTTTGCTTAATTGTAAAATTTGATACTCTTTAACTTTAGTACTATCCCATATTTCTCTTAAGCTTTGTTTACTTACATCACCCACTATTAATTTCTGTTGCCAATCATTGCAACACATTGAAACTTTACCATTTGCATTAACTACCAATGAATATAATGGTAGTGAGCATATTTCTTTTTGCTCAATATCGCTTCCCCAAACATTTAATGAGTTGTGACTTATACTTTCATCTTCAAAATCTGGCCAACAAGATATAGCTTTTTCAATAAACATTTCATCAGAAATATTATTAAACATTTCGAAAAATTTTTCTTTACAATCTTCACTTAAGCCTACATCTATAATTTTCACATGCACAACACACTGTTTTTTATTATCATACAGATGTTTTATATTTTTAATAAACGTATTGAAATTTATTTTAACTCCTGAATTTTTTAAATAATCATCTTCATTTAATCCTTCTATTGATATAATAATTTTATCTAATCCCGATTCTATTAATTTATAATTTAATTGTTCATTCAGTAAATAACCATTAGTTGTTATTTCAATTTTTTCTGCAATTTCTTTTTCTTTTGCATATTTTATCATTTCTGATATATTCTTATTTAATAAAGGTTCGCCATCCTTCCAAAGCTTAATAGCTTTAATTTTATCATCAAAATAGACTAATTCATTAATAATCTTTTTGAACAATTCGAAACTCATTATCGTTCTTTTTTTATCATTATCTTTACTAGTAGGACAAAATTTGCATTTAAAATTACACTTACTAGCAGGATCTATCTGAATTACATATGGAGTTTTTAATGGTAAAACTTTTGATAAATCATTTCTATCAGTAGATAATTTAGATTTTATTTCTGCCATATTCTTTTTCACCACACTATATCATATTAAATTTTTTAATAATTTTTCCGAATATTTATCCAGATTGTCAGATGCGCCAAAATCAAGTTGACCACACTTACCACATGTTTCATGATTTCCCCTCATTTTTTTTAGATGCATAATTCTAAGTTCTTTTAACTTTTCACCATTCCATATATCATAAAAAGACTGTTCTTTTACATCTCCAACTATAATCTTGTGTTCCCAATCTACAAAACATGCACTTACTGTTCCATCTGAGTTAATCGTTAAAGAGTAAAATATATATGGACATATGTTTACTTTTTCTAATTCTTGCCCATATAATCCTTTATCACACTTTTCTTTTAACTCTCCTATTTCAAAATTTGGCCAAATTGGAGTTATATTTTCAATAAAAATTTCATCCGAAATATCACCAAATATTTCATAAAATTTTTCTTCTTCTCCTTTCACTCCTATATCTGTAGATTTTATACAGACTTTGCATTGTTTTTTATTATCATAAAAATGCTTAATATTGCTAATATATTCTTCAAAATCTATATCAACTTTTGATATAGATTTATATTTTTCTTTTGAAAGTGCTTCTACCGAAATAACAATTCTATCTAATCCTGCATCTATTAGTTCTTTGTTTTTTTCTATATTTAACAATGATCCGTTCGTTGTAAACTCAATTTTATCAGCTACATCTTTTTCTTTTGCATATTTAATCATATCAGGTAACCATTTATTAATTAGAGGTTCTCCTTCTTTATAAAGCCTAATACATTTTATTTTTTTAGAAAATTTAGTCAAATCATCAATTATTTTTTTATATAAATCAAATTTCATCACTTCTTGCATTCTTCCAATATTATTTTTATCTCTATTAAAACAAAATTCACAACTAAAATTACATGCACTCGAAACATCTATAAAAACAGTAAATGGTGTTTCTAAAGGTATGACATCCTCTAACTTTGTCCTTTCATTTAAAGATATCCTTGGCTTTACTTTTGCTTTCATTATTTCACTCCTTATCTACATAAGCATAACATATAGTTTCAAAAATTGTGCTATTTGAATGATGTCTCACAAAAAATTTATACTCTGGAACTATAGATTTTAAATATAACGGTATTTCATATAAATCCTGACTATTATGATAAATGCTAATCGCAAGTTTAGGTTTATTATTTTTTATAGTATTCTCTGCTCCTTTTAAAGCATCTAGTTCAAAACCTTCTATATCCATTTTTATAAAAGTAATGGGTTCATTTTTTACAATATCATCTATTTTACATATTTTAATTTCATATTCTTCATTATTATTTCTACAATTTTGTATTTGTTCCATAGATATATTATAATTATCATTGCCAACACCATAATTAAAGATTTTAACATTATTTAAATTATAATTTTCAATTGTTTTTAAGAAATTATCGTAATTTTCTCTATCAGGCTCAAAAGCATATACCTTGCTATTTTTTAGATTTAATTGGTGCATTGTTAAAAAAAACTCTACAGTTGAATCTCCATCATAGGCACCACAGTCAATAAAAATTTCATTATCAGTATATATAAAAAACTCAGTATCAAAATATTGTGGTCCAGTAACTATTGGATGAATAAGTAAGTTACCAGACAATCCAAAAGAAAGTTGTTGAAAAATTCTAGCTTTAATAACATTTAAATAAACTTTTTTAGAAAAATCATCAATAAACAAATCATTTACTTGTTTAAGTTTTTCTATATTATTATACAAATTAGGACAAGGTAAAAAACCTAATGTTCCATCTATATCAGAAAAAATATATTGAGCATTCATAGATTCCAGTTGTTTTATTACCTCTACATACGTCATCATAGATACTATTACTAATGTATCTTTTATGTTGTTTTTTATATAATTAGGCGGAAGTATATATACTCCATCTATACAATCTCCCCATATATCTTTATTGTTATCACAGAAATACGCTACTTTAAAACCATATTTTTTTAAAGTATTTAGTACTTGTTTACCAATCCTTCCTGCTCCAAATAGAACTATTTGTTTAGTTTTGATTAATTCATCTAAACTTCCAAGTTTCTTACACTCTTTAATTTCATATAGGTATGTATATAATTCTTTTAAATTATTAATTTTAAAAATTTTTTTTAATTCAAATATATTCATATTACGTTCCTCTAATCTAAAATTTTATTGTAATTTGATTTTGATATTTACTATATTTTATGTTTAAAATTCAATAAGCTTATTTTCTCATTATCAGGTATATATTTACTATTATTTAATATATATTCTGCTATTTCTAACTTTTTAAGTGAATTTTTATTATTTTGTAAACTATAATAACTCCTATTATTCGCATTTATATATGCATTTTTTATTTCAATTTCTGAAAAACTATTATTATCTATGTATTTGTCTAACAAATAATAAAAGTCACTAACTCTTTTAATTGTGACTATATTTTGATTTGTTATAGATTCGGATTGAACTCTAAAGTACATATACTCCTTATTGATAAAATAGTAGTTTCCAAACTTACATAACTTTATCCACATATCATAATCGGCCATATATTTTAAGTTACTATCACCAAATAATCCAGTTATGTTTAATGCTTCTTTTCTTATCATTACACCAGAAGGACAACCGATAATATTTCCATTAATTATTAATTGCTTAAAAATAAATTTACTTTCATATTTACCACAACTCATATTTAATATATACCCACTAATTTTCTCATTCTTTTCATTGACATGACAAAAATTAACTCCACATAAATTAACATCCAAATTTCTTTCCATAATGCTTACCATCTCTTTGATGCAATTGCCATGAATAGTATCATCAGCATATACAAATTTAATATACTTTCCATTTGATAATTCAATGCATTTATTGGTATTGTCTAAAGGACCTTGATTAGTATCATTCTTATACAATTTTATTCTTTTATCTTTATAAGACTTCACAATATTTACTGTATCGTCTATAGAACAATTATCTGATATTATAATCTCAATATTCCTATAAGTCTGATTTAGCACAGAATCAATTGTATACTTAATGTATTTCTCTCCATTATAAACAGGAATACAAATACTAACCAAAGGTAAACTTTTCCTATACTCTATTACGTCCTGATCCTGTTCTATTTTTCCTATGCTATCAATCAATTCTTTTCGTGAATTTTCATCATTACATTTTTCTAAAGATTTTTCATAAAGTTGTAATGCCTCTACAAAATTTTCCTTTTTTTCATATATGTACGCCAAATTATAATTTAAATCAAAACTCTCATCATCATAAACAAGTCCTTCCTTTATTACCTCTTCAGCTTCTTCAATAGAACCTTGTAATATTAAAATTACAGCTTTAATTGAATAAATTTCTGCATCATCTTTATAAATTTTTATATATTCACTAATTAACCCCTGAGCCTCTTCTAATTTATTATTATTTATTAAAACATCTATATTATCTTTAATTTCTTGTTTAATCAAATCAATTTCATCATTCATATTATCACTTCTTTCTAAGGTTTTAAAATAAAAAATTATTTCTTATCTTGCTCTATAATTTTTCTTATACCATCGATAAATGAATGCTTTGGAAACCAATTCAACTCATTATTCGCTTTTCCTATATTAGCTATAACATCAAAAATCTCATTTTTTCTTTTAATATCTTCACTAATAATAGGTTTATTAATTGAAAGTACTTCCTGTACTACATCAATTATTTGTTTTACACTTATAGAATTTCCACTTCCTATATTATAAATAGAATACCCTTTTTTATTGATAGTTAAAATTAAAGCTTCAATTAAATCATCTAAAAAAATATAATCTCTTTTGGGTGATAAGTCTTTTATTTTAATTTCATCATCATTCAGTGCTTGATCTATAATAAGAGGAATTAAAAACTTTTTATTCTGCCCTTCACCATATACATTAAAAGGTCTTATTACTGCAATATCAACATTAAACTGTTTTGCATAAAATTCACAAAACTGTTCTGCCATAAATTTGGAATGTGCATATGGATTGTTGGGATTTAATTTATCTTCCTCTGAAATTGGTAACCTTTCAGGTTGCCCATAAATATAAGAACTAATAAAAGTTAAACTTTTATTATATCTCTTACAAAATTCCAAAATATTAACTGTTCCAAAAGAGTTTACTTTATAATATTCTTGTGGATTAATCCAGCTATTAGGTACGAAAATTTTAGCTGCTAAATGAAATATATGATATATATTTTCAAAATTTATATTTTTTATTGAATTAAAATCTGATATATCTCCATCACTAGAATTAAATTCTATAATATCATAATTCAATTCTATTAATCTGCTTTTAAGTTTACTTCCAATAAAGCCATTTGAACCTGTAATTAAAATTTGTTTCAACTTTTCACCTGCTTTACTAAATTTTATAGAAACTCTTCTTTTTCATTTTTGAATTTTTCTATTGCAATTTCATAATCATCAGGTCTTCCAATATCTAACCAATAACCATCAAAATTATAGCTATATACCTTATCCTTTTTTTCTATCATATCTAAGACAAGAGAATCTACTCCATAAGGTTCACCCTTTGTTATATATTCTAATATGCCTGGCTCAAAAGCATAAATACCCATGCTTACATCATAATTATATTCAGGTTTTTCTATAAATTGGTCAATTTTTCTCTCCTTATCATATTTTAACACGCCAAAATCTACCTTTAGATTTCTTTTATACGTAGCAATTGTAGCCTTTGCATTTTTATCTTTATGAAAATCCATTAATTCCTTAAAATCAATATTAGATAAAATATCACCATTCATTACTAAAAATGTTTCTTTCAAATCTTTTATAAACGCTAAAGGTCCTATTGTACTTAAAGGTTTATCCTCATAAATAAAATCTACTGGTATTCCAAATCTTGAGCCATCACCTACATAAGCTTCTATAAGTTTACCCAAATAATTTACAGTTATAGTTATTCTATCGAATCCAGCTTTTTTCAACTGTAATATTACAACTTCCAAAATAGCCACATCTCCAATTGGCATAAGAGGTTTAGGAATTACGGTAGTATAAGGTCTAAGCCTTTCACCTTTTCCACCTGCCATAATTATAGCTCTCATATTATCTCTCCCTTTTTAAACATTATAAATATCAGTTTTAAAATATTTCATATTATTTTCAATCCATTTTATCGTATGTATTAATCCATCATCTAAGGAATATTCGGGTTTCCAACCTGTCAATTTCTTTATTTTACTATTATCTGCCCATAATCTATTTACTTCGCTTTTCTCTGGTCTTAATCTATTATCATCACAAACTATAGCAATTTCTTTACCCATTATGTTTGATATTTTTGTTACTAACTCTCCTATGCTTATCTCGTAGTTTGATCCAGTATTTATTACTTCACCTAAAGTTAAATCACTTTCTGCAACTTTTATAAAAGCTTCTACAGTATCTAGCACATAATTAAAATCTCTAGTAGGCGTTAAACAACCTAATTTTATTTCTAATTTATCATCTAGAATTTGACTTATAACTGTAGGTATAATAGCTCTTGCAGACTGCCTTGGGCCATATGTATTAAAAGGTCTTATAGTAGCAACTGGCAAATTAAAGCTTTTATAATAACTTTCTGCAATTTTATCAGCACCTATTTTAGAAGCAGAATATGGAGATTGCCCTTGCATAGGATGTTTTTCATCAATTGGTACATATTGTGCGGTACCATATGTTTCAGAAGTTGACGTATGTACTATTTTTTTAACATCATATTCTCTACATGCTTCTAAAACATTAGTAGTCCCTTCAACATTTGTTCTTACATAAGCCATAGGCGAACTATAAGAATAAGGTATTGCTATCAAAGCAGCAAGATGAAATACCACTTCATTCCCTTTGACCACTCTTTTAATACAATCGTATTCTCTAACATCACCTGCTATTACATTTATACTATCTTTAACACTTTTATCAAAGGTATCAATCCACCCCCAATTATTAAAGGAATTATATTGAACAAGTGCTGTTACTTCTGCTCCAATTTCTATTAACCTTTCTAACAAATGACTACCAATAAAACCATCAGCTCCAGTAACCAATACTTTTTTGCCTGATAAATTCACCCTAATCACTCCCCTCAACAACTATATTAAATATCAATTAATTTTGTACTTACTTATTACGAGATTTAAAATCATATTTCTTTTTTGTAAACATGAATCCAATTATCTATAGCCTTTTCCCAAGATGTCATATTCCAAATAATATCTTTATTTTTACCACATTTATTTTTTAACTTATGTAAATTTCTAACTGAATACATAAGTTTCTTACCCACTTCTTCAACTTTATCAACCTCTATAAAATATATCCCCTTATTTTTAAATACACTATATGGCAACCAGCTTCCTGTAATAATAACATTATCAGCATATAAATACTCTTGCATAGAACCACTTAATTGATCTGTTGTCTGTACTTGTATCATTATATCTGAAACTAATCTAAGCTTAGCAGTATCTTCTTCACTTAGAAATTGATCATAAATTCTATACTTTATTCCAGATTCTCTAAGTCTTTCTCTTACAATACTAAACAAACTTTTTTCTCCATAAGTCATAGGAAATAAAAAATAGCAGTTAGCAGGCAACTGATTTTTAACTTTAAGTATTGAGTCAATTATACTTAAATGATTCTGTTCTGGTGATGCATTATATCCACAAGTTATTATTATAGAATCCTTCGGTAAGCTCAATAATTCTTTTATCTCAGTTTTATCATCATTTATAAAAGCTTTAATATAATCAAGTTGTATTAACCCAAATCTACAAATTGATAGTTTACTGCTATATACTTTATTATAATAATTATTAAAATTAATTAATGTATTTTCATTTCCAAAATTAATATTATCAGCTATTTCAAATATATTTTTTTGAAACTGTTTTTGCTCTTGTGTGGTTCTATAATAATCACTTCCCCATATAGTTACAATTATCTTATCACATTTTTTTCTTATTTGTTTTGCAACTAAACCATAAAAATATGCTAAAAAATGAATATGAATTATATCATATTTTTCAATTAAATTTATTTTATCAGTTAATTCATCTATATTTCTATATATAAATACATTTTCTATGATATTTTTATCTATTTTGACCTTATAATTTTCATCCATAGTTAATACATCAAATTCTATGTCATAATCATTTTTTAGCTTCTCTAAAAAATTCTTGGTATATACAGAAAAAAAATGACATAAAACTAAGCATCTTTTTTTATGTTTCGTATGTGATTTTAATTTTCCAATTGCAATTTGAGATTTAAACAAGACTATATTCAAGTCATTATTTACTATACCTTCATACTCTTTAATTAAAGTTTCTGCATTCCTAAAATCATCGATATCTATAAAACTTTCAATTGTCTTTTTTATTTGTTTTTTATAAGTTTCAAATTCATTATTATCATAATCTACTTCCATTTTAAGGTCTTCTAAAAATATTTCTATCCCTTTTTTCATATAAGGATATACTTCTAAAGACTTTCTTAAATATTGTATATAATTTTTTTTATATTCTTTATTTTCCATAGCAATCTTAATTAATATTAAAAATTTTTCCTCTTCATCCTTGAAAAAGTTAATATATTTTTCTTCCATCAAATAATCATTATAAACATATTTAATACATCTAACACCTATACTTAAATAATATTTAAAAATCCACTCATATTCAGAATCATAAATTTTATCAACTAACAACACATACCTACATAAAATTTTATTAATTCTTAAATTTTTATAATTCATCTCATCTTTAAAATAGTTAATATATTTAACAACTACATTACTAAAATCTTCATACTTTTTTAAAATGTAATCTAAATACCTGTTTATATTTTTATCCCATACAGTCTCAAATATGGTAGGTATATAGCTACAATATTTCAACTTATAATAAATAATATCTCCAAAATAATCTTCCAATTTATTGAAATCACCTTCAAATGTTATATTATCAATAACACCTTGTAAACTTATATCCTTTTTATTATATTTATGTCTCAATAAATATAGCTTTGAGTAATCATTATTATATATAGAAAAAATCTCATAAATACTTTCCTCATTAGAATACTTTTCTAAAATTTCAAAGAATTTATTTTCTTTTATCTTGTCGCTCATAATTTTTTCTTCATAAAAATTCTTAATATATTTTATATTCTTTGAGTTTATTGCTCCTCTAATTATTAGCTCCAACACATTTTGTATGTACTTATCTTTTTCAATTTGAGACGCAAATTTTAAAACTTCATCAAAATTTCCAATTTTAAAATATATTTTCACCATATCTTGTAGAGCTTCATCTTTTTGTCCTAAGGTATACATTCCTAAAGTTACATCAAAATTTATATTCATATTATTATAATTATCACATAAATTCATATATTTTTTATAAGCTTGTATACATTCTTCATATTCTCCCAATAACCCTTTTGCTTTTCCTAAATAAAACATTAAATCAACATATTCATTATCTATCTTTAATCCCTCTTCGCAAACTTTCTTTGCAAGTTCATCTTCTTCTAACTTCAAAGAACATAATGCCATTTGATAATAAACATATTTATACTTACTTTTATTTTTGCATTTATTCAGTAATTCATAAGCATTTTTAATGATTTCATAAGCCTCAGAATAATCATTATGGCTTGTATATGTTACTGAAAGTTGAAACATATAATAAATATTTTCAGGTTCTTTCTCTAATGCACATTTTAGTAAAGTACTTGTTCTTATGAATTTTTCATTTAATACTTCTTCATTTTCTTCTATGTACCCATAATGAATTATTGTTGTTTCTAAATCAATTGTAGGTTCCTTAAATATTGGACTATTATGAACAATCCCTTCATAATGAAAGCTACCATCATTTTTAAATATCCTTGGAGATTTAAGCATTGCATATTGAGAATCATCAGATAAATTATGTATATTTTTCACATCTAAAAGTCCTGTTTTAAATGGTTTAGCCTTCGGCGATTTTATAAATTGAATAATATTATCACAATTTATTATTTCTTCATCAGCATCTATTATTAAAATCCATTTTCCCTTTGCATAACTTATGGATTTATTTCTCATTCCAGAAAAATCATTTTCCCATGGGTGAAAAAATATTTTATCTGTATATTTTTTTGACATTTCAACAGTTTTATCTTTAGACCCTGTATCTATAATTATCAATTCGGAATCTATATTCTGCAATATAGGTCTAAGACTGTTTAAGCACCTTCTAATGTTCTTTTCTTCATCTTTTACCATCATACATATTGATATTTCCATATTATAATCCTCACTTTTATGTAAACATAGATTTTATAGTTTGAATTTCCGTATCACCAGATATTATATTTTCATACTCATTTATAAGTTCTTTAGCTTCATCAAGTTTATTTTCGCTTATAAGAACTTTTATAGTTTGCACAACTTGACTTTTGTAAATTCCCATTTCACTGTTAGTTTCCTTTTGTTTAAGTTCATCCAATAAAGATTTAATACCACTATGCATATATGGATATATATTTAAAGCCTTTTTTAAATATTTTAAATATTTTTCTTCATTTGAACTTTTTATTAAGTTAGCTTTTCTCATATATGCAAAAAAAGCTAATTCTTCATCATCGAAGAAATATATTTCTTCATTTTCTAACAATTCCACTTTATAAATTATTTCTATATAATTAACTCCATATTGAACATATGTATTAAAGATTTCTTTATATTTTATATCATCAAATTTAGCAACTGCAACCAAATACTTTGTAATGGTCTTCTTTATACATATAACACATAAATCTTCCTTTACATCAACATAACATGTGTTTAAAAGTACTTTTATAAAATCATCATACTTATTATCTAAATATTTAAAAAACTCAATTGCTTTTTTCTCTTTTACATTCTTAATACAATTTATAAATTTATTAAATGAATATTTCATATAATAGTATAAAATATCACCGTAAAAATAATATAATTCATTAAAATCTTCCTCTTCCATATGTCTCATAATTTCAAAATCATTTAATAAACAATCGTCATTATTCTTAATAGCTATTCTAAACTCTAATAAGTCCATATATAAATCCGTATATAAAGCATTTTCATTTAAAATAGCCTTTAATTTATTCATTTCAATTTTATTGCTATCTTTATATTTTTCTAAATATAAAATAAAAGTGTTTCTAATATCATATCTAATTACTATATTATTATAAAAGTTCTTTAATCCAGTATAATCATTCATGTCAAGATATAAGTTTATGTTTTCTTCTACTGCTTCTTCATTTGTTAATATAAATACATCTTTAATTTTGCTATAGTATTTTATAGATTGATTGTAATCCCCTATTCTTCTATATAATACAAATAAATCAAAAAACACATATTCTCTTTTGCCATGATAATATGTTTGAACATTAATATTTTTCTTATTGTCATATTTGTCCAAATAAACTAAGTATTTTTCATAAGCTCTTATAGCTTCATTGTTTTTATCTAAAATCAACTGACTTTTTCCCAATAAATAACAAACATCAATATGGTTAATTTTTGCTTCTATAGCCTTACTACAAATATATTCAACCTTATTGAAATTTTTAATTTTTAAATAACATAATGCTAATTGTGTATACACATATAAATAATTTTCTAAATCATTTATAGCTATTTTCTTTTCCATAATATTAAAAGCCTTAATGGCACAATCAAGAGCTTCTCGCTCATCATTATGCATGCTATAACTTACAGATAGCTGATACCAATAGTAAATATTACCTGAATCTTTCTCTAATTCGTTTTTTAAAATAGTAGTTGTTCTTTTAAATTTTTTTTCGGCAAACTCCTTATCATTAAATATATAACCATAATGTTCTATTAAGCCATTAACATAAGCAAATGGCTCTTTAAACAAAGGTCTATTATGAACTGCACCTTCATATTTAAATTCACCATCATTTTTAAATATTCTTGCAGAAGAAAGAGTAGAATAAGTAGAAATATCATCTGACCCCGTTAAGTTTTTTACATTTATAAATACAGTATTATACTTTTTAATATATTCACTATTAAAAAATTTCACTATATCTTCATACTCTATAAGCATTTCATCAGCATCAATTATAAATATCCATTCTCCATGTGCA
The DNA here is from genome assembly GCF_019977655.1 of Clostridium gelidum. Classification (NCBI taxonomy): domain Bacteria; kingdom Bacillati; phylum Bacillota; class Clostridia; order Eubacteriales; family Clostridiaceae; genus Clostridium; species Clostridium gelidum. The sequence continues at coordinate 5,078,893 of NZ_AP024849.1, forward strand.
TAGCTTATAGTTATATTTCTCATATCCGAAAAATTATTGTCCCATTTATGAAAATATACTTTATCTGTATATTTTTTTGCTATGTCTACAGTACTGTCTTCTGAACCAGTATCTACAATAATTAATTCAGAATCAATATTTTCCATAAGTTTTTGTAAATATATTAAACATTTATCTAGAAATTTTTCTTCATTTTTCACCATCATACATATGCTTAACTTCATAATTATTCTCTCCTATTATAAAACTTCAAACTAAATTATATATTCTTTATACAAAAACAACAATAGTATATTGTTTCTCTATAAAAAGCATATAAAAAGAGTAGAGTTGCCTCTACTCTTCTTTTTACAGAACTATCTTAATAATTGAAGAACTTGTTCTGGTTGTGATTTAGCTTGTGCAAGCATAGCTTGTGCAGCTTGAGAAAGAATATTATTCTTTGAGTATGTTGACATTTCTTTTGCCATATCAACGTCTCTAATTCTTGATTCTGCTGAAGTTAAGTTTTCAGAAGAAGTTCCAAGATTGTTTATTGTGTGTTCTAATCTATTTTGTATTGCACCTAAGCTACCTCTTTGACCTGATACTTTAGCTACAGCCTTATCAAGAACATCAAGTGCATTAGTAGCATCTGTTTTATTCATAACATTTAATGCTGATTCTTGTTTAACATCTGTTGTACCATTAGTTACAACATTTGTTGTAGTAAATCCTGATTGGCCTGCATTTCCAGTAATCCCAATAGCATTAGCTCTCATATCAGCAATATTTACTGCCATTGATTGACCTTTATTAGCACCTACTTGTAGAGTAGTATTAAATCCAGATCCTTGAGCTCCTGCTCCAACAACTTGTTGTACATTTCCAGATGCTATTGTAGTTGCGCCATAAGTAGTTGTTAAAGGAGTATTAGTTCCATCAGTAACTTTTAAATCCAATCCTGATTCTGATATAAATTGAAGTTTATCATCTTTTGAAAGTGAGGCAGTAACTGTTCCACCTAATCCTGCATTTTGTAGTGATGCATTCATATCTTTCACTAAATCTTGAAGTGCTGCATTCGCTACATTTTTGTCTGCATTTGCAGTATCATAAACCTTAGGAGAAACGCCTGCGTTTAATGTAACAGTAACATCACTACCTGTACCTACTGCAATTTTGAATGTAGAATTTGCAGCCAAAGTCTTTCCTCCTGCTGCTGTAAGACTTACAGTACCTTGAAGACCTGATCTTTCTATTGTAGTTGGATCTCCTTTTACATCATTGGCACCTACTTGACCTGCTGCTGCTTTTATGGTGCTTGTAGTTCCACTTGATTTTGCAGTCATTGTCATAGAAACACCGCTAAATGTTATATCAACTAAATCTGATAGTTTCTTACCACCAGCAGTAACTGCACCTAAAATATCCTTATCAGCTGTTGTACCTGTAGTAGTAACGCCTGAGAAATTAAAAGTAATTCCATCAACAGTTACTTTATCAGCCCCAACACATTTTGCTGCTGTAAATGTTGACATTGTAACTGAAGCACTAGTAGATTTAGTAATCTTAGCTCCATCTTCAGCATCCATACCACCATTTAATACTTTTTGAGTATTGAATTCAGTTGTATTACCAATTCTGTTTACTTCTGAAGTTAATTGGTTCATTTCATCTTGTATTGATGATCTATCAGCATCAGTGTTAGTTCCATTAGCTGATTGATTGGCTAATTCTCTCATTCTTAAAAGAATTGAGTGAGTTTCATTTAAAGCACCTTCTGCTGTTTGAATCATTGAAATACCATCTTGTGCATTAGATGAAGCTTGGTCAAGACCTTTAATTTGATTTCTCATTTTTTCAGATATTGCAAGACCTGCTGCATCGTCTCCAGCTCTGTTAATTCTTAAACCTGAAGAAAGTTTTTCCATTGATTTGCTTGAAGCACCTTGATTGATGTTTATGTTTCTGTTAGCATTAGCTGCTGGTAAATTGTGATTAATTATCATAATAAATTCCTCCTTGATTTTTGTTTTTGGACTTCCATGTCCATTTTTTTGTTTTTAATATATATCAACTCTTAAGAGTTAATAGCTTGCAAGCTGTATACTTTATTATTCGGTTTAAATACATATTACTTTAGCTTTTATTTAAACTTTTTCAAGTTTTTTATTATATTTTGTAAATATATAAGTAATAAGCTTTTAAATCCTATATTTATATATTCGACAGAAAGTTTTAAACCTTTACACTATTTTTAAATTTTATTTTTAGGAATATGAAATTTAATAACAAGTCAAAAATGCAATGTATATTTTATGTCAGACAACGATGTAATATTAGCTCATAACCTAATATTGCTGATACAATATGGCACAAAATAGACTAGCATACTGACTTGTTATTTATTTGAATATTCCTTATATGGTTTTATTAAACACTCTAGATTTATTTTCAATACTATTATAATTAGTATTAGCTTGTTTAATTTTCTTTAGATTTTCTATTTCCTTCTTAACTTTAACCTTTTCTTTTTTAGCTAAAATTTCTAATTCTTCCTCTAATTCTAGCAGTTTTAATGAATCTCCTATCTTTTTAATTTCTTCTTTATCAAAATTAATGTTATTTATCGATTTTAAAATATCTTCTCTTTTTTCAATTAGAATATCTATTTCTCCATCTTCTCTAATCTTATCCATTAAATCTAAAGTTAAAGTTCTATACTCTTCCAAATATTCATTTAAATTCATAAATCCTATCCTCTTTACTTAACTAATTTTAGTAAACTTATGCCTATTGTCCAAGCATACTAGCTAATGATGATTTTTGTGAATTTAATTGTTCCATTGCTTTTTCTAATGCTGAATATTTTTTATATAATGCATTCTCTTTAGTAGTTAAAGAACTATTTAACTGTGCTATTAATGTCTTTTTCTTAGCTATACTGTTAGTTATAGTATTATCAGTTTCAGTACTACTTCCTGAATATCCAGCCTTTTTTGATAGCGATGAAGTACTTGTTTTAAATTCACTCTTTAAAGCTGATTTAAGTTGAGTTATTGCTCCGCCTTGATCTGTAGTTGATGCTGCTCTTTTAAACAGATCTTGTACATCTCCTGAATTTGCTTCTAATGCTGTTGTTAATTTACTTTCATCTATACTAAGCATTCCATTTTTATCTGTATAATTTTTTATTGGAGCTATTCCTATCTTCTCCAAGCTTAACCCTGAGCCTGACATAACAGAAGACATAGCATTTTTCATTTCACTTGTTATTCTTTGAAGGTCATCATCTTTTCTAAGCAATCCTGTTTGAGCCTTTTTCTCCCATGCTGTAATTTGAGTCTCACTCATTGCCTTCTTTTGTTCATCTGTTAAAGGCATATAATCTTTATCTCTTGTTTCATAAATCTTTGTATTCATGCTTTGTAATAATTTGTTATAATCATTAACAAAACTTACAATCTTATCTTTTAAATCCTTAACATCAGTTGCTCCAGTTAATGATGTTGGAGCATTATATGCAGTTGCTATTTTTACTGTTGTAGTTGTTACTGTAGTGGTAGGGGCACCTGCCTGTGGTGTTAGTGTTTTGGTTATTGATCCATCTGTTCCTATTTTAGTTGTTATTTGCGTTGTTCCATCCACGTCTGTTGTTGTTGTTGTTCCCGCATCTCCTGGTGTTAAATTTGTTCCAGAAGGTGTTATTACCGTTTGGGTTATTGATCCATCTGTTCCTATTTTAGTTACTGTAGTTATTCCCCCTACTGTTGTTGTTGTTGTTCCTGGATCAGTTGTTGCTAAATGTGTTCCTGAAGATGTTGATATTGTTTTTGTTGTTGAGCCACTTGTTGGGTCTACTGTAAAGTCTGTTGTTGTGCTTATTCCATCTTCTCCAACTACTGTTGTTACTGATCCATTTGTTTTATCTTGTTTAGTAACAGAAGAAGTTGTTGTTGTTGTCGTTGGTGTGGTTCCTCCAACTGTTATATCTTTTTGGATTGCAGTTGTTGTTCTTCCATCACCTGAATTCAATGCTGTTGTTGTTAATGTCGTTGTTATTGGTGGTATTGCACTTGTTTCTATTCGTTTCGTTACTGGTATTGTTCCATCAGCGTTTAATTTAGTCGTTGTTGTTGTTGTTCCAATTTTTACTGTTGTTAAAGTGTATCCAGTATTGTTTACTGAATCTAAATTACTTGTATCAGTTGTAGTTTTCATTCCATTTGCATCTGTTACTGTTGTTACTGCTCCTTTTGTAGTTGTAACAACAGTTGATTTATCTTTTGCGGTTACTGTTGTTGTTTTTGTCCCACTACCATCTGTTGTTTCCGTTGTTACTGTCCCATCTGCTGCTGTTGTTTTTTTTGTTGTTATCCCATTAGCTGTTGTTGTTCCATCTGTTGTTGGTGTTCCTACTGCATCTGCCAATGGTGTTAATTCCGTTAATGGTGTTAAAGCTGTTGCTTCTGTTAATGCAACTAATGGTGTTATTGCACCTGCGGCTACAGAAGTTGATGTACTTACTCCCTTAAAATCAAACTGTACATTATCAACAGTTACATTATTACTAATTTGTTTGTCAGCACTAGTTATAGTATATACTTGGCCCTTACTGTTTTTAACAGTAGCTTCAAGATATTTATCTTCAACTTTAGCATGGTCTTTGCTTGTAACTGGTGGACTAGCAGCATCTTTGATTTGAAATCCGCCACCGCCAAATGTATTTGCTGTAAAAGTTACATTTTTGCTAAACTCACTATATTTTGCTGTTACAGCCTTATTAGTCAAATCTGATAATTGAGTTTTTTCACCATCCGATGCAGTTCCGGCTTTTACTTTAGCACTTAAATCTGATTTCATCTTTGCTATTGCTGAATTATAATTCGCTACCGTTATATTCCCGTCAGAAGTTGCTGCAAACGATACTGTTGCTGTCCCAATTGTTATTGATTTATTTCCAGTTTCACTACTAAGTAAACTATCAGATGCTTTAGCTGCTAATTGAGTTACATTTACTGTATAATTATCAATACTTGCTCCTGCTAATCCTTTGGCAGTTACTTTTGACCCATCCGGAGTTGATGTGTAAGTTTGTGTTTGATAAGTATTATCTGACATTAAATTTCCAGTCTTTAATATATCAAAATATTTATCATAAAAATCTGATGAATCGCTCATTATTTGTTTATATTGTTCTTGTTGATATTCTAAAACTTTTCTATTTTGAACTTCTTTATCAACCTTTGCTTGATAAGGTTTCATTGCTGTTTTAACTAAAGTATCTACATCTAAACCTGAATTCATTCCTGTTATTCTTGTTGGCATTTTATATCACTCCTTCTTAATCAACCTTTTTTATTTTTTAGATCTTTTATAAGCTTCTTGCCATGTTTCATTTATATCTTGTACAAGAGGAAGAACTTCATCTATAATTTCTATACTCTTGGTCATATTAGCTTCTATTAGCTTTTCCTTAATAAAATCATATACCCTAAATAATTGAACTGCCCAATCTCCTTGTTTTGTGTCTAAACTAATCATAAGTTCAGAAAATATATCTTGAGTTCTTATTAATGCATCATGTGCCTTTTTTGTATCTTTGTCTATTATAGCTTGTCTAGCTATTTTACAAAACTTAACTGCACCTTCAACTAACATAAGTAGCAATTGTTCCTTTGACGCATAATTCACAGTATTTGTTTTATAAATATTATATCCATTAGAATACATTGATAATTCCTCCTACTTCTTCTTATCTAAAATTCTACCTTTAGAATTTTCATCATTTAGTTCTTCGACTTTTTCTACTTCTACACTTATATTTTTTTTATTATGTTTTACTCCATCTATTGTAATGTATTTTTTTATAATTTCTTCTTCAGTAGAATTTTGGTTTTTATCATAATTCTCATTTTTTTCATCTTTTATATCTTTTTTTATATTTATACTTTTGCCAGAATGAACTTTATCTCCTTTAATTTCTTCTTGCATCCTTTTTCTAATATCAGTGTCAATCTTATTTAATATGAACTCCACTTAAAATTCCTCCCAGCTTTTAGCCTAAACTTTTCTATCAAATAGGCCAACTTGCCTACACATGCTAGCAACCATATCTAAAATTCTTTCTGGTGGAACTTCTAATATGACTTGCTTTGTTTTTTCATCTACAATCTTTATCATTAAGGTCCCAAAATCCTTATGAATAGAGTATTCTGCATATGTGTGTTCATCTTCCATAAAGTTATTAATCTTTTTTAATGCATTATCCAAGTCTTTTTTGCTATAGCCTTGGCTTTTAGTGTCATTTTCTACTGATGATTGATTTTCGATCTTTTTCACTTGCGAAATTGCTACCCCACTACTATTATCTGTATATTGGGAGACAGCAGAATCTGAGCTATACGTATTTGTATTAATTGCGCTTTGCCCTATACCATTAACATCCATGTTTATTCTACCTCCTTGTTTTCTTCTACATAAATTTTAGTATCTACCTTTTCTTTATATTACTTAACATACTAACATCAATTTGAGTTGCTTCTTTATTTTCTTGCTCCACTTCTTCATATAACTCTTTTCTTAGTACTTGAATATCTCTTGGAGCTTTTATTCCAATTTTGACACTTCCATCATCTATCTTACTTACAATAATTTCTATATTATCTCCAATCATAAGGGATTCACCTTTTTTTCTAGTTATAATCAGCATTTCATACCTCCTTATATTAAAGGGTTTTTCACTTTATATTTAGAATTGTCTAATACTATTTGTTCCCCAAAATTATTAGAAGTATTTATAACTATAGGTCCTTGAAGATTAGTAGTTATTTTTTTCGGATCAGAATTTAATGTTACTGTAGTTAATATAATTACTTGCTCCGGAGAATCTATTTTTAATGTTTTAATTGTTTCTTCATTTAATTTAATTTCATAATCATTAAAAAATTCATATGGTGAAGTTACTATTAAGGAAATTTCATCGTTTTCTAAGGATTGTAGTAATTTAAAAGGTTCATATTCTTCTAGATCTAAAAGAATAAATTTTTTCAATTCATTGAATCCTGGAATACCTTTATTAAAAGTAACTCTATTACTTTCTTCATATTGTATTTCGCCATGAACTTTAGAAAGAAATTTCATAATTTATCTTCTCCTAACTATACGTAATTTAATAAACTTTGTGGCAATATTTTTCCACTAGTTTGTAATGAAGCTGTATATACTGTTTGCAGCATTGCATATTCCATAGTCTTTTCTGTTAAATCTATATCTTCTGTTTTAGATAATATATCTGTCATATTATAATTTTGATTTTCATTATTTGTCTTTGCTGACTCCATTCTATTTTGCATAGATCCAGTTTCTGATCTTCGTTGCAATAAATTTGCTGTTACAGACTGTATATCTTTTAATTCAGTTGTATTTAGATTACTTTTAATTCCGCCTACTCCTAAGTCTTTTAATATATTTGTTAAAAGTTCTGAAACATTTATACTTTTCCCACTTTTATCTGTGAATTCTAATACATCAACTGCTGTTTTATTAAAATCACTTTTAACTCCTTGAGATATATCTACTTGTAAGTTTGAATTTATTTGATTTATTGGAATAGTTTTATCTACAGTCTCTAATTCTACAATAGCTGTATCTTTATTTGCTGTTGAATTTTTTATATCAATTTGATCTGCTCTTATAGTTGCAAGTGGTAATCCACCACCAGATGCTGATGTATCCGTATTATATAGTAAACTATTAATATCATCTATCCTATCGTAATCAGGACCAGAACTCGTAGTATAATCTAATACATTTAACTCTTGTTTAAGCTTTGTTATATTTGCCACACTTAAACTAACCTCTGTATTTCCTGTAGGTGAACTTGTAATTGTTCCATCGCTCTTCTCATATCCAGTTATTGCTTTACCAGCTTCATCAGCATATTGCAAAACCCCATTTACTACAGTAGTAGGCTTTGAAGAAGTTTTTGTTCCACCAAATATATAAGAACCATCAAAGTTAGTGTTTAAAATCTGAGATAATTCACTAACTTTTTCTTTAACTTCGTCTCGAAGTGCAATTCTTTCATCTTCTGAATAAGTTCCATTCCCAGCAGTTACAAGTAAACTTTCTACGCGTCCAAAAACATTCCCCATTTGTGATAATGCTGTATCTGTTGTGTCAAGCCAATTTGATATATCCGTTATATTATCATTATATTGCTTATTAGAAGACATCTCTGAATGTAATTGCATATTTCTTGTTGCCTTAGATGGATTGTCTGAAGATATTTGTATTTCCTTTCCTGAAGCTAATTGATTTTGTAATGTTTTCATATTTGTTAAATTTCTATTCATATTTCTCAAATAATTTGAACTCAGCATGTTAGTCGTTACTCTGCTTGACATAATTATCCCCCCTATTTCTTTAATCCATTTATTACTACGTCTAACAACTCATCTATTGTTGATATAATTTTTGCATTTGCTTGATATGCATGTTGAAATTGTATAAGATTAGCATATTCTTCATCTAATGATACTCCAGAAACTTGTGATTTACTGTCCTCAAAGCTAGCTAGATTTGTTTTTCGAATTTCACCTTTTCTAGCAGCTTCTTGCGTATCTGTTGAAACATTACTTATTATAGTAGTATAATAAGTGGTTGCTGTTGTACCTGCTATTCCAGTATTTAATTTCAAACAATCAGTATCTGAAAATCCTGATGGTGTTGTTGTTGTATCTATTCCTACTTTCTTTAAAAAATCCGCTCTATTCATTTCAGTTAGGTCTTCTCCTGATGCTACATTGCTTAAAGTCATTTTTGCCACATTAAGATTAGAAATTGCTGCTGCTCTTTTTCCATCACCGGCTCCATCCTTTAATGTTGTATGACAATTTAGCTCTCCTGGATGTTTTACTAAAACACTATTAATTCTTATAGTGCTAGCAGTAATCCCTTTATCTTTATCTGTATCTACTTTATTTTTCTCATCATATGTAACAAATATAAGATCATTGCCTAATCCTTGTGAAGCTTTACTATCATCAATGCTCCCAGTTTGAATTGCATTAACAGAATAAGCTAATCCTGCTGCAAGTCTATCTAAATTATCCATATATCCTTTTATAGTTTTTTGTACTTCTTGTTCGCTAGCTATATCTCCTTTTATATTATTTTTATTAGTATCTACATTATTAATTCCATTTTCATATTCATAAGTCTTAAATATATTGGGATCTAACTCTGATTTTGTAGTAGGTTCAGATTTTGTTATTGTCTCTCCTGTCGCTGTTGTTCCTGTTGTATCATTTGTTATTGTTGTTATTGTTTTTGTTGATGGTATTTCTGTAGTGATTGGTGTTGTAGTGATCGTTGTTACGAATCCTGAAGCTGTTGTTTTTGTTTTTGTTACTGTTGTTGTTGGTGGAGTAACTGAAGTATCATAAACTGTTCCATCAGTTGGCATAGGGCTTGGTACAGTTGGGGCTGGCGATACTGCTGTGGTAGTAACTTTCACCACATTTCCATTTTCATCTGCTAATAATATTCTATTTTGCATCAAATTATCAATATATTTTTGAGTATCTTTCTTTATCACTTTGGCATCAGCCGCAGTATTAGGTGTTCCATCACCATCAGCATCTGCAGTATTATTTACTACTACACTAAAGCTTTTCAATCCAAGACTCTTATTTCCAAAAGGATAGTATTTTACTGTTACACTCCCTGTGAGATTCCCACTAGCAGTATCTGCTGTTGCACTCTCAACATATGAAAATCTATTATAGTCAACATCATTTGGATCTGATTTAACAAGTGCTGCATTTGGGTATTCTGTTGAAGAAAGATTTATTGCGTTAAATTTTTGTGGATCAATTTTTATTCCAAACTTCTTACTTAAACTATCTAAAAGGTTATCCCTTTTATCCATTAGATCATTTGGTGTTTGATTTACTGATGATACTTCTGATATTTGTTTATTCAATTCATTTATTTGATCCAAATAACTATTAACCTCTAACACACTATTTTGTAGTTCTATTTGAGTACCCTTAATAGTATTTTGTAATGCATTATAAGTATAATTTATTGCATCTGCTAATGCCGATGCACTTGAAATGGCTGCTGATTTTTCGCTTTCTGTTGGTGTTGGTTTGGACGCGCCTGAAAACGAGGCATAGAATTTACTCATGAGTTCTTGTATTCCTGTATCTGATGGTTCTCCAAAAGTACTTGTAACTGCACTTAAAGTTGTACTTGTTGCATTATAATATTCTGATGCTCCTGATTCACTTCTTAATTGATAATCTATAAATGAGTCTCTTATTCTTTGTATTGATGTTATTTCTGCACCTGTCCCAACTTGTCCAGCTTTGTTTGTCTCAAACTTTGACGAAGCTCCAAAAGGTTTTGTTGTTTCTGCTACTGATCTTTGTCTTGAATATCCTGTTGTAGCAGCATTTGCTATATTGTGGGATGTTGTGTTTATTAAGGATTGTTGTACAGCTAATCCTCTTACAGCAATAGTAAATGTATCAAATAGTCCTGCCATTTCTTTTCCTACCTTTCACTTAATCCAACTTCCATGTCATATATAAATAGTAACATCCTTATTACTTTATTAATAAACAATTAACAATGTCCAAAGTTTATATTTGTAAACATAAACTTTACTTATGAGCACTTTATCTTTGGTTAGTTGCCCTTTCTCCTTGGATATTTGTTCATTGTTAATTTATCTTGATAAATTCCCATAAGAATTATAAGTTTTTATTTCTCTACTAGGATTTATTACAGATAATATCTTATTATTAAATATTATTTGTTGCTTCATTAATACATCATTTGTTTCTTTCTTAAAAATAACTTCATTTAATGTAAGCTTTATATCATTATACGATTTAATAAGTTCTTGATTATCTGATTTGTTTACAATCTCTATTATACTTTCTTCTCCAATTATATTTCTTCTTTTAACTTCGTCCTGTGCAATTCTTTTGCCACATTCATTAATCTTATCAACTAATCCCTCTAAACCAAACACATCTTTACTCATTATCATCTTATATTGAGTTTCTAATAATTCTAAGAGTTTTTTCAAATCATCATCTTGGCTTTGTATTAATTTAATAAGTTCATTTATCATATTTATTAATTACTCTCCTTCATTGCATTTAATAAACTTTGTGCAGTTAATTTTGCATCAACATTGTATGTTCCACTATCTACTTTATTTTTGATATCAGCTACTTTTTTTGCATTTCCTATATCATTGCTTAATGAATAATCTTTAAGACTTTTCCCAAGTTCTGAAATTTCAATCCTATCTACTTGTTTAGATTTATTTACCTTATCTGTAGGCTTATTAGAATTTGATTTATATGCATTTATATATGGTTGACTATTTATTCTATTAATACTCATACTTCATTTCTCCATTCTTTTAACTCTATTACTATACTTATCGGTTAATATTATAATAAGTTTATAGCAAAATTTAATTCTAATTTTTAAAAGCAAAAAAAATAGAGAAGTTTCCCTCTCTATAATAATATCCCAATTATATTCATTTTTTATATTATAATCTGCTTACTGCCTTTAAAATGACATTAAATTCAAAAAAGAAAAACTCCCTTTCGGGAGCTCATTATACATTATCGTATTCTTTTTATTCTTTCAACACTGCTTACTATATTAGTTATCCTTATTCCAAAGTTTTCATCAACAACAACAACTTCTCCAAGTGCTATTTGTTTTCCATTAACTAATATTTCAACTGGTTCTTCTGCAAGTTTGTCTAATTCTATTAATGAACCAGTTCCTAAATTTAAGATATCCTGTATACTCTTTTTTGTTCTACCTAGTACTACAGATATATCTAAAGGAACATCCAATATTAAATCTATATTTTTTATTGGAGGAATATTTCTTTGAGGCACTAATGGTTCAAATGCTGCTTGATGAACTTCAACTGGTTGTTGCATTCTTTGCATAGGTTGCTCGTATTGTGGTTGTGATTGATATTGTGGCTCTGGTTGATATTGTGGTTGTTCTACGATAACTGGATCTGGTCTTTGATTTATTTCTTTATTTGCAATTGGTTGACTTTGTGCAGATTTTGCAGCTTCTTCTACTTTATCTTCTCCAGTCATTATTGCAACAATGTGCTTAGCTGTTTTTATTGGGAATATTTGCATTATATTACTATCTACAATATCTCCAATTGTTAACTTAAATGATACTCTAACGATTGGTTCATCTTCTGGTATCGCATCTGAAAGTGGTATTGATCCATCTTCTACCACTTTTGATATTGGCGGTGATATATCAACTTTTCTTCCAAACATAGTAGCCATTGATGTAGCTGCAGAACCTATCATTTGGTTCATTGCTTCTGATACTGCGCTGATTTCTATTTCAGATAACTCATGACCATCTTCTACAGTTCCATCTCCGCCCATCATGAGATTTGATATAACTAAACCATCTGAAATTTTTATAATTAATATATTTCTTCCTATTATCCCTGCAGTATACTCAATATCTAAAACAATGTTAGGAGTTTCAAAACCTTCTTTTATCTCCCTTAAAGTTGTTACAGTTACTACTGGTGTAGTTATGTTAACCTGTAGATTTATAAGTTGATATAATGCTGTCGACGCTGAACCCATAGAAATATTACCAATTTCTCCAAGTAAATCTTTATCAACATCAGTTATGATATCTACTTCCGAATTACCTGGATCAGATGATGTATTTTCACCTTCACCAGAAGGTGTGTCTTCTCCTGCTAATAATGCATTTATTTCTTCTTGTGATAAAAAATTATTGCTCATACTCATCCACTTCCTTATCTGTTATATCCAAAATAATAACCCCCATATTTTTTCCTGTTGTACCAGGTTTAGCATAGTAACACTCTTCATTACCTACATATACCTTTATTGGGGATGAACTCTTAGCATCAAGTTTAATCACATCACCTACTGTTAATCTTAAGAAATCATCTACTGTTATACTAGTATGTCCAAGTTCTGCTATTACTTCGACATCAACTTTATTAATACCTTTTTCTATTTTTTCCCTTGACTCAGCCATAAGACTTTCGTCATCATTTCTAAATGCATATTGTACTACTAATTTATCCAATATTTTTTCTATGCTTAAATAAGGAATACACATATTTATAAAAGTACTACGTTTATTCATTTCTACTGAAAATGTTATTAATGCTACCGGATCGTTAGGCGCCATCGTCTGATTTACTCCAGGATTTGTTTCAACAGCTTCAATTTCAGGCTCAACCTCTACAATAGATGCCCATGCCAATTTCAAATTACCTATCATTCCATTTGTTATTTGTTTCATTATATTGATATCTATATCTGTAAATTCTTTTGTTTGAACTTTCCTATCCCCTTTTCCTCCAAGTAATATATCTATTACCTGAAGTGAAAACTGAGGATTCGTTTCAAATATTATATTTCCGGTAAGTGGTGGCATTTTAAATATTGTCATAATAGTAGGGTTTTGTACAGAATGTATAAACTCCTCATATGCTATCTGTTCTACAGTTTCTATTTTCACTTTAACATTTTGTCTTGTTTGACCCGTTAAATAATTGGAAAGAATTCTTGCATAATTATCATGAATCAATTCAAGTGTCCTTATATGCTCTTTTGAGAATTTTTGAGGACTTCTAAAATCATAAAGTTTAACCTTATGCTGTTCTTCGTCTTTACCAATTTCGTTAGATTCCAATTCGCCTGTAGATAAGGCAGATAGTAGCGAATCTATTTCATTTTGCGATAATACATCTGCCATGTTCTTCCCTCATTTCAATAATTCAGTTGATAATTACTTCAATAATTTGTCAATATCTATTATTGTAAGAAGCTTTTCATCATAGTTTAATATACCTTTTATGTAAGGTTGCTCTTTAGCAGCTTCCTCATCTAATCTTTGTATACTTTTCTCATCTATATCTAAAACTTCTTCAACTTCATCTACAGTTATTCCTATTTCTTCATCTTTTACTGTCAAAATTATTATGTTGTTTTGTTCTGTGCCAGGAGTTACATTTAATAATAAATTTATGTCAACAAGAGATTTAATACTTCCGCGTAAATTTATTAATCCTTTTATATAACTTGGAGCCTTAGGAACTTTTGTAATTCCCATAGTATCATTAATACTTTGAACTCTTTCTGTTTCTACTGCAAAATGTTCTTCTCCTAATTTGAATACTACTATTTGCATTTTTTACCCTCCTTAACAATTGTCAATTTTCATTTCTCAATTTTCATTTCTCAATTATTCAGAAATTCCAAAGGAATTTCAACCTAAATTGTTCATTGTTAACTGTTAATTGACTTAATTATCCTACAACTTTCTTTATAGCTTCTAAAACTCTATCAGCTTGGAATGGTTTTACTATAAAATCTTTTGCACCTGCTCTTATTGCATCCATAACCATAGATTGTTGGCCCATTGCAGAACACATTATTACTTTAGCATTTGGATCAAATGCTTTTATTTGTTTAACTGCTTCAATACCATCCATATCAGGCATTGTTATATCCATTGTAACAACATCTGGTTTTTCTTTCTTATAAAGGTCTACTGCGACTATTCCGTTATTTGCCTCTCCTACTATTTCAAAATCATTTTTTTCTAAAATATCCTTTATCATCATTCTCATAAATGCTGCATCGTCTACAATTAAAACTCTAGCCATATAATTTTCCCTCCAAATTTAATTTATTCCTATAGATTTCAATATTTTTTCTAATGAGCCAGGCATTGGGATATAATAAAAGTGCCCGCCTATATTTTCTTCTGTCTCATCTAAAAATACAGTTTCAATATCTAATATATATTCATCGTATTGATTAGATTCAATAAATGTTGTTGTGAGTATTGCACCTAACATATCATATGATGTAGCTGGTACAGATGGTGCTATAGCAAGATTAGTTAATTGTGCTATAGCGTTCATATAAGATGCTGATATTATATTTGCTATCTCACATAATACTGAACTCCCCATTTCACTTTCAGGCGATTGTCTACTTCCAACTAATTTTTCTATTACATTTTCAGCCGTTGACTTTTCGAATACTAATAGAATATTTCCTGCAATATCCCCAAGTACCCTAACTACAGTACCAGCAACTTCAACTTCTCCATTTTCTTGAACTATATCATCTAATTTTATTATATTCACTGCTGGTACTGTCATATCTACTTTTCTGCCTATCATCATAGAAAGAGCAGTTGCTGCATTTCCTGCACCTATGTTAGAGACTTCTTTAAGTGCATCTAATTGCAAAGCGCTTAAATTAGAATACTCCACTTATATACCCCTCCTTAAAATTTCACTTTATTTCAGTTATAGTAATGCTCCTACATCTAATATTAATGTTACTAAACCATTTCCTAGTATAGTTGCACCAATATATTGATCTAAACTCTTTAGCGTCTTTCCAAGTGGTTTTATTACAATTTCTTGTTGTCCAAGCAATGAATCTACTAATAATCCTATAGTTTTATCGCCAACATTTACTATTATAACAAACTTCTTATCAGTTGCGCTAGCCTCAATATCTAAAGTTTCATTTAATCTTACTAATTGGATTACATTTTCTCTATAAACAATAACTTCTTTTCCATTACTTCTCTTTATATTTTCCTCCTTATAATCTATTACTCTGTCTATAAATCCTAATGATATTGCAAGTGTTTCTTCACCTATTTTTACAAGTAGAGCTTGTATGATTTGTAGTGTTAGTGGAAGTTTAATAACAAAAGTTGATCCCTTGCCTTCTTCACTATATAAATCTACTGTACCTCCGAGTGCTGCAATTTTTGTCTTAACAACATCCATTCCAACCCCTCTACCTGAGATATCTGTTACTACCTCATTAGTGCTAAATCCTTGTGCAAAAATCAAATTTTTAATATCATTATCAGACATTCCTTCTGTATTTATTCCTTTTTGCTCAGCTTTTGTTCTTACTCTTTCAAGATTTATTCCTGCACCATCATCAATTACTTTAATTAATGCTTTTGTTCCTTCTTGATATGCAACTAACCTAACTGTTCCAACTGGTGATTTACCTTGTGCAATTCTCTTTTCTGCTGATTCCACACCATGGTCTGCTGCATTTCTTAATAAATGGATTAATGGTTCTCCAATTTCATCAATTACTGTTCTATCGAGTTCTGTATCAGCGCCTTCTATAACAAAGTTAATTTCCTTGTTTAATTCTACTGATATATCTCTTATCATTCTTGGGAATCTATTAAATACTGTATCTAATGGTAACATTCTAATCTTCATAACTAAATCTTGAAGATCAGATGTTGTTCTTCCCACTTGTTCTAAAGTTTCATTTAATTCTTGTGATTTATGTGAAATAACTATTTGTTCTAATCTTGTTCGATAAATTACAAGTTCTGAAACCATATTCATTAAATTATCTATTCTCTCTAAATCAACTCTTACAGATTGATGTGTTTTTTTAGATTCTTTCTTTTGAGTTGATTTCTTTGCTAACACTTGTTCCGCTTCAACCTCTTCAGGTGCTGGATTTTCACTTGAAGCTTTTTTCTCCACTTTTTGTTCTTCTTTGTTTTCGATTTCTTTTGGAGCTACTACTTCAATACTTTCAAATTCAATCAATGAAGCTTCAACTTTTGATACTTCTGAAATTCCATTAACAACAGCTATTATTTCATCAATAGTATTTTTAGTTACTAAAATAAACTTCAATTCAAAATCAAACTCTTCGTTTTCAATATCTTGAGTTGATGGTTCCGATTTTAAAATTTCACCTTGTTCTTCAAGATCTTTAACAATTAAAAATGCTCTCGCAGATTTCAACAAGGTATTTTCACTTAATGTTACTTTTATTTCAATCGAATTATATCCTTTTTCTTTTGCTTGCTTAATTACAGATGTATCATATTGGTTTAAATCTAGTTCCAAATCACTATTAATCATTGATTTTTCAACATTTCCATCTGTATTTTTTTTATTTTGAATTTGCTCTGATGTCTTATTTCTATTATCATTATTTTTTATATTAGCAAGAGCTTGAATTATACTATCTATTTCTATTTTTTCACTTGATCCTTCTTGAACATTATCAACCATTTTTTCTAATGTATCAAGACAATCAAATAATACCGTTACTACATCTTGTGTTACTTTTAATTCTCCCTCTCTAAACTCAGCTAAAACATCCTCCATTTTATGAGTTAGTTCCGCAAGTTCTGTAAACCCCATAGTTGCTGCCATTCCCTTAATTGTATGGGCAACTCTAAATATTGCATTCACCTTATCCAAATCCTCTGGATTTTGTTCTAAATCCAATAGTGACTCATTTAATGTTTGTAAATTTTCTAATGACTCCTCTAAAAACATTGACATATATTGAGATGTATCCATCTTTATTCCTCCTTTATATTTTTTTATAGATAAAGGTTGATGCTTTTTCAAATCCATAGTCTCTATAATTATAAATGCTTTCTGTAGCTCCTACAAATAAAAGTCCACCTTTTTTTAATGAATTACTAAACTTTTTATAAATTTCTTGTTTTATATCATTGTTAAAATAAATAACAACATTTCTACATATGATTAAATCAAACCCGGTTTCATAACCATCTAAAATCAAATCATGTTTCTTAAAAGTTACCATATTTTTAATTTTAGAGTCTATATAATATTTATCGTCTTTTATTTTGAAATATTTACTTAAATCAGCACTATTTATACCCTTCATTTCATTTTGAGTGTATTCTCCAGCTTTAGCTTTTTCAAGTATAGTATTATCTATATCAGTTGCCATTATATTATGTCTTCCATTTGGTGCTAACCTATTTAATATCATCCCTACGGTATATGGTTCACAACCTATTGAACAAGCAGCACTCCAAATTTTTAAATTAGAAGTATTAGGTAATAATTCTTTTGAAATTTGCTTTTCTAAATCAACAAACAATTCTGGATTTCTAAAAAACTCTGTAACATTTATTGTTATGAAATCTAAGAATTTTTGTTTTTGTTCTGAATTATTTTTTATAACTTTTGAATATTCATCTAATGTTTGTATTCCAACTCTTGTCATCAAACTATTTATTCTTCTATTAAGCTGTTCTGGTTTATACGCTGATAAATTTATTCCGAGTTCTTTATGAACCCATTTATGAAATTCGTTAAAATCCATATTCCCTCCTCTATACCCCTTTAATTATTTTTATTATCCTACTAGCTATTTCATTAAGTGGAACTACTAAATCTACTTTTCCAGTTTCAAATGCTGCTTTGGGCATACCATAAATTGTACATGTGGATTTATCTTCCGATATAGTTATCCCACCGTTATCCTTTATATTGCCAGTTCCATCAGCACCATCTCTGCCCATTCCAGTTAAAATTGCAGATATTAAATTTCCTCCATACACCTTTATAGCAGAGTTAAATAATTTATCTACTGCTGGTCTAACACCCCATATAGCTGGTTCTTCATTTAGGCTTAGTGCATTATTAGCACCAACAGTCATATGTTGACCACCCTTAGCAATATATATTGTATCTTTATATATTTTCATTCCTTCACTTGCTTCAAGCACTTTCATTTTGCAAGCTTTATCTAGTCTTTCTGCAAATACTTTTGTAAAACCTTCTGGCATATGTTGAACTACAAAAACCGGAACTCCTAAATCTGATGGAAGTTTCGTTAATACTTCTTGAAGCGCCTTAGGTCCTCCGGTAGATGCTCCAATAACAACTGCATCTATCCTTTTGTTCTTAGCTATAGTACCCAATGGTTGTATATTTTTTTCTTTTATTGTAGCTACATCATTATTGGTATAGCTTGTCTTATCTGTGTTCATAATATTTTTCCTAGAATTCACATTACTTGTTATACTTTTTATTTGCTCTATTAGATTTTTTTCAACTTTCATTATATCTAAAGAAATACTTCCTGATGGCTTAGTTATAAAACTAATAGCTCCATTATCTAAACATTCTAAAGTTAATTCAGATCCTTCTGTTGTTAAACTACTAACCATTAATACCGGATAATTTTTCCCTAGTCTTTTTAATTCCTTAAGGGTTGCAAGTCCATCTAAATCTCTCATATGTACGTCCAGTGTGATAATATCTGGATTGTAATTATCTACCTTTTCAACAAGTTCTCTTCCATCTCTAAATTTAGCTACAACTTCAAAATTGCTTTCTGACTCTATCATATCTGATATTGCTTTTCTCATGAAAGCTGAATCATCAACAACTATAACTTTTGTTTTATCCACCTACTTCACACCTTTCTTTATAATTCAATAATTCCCAAGCCTACTACTTTAAGTATTACTTTTCCATCATTAGCTTGGAGAATCATAGTTCTTCCTTTATTTCCGCCAATTTCTTCAGCAAGTATTGGAATTGATACCTCTTTCAATGATTTTTTAACTGCTTCACCATTCCTCTTTCCAATATCGCTTATTATACTTTTATCAGAAAAATTAAACATTGAAGCTCCTCCAGCAATCTTTGCTATGAGGTTTCTCTTTTTACATCCTTGGCCCTCCATTTTTTCAATTAACATTGGAATAGCTAAATCCGCAAATTTCATGGGGTTTGTACTACTTTTAAATTGAGTACTATCCGGAAGCATTATGTGAGCTAATCCCGCCACTTTAAGAGTCTTATCATATAAAGCTATGCCTATACACGATCCTAATCCTATTGTCATTATTGCACCTGGATCTAACACTAAATTTAAATCAGCTATTCCAACTTTTATTTCTGTACTTACCATTTTTACCCCCTAGAAAATATTGTCTTCATCCTCTGAAGACAATATTTCTTCTAAATCTAATAAAATAACTATATTATCTTCTAATTTTATTAATCCTGCAATATATTTTTTATCTATTGTAGTTGTTATTTGTGGTGCTTCTTCCACTAAGTCACTATTAACATCCTTTACTTCATAAACATTTTCTACGATAATTCCAAATTTATTTTCTTTTCTTTTTACAACTATTATTTTTCTATTTTCGCTTTCTTTATCTTGTCCAAAATTAAATTTTCTTGATAAACTTATTATTGGAAGTATGCTTTGTTCATAGTTTATTACTCCTTTTACAAAGGTAGGTGCATCTGGAAGAACTGTTGGTTCTTGATATCCCAAAATTCTTTCAACTTCCTTTATATTTGTTGCATAATGTTCTCCATTTAATCCAAATATCAATATTTTAATTTCACTATTCGCCATTTTTCATAAACCTCCTATAAATTAAATTTATCAATTGTAATTTCTCCAGTTTTATCTATATATACTTCCACATTTTTGGCTGATTCTTCTAACATAATTTGCCTTTCTCCAAAACAAAAAATTGTATTATTATATGCTATATCAGCCATAATACGCCCTGTTTTAGGAACTTTTAGTATGGTGTTAACCCCAGCGGTGCTTCCTACTGATTTTAATTTTATTTCATGACCAGCACATAGAGTGCCTCCTCTAGAAACAGCATGATCACCAGTAAATTCTATATTATTTAACGCTGTTATATTAGAATTATATTGTCCTTTCCCTGTTATAAAAACACTTCCAGATGCTTCGATTTCAGCCCCTTGTGCATACGCCAAATAAATATTTGTCGGAATAATCACCGAGTTTTCCATTTCTTCCATTTCTTCCTTCACTGTTTCAATAAACTGTTGCAATTCTCTTATTTTTTTTATTTTTAATGGTCCAAGCCCTAATAATTTATTTATTATAAACGTAGTTATATCACTTTGTTGAATTCCTTGAGACATATTATAATTCAAAATACTTCTTGATAATTTAGGAAGTAACTTAAACTTATTCTCTATTAATATTTTAATAATTTCCCCATATTCTTTCATTCCGAGTAGATTATTTTCTTTTATTTGTTCAGCTGAAGAACATAATTCATTTAAAACATTTTTGAAACTAATTAAATTATCTAAATACTGTTTTCTTTCAACGTTTTCAGAACCAGCGGTTACTGTTGAATTTAATACGTTACCATTAATAGTAATTTCTCCCGAAGATCTTACTACTGCCGTTTCTACATTTTTTCCCACATGAAGATCATTTCCTACTTTAACTTCCATGCCTTCTGAAATAGCTCCAACCACGTCTACATTTCCAACAAAATCTATATTTCCACTTTTCAAATCCACTTGATCTACTTTATATAGCTTGTTTACAACAATCACATTTCCTTTAATGGCTGGTTTTCCCTCTGTAGTTGCTATAATATTATTATTTTCAAGTTTACAGCCCTCTCCAGTTTTTACCATAAATTTTTTAGCTGTTTTTCTTTTTATTGACAGTCCTAAAACGTCTATACCATCTACCCCTGATTTACCTGGTACTATTTTTGCTATAACATCTCCTATCTTTACATTAGAAAATGAATATCTATTTCTATAATCTACTTTTTGCTCAACATCCGTATGCTTTATTAATTCTTCTGAATCCTTGAACAAAGTCTGAATCTCATCTGCTATGTCATTTTGAACTGATAATCCTTTAGCTATTATTTTATTATTTACCTGATATTCATTGCATACATTATTAAGCTCATCTTCTATAATACCATATCGAATTCCTTTGCTTTGTATCAATTCTTTCAATTCTTTTGGAGAGTATTTAGTTGGATACTCTTCGCTAACTTTTTTCTTTATAAGTGTCAAATTTTTATGATATTCTTGATCAACTAGTTTATATACGTGTTTTGAGATAGATTCTATATTAATATAAGCTTCCATTTTATCAGTTGTAATTGATATATTCACAGTTCTCATAGGTTCAATTTCATCAAATTTATATTCAATTTTATCTTTACCTGTTACTATAGTTATCAGATCGCTTTTTTCTCCATTAACAAACAAATTCACACCTGAGCATGACTTTATTGTAATAATCTCATCATTATCTTTAGATTCTGTTATTATTATTTTACCATCTTCTACCTTAGCTCCAAATGTTTCTTTAACTTCTATTTCTTCTTCAATCTCTATTATTTCTTTTTCTTCAAGTTTAATTTCAGTATTTAGGTCGTCATTTAATATTTCTATTTCAAATTTTTTTTTAAAAAACCTTTTTTCTTCTTTAGTCACTCTATATTTTAGAGCTTCTTTAGAAATATTCAATTCAAATGATGCTTTTTCAATACATTCTTCTAAAGATGTTCCAGAAAATTTCACATTCATAAATACTCCCCCATTAAAATACTTCTTAATTAAGTATATCACAGCCTAGTTTAATTTTATATCGAAATTTATAGCGAAGTTCATATTAATCGATGTTTTTTTACATTAAATTGTAATTTAGTTCATTTTTTAATGATTTTTTAGGTATTGGCTTATATCATTATCATACTCAATTGCCAATTTTCTAATAATGTCGTTATTTGAGTCTAAATTTATATTATTTACTGATTTTATTGGCAATATGTTTGGAGATGTACCTGAAATAAACATTCCATCTAATTTATCAATATCTGAATATTTATACTCTACCTCTTTAACCTTAATTCCAAGTTTTTCTGCTATTTTTATAATTTTGCCTCTAGTAACACCTGGCAACACTTCATTTATTGGTGATGTTAAAAGTTCATTATCTTTAACCATAAATATATTAGATTTGCTTCCTTCTGTTATATATCCATTTTGATTAACTAATATAGCCTCATATACATTTTTCTCTTTTATTTCACTATTTACCTTTTCCCTAAAATTATCATCAACTATTTTTGCATTAGGATTGTTACGCTCTCCAAAATATAGTATTGTCTTAACCCCTGTGTCGTACATTTCATTTGAAGGATATGAATGTTTTATAAAGAATATCTTTAATATCTTTTCGTGCACTCCATATGTTATTTTTATGTTACCTTCAACTTTATTTTCAGATTTTATCAAATCATCTATTTTCCTACTTATCTCTTCATATGTTAATGTGAATTTTTCATTAATTAATTCAAATGAATTTTTCATTCTACTTAAATGATTTTCTAGAAAAATCGATTTACCATTTATAACCCTAAGTACTTCATATATTATTTTTTCTTCCATATCTTTTCACGCCCTCTCCTTCTACAAGAATTTCTCAAATCATACGTTTTTTAAAATTTATTTCCACTTCAATATTTCTATCTCATGCTTTTTTCTATAATTTATTAAATATGGTTTTCCAACTAAGTCCAACAATGGTTTGTCTGATAAAGAGTCCGAAAACATGTATGATTCTTTAAAGTTTACTTCTATTTTTTCGTTTTCAAGAACTTCTTTTAGTCTTCTTACCTTTTCTTCGCCTTTACAATTCTTGCCCTCCATAGTTCTTGTAAAAATACCATCTTTAAAATTGAATTTAGTTCCTATTATTTTATCAACTTCTTTTATATTATGAAACTCGTTAATATAAAACTCTGGTGATGCTGAAATTAAATATATATCATACCCTTCACTCTTAAGTTTTTTCATCATTTTTATTGCATCTTCATATAATATTGTTTTTAATTTTTCATCATAAAATCTCCTTACAAGTTTCGCTAAATCTTGTTCTCTTATTCCATCAATAAATTTTAAAAACTCCTCTTTTACTTTTCTCTCATCATATATTTTTAATCCATACATACTTCCACAGTATATAGCTCTAGGTAAAAAACGAATATTTCTTTTATCATTTTTTATAACATATTTAAATAATTCCATTAAAGTCTCTTTTTTAGTAATAGTATAATCTATATCAAATATAGCAAGTTTTTTCAAAGTATGATACCTACCTTTTTTTAATCTTAGTTTCTATTTCAAAACTGTGTTGATATGACAATTCCTAATATTTAATTCTTAACACTCACCCTTAATATTTAGACTCTATTCTAAATATTAAGGGTTCAGAGCTAAATATTATTTATTAATTAATGTTATAGCTACCCACCTTAGGAGCTATACTTATTGTTGGTATTATACTCAATATTCACTGTATTTATGTTATATCTAAACAGAGAAATTGGATACATATTTGTGCAATAGGCATTGAAAATGAGCTGTCGAAGTTTCTTAATGGCAGGTTGTTCCATTTTTGCTTGTCCTGAGCTTGCCTCAGGAGCATGCAGAAATGGGTGCAACCTGACATTTAGAAACTTCCAGCAAAATTTTCTTAGTCCTATGGAATAAATATGTATTCAATTTCGGCGGATTATACGCCTAAGTACGATTTCAGTTGTGGGTATCTATACATTTATCATTTGATTTTACTTAAAAATATTGATATTCTATCTATTCCAGTCTCTATTATGTCCATAGATGTTGCATATGATAATCTTATGTAATCATCTAATCCAAATCCCATTCCAGGTATTACTGCAACTTTTTCTTCTTCCAATAATACTTTTGCAAAGTCTACTGAATTATTAATAACTTGTTCTCTAAAAGTAGTATTTAAATATGCTGATATATTAACCATAATGTAAAATGCTCCACTTGGCTTTATAATAGATATTTCATTTAATTTTTCTAATTTATATATCATGAAATTTCTTCTATTTTCAAATTCTTTAATCATATTATTTAAGTCTTCGATTGGTCCATTCAATGCTTCTATTGCTGCATATTGTGCTATTGTATTTACATTTGATGTCATATGACTTTGAATACTGGTCATGAGTTTAGTTATTTTTTCACTTGCAGCTACATATCCTAATCTCCAGCCTGTCATCGCATATGTTTTAGACACACCATTTATTACTATTGTTCTTTCATATGCATCTTCATTTAAAGCTGCTATACTTGTATGTTTTTCTCCATCATATATTAATTTTTCATAAATTTCATCTGATATAATTAACAAATTATGTTCTTTAGCAAAATTAGCTATTTCTAATAATTCTTCCTCATGATAAATAGTTCCAGTTGGATTATTAGGACTATTTATTAATATTGCTTTTGTTTTATCTGTAGTAGCTTTTTCTAAATCAGATATTGTATATTTATAATTATTTTCTTTAGATGTTTCTACAAATACCGGTATTCCATCTGCCAACTTCACTAATTCAGGATAACTAACCCAATATGGTACTGGAATTAACACTTCATCTTCTGGATTTAAGATAGCCATGAAAGCATTCGCTAAACACTGTTTACCACCAGTAGAAATTGTTATTTGACTTGGCTTATACTCTAAATCATTGTCATTTTTAAACTTTTCACATATAGTTTGTTTTAGCTCTAATATACCACCTGCTGGAGTATATTTAGTTTTTCCATCATGCATTGCTTTTATAGCAGCTTGAATTATATTTTCTGGCGTATTAAAATCTGGTTCACCAGCCCCAAAGCTTACCACGTCAACCCCTTGACTTTTTAATTCATTTGCTTTAGCTGTAATTGCCAATGTAATAGATGGACTCATATTGCCCGCTTTTTTAGATAATTGCATTGCTTTATTCCCTCCATTTTAGACAATTGAATATGCCTTAATTAAATTGTACATTTTTGTAATATAATAAAAATATATCATTAATATATTAACTTGTAAACAGAGTGGCAAAACCACGATTAATGATTAATGATTAATGATGAAAAATGAATGATTTAAGGTTGAAATTACTTCGCAATTTCTTTTATTTATTTTTATTTATAAAAAGCCAAAGGCTTTTCCCCCTAAATTATTCATTATTCATTATTCATCCTTCAGTCTCTACTGACATTAAGAAAAGACTTTAGTATTAATACTAAAGTCTTATATTTTCTATTCTTCGCCCACTAATTCATCTTGGTAGTAAGCTGATACTCTATCAAATTCCTCTTCGTCCGGAACTACAAGTTCCTCATTATCAAGTCTAAAAAGATAAACTGAATCTTCTTCTGGATTTTGAGCTAAGTAATATGACTTCTCTTCATATTCAAATTCATCAATTATAGGACATGTAACTATATTTCCATTTTCGTCTTCTAAATCTATAACGAAGTCTTCTTCATCTTCTTCACCACATCCACAACCACATTCATGTTCATCGTCGTCATGTTTGCAATTACATTCATGATCTTCATCATGGCCGTGTCCACCACATCCACAATTTTTTTCTTCATCATTACATCCGCATTTTTCTAAATCTTTTTCCATTTTATAGCCTCCTTTAGGTTCTACTTATCTGAAAAAATTAATTTTCAGATATATCAATTAATTTTAACCTTAAATACTTAAAATTGCAACGCAATTTTGATGAAAAAGAGCCATTCTTTTTTCAAAGAATGACTCTTTTTTATTGCGCAAATTTATTTATTTATTTATTATTTTACACTATTGTTGATTAGCTAATTTCTTGTATCCTTCTAATCTTTCTATAGCATCTTGATGAGTCTTTTCAAATAAAGCATCGGCTGCTTCTGGGAATGCTTTAGCAAGAGAAGAGTATCTAACTTCTCCCATTAAGAATTCTTTGAAATCTGCTGTTGGTTCTTTTGAATCTAATGTAAATGGATTCTTTCCAGCTTCTTTTAAAGTTGGGTTGAATCTGTACATTTGCCAATATCCACATGCAGTAGCTCTCTTAGCTTCTTCTTGGCTGTTACCCATACCAATTCTTAATCCGTGGTTTATACATGGTGCATAAGCAATTATTAATGATGGTCCTTTATAAGCTTCTGCTTCTGCGATTGCTTTAATAACTTGGTTCTTATCAGCTCCCATGTTAATTTGAGCTACATATACATAACCATAACTCATAGCCATCATTCCAAGATCTTTCTTCTTAGTCTTCTTACCGCTTGCAGCAAATTTAGCTATTGCAGCAGTTGGAGTAGCTTTAGATGATTGACCACCAGTGTTTGAGTAAACTTCTGTATCTACTACTAAAATATTTACATCTTCTCCAGTAGCTAATACATGGTCAACTCCACCGTATCCGATATCGTAAGCCCATCCGTCTCCTCCGATGATCCATTGTGATCTCTTAACTAAATAGTCTTTTTCAGCTAATATTTCCTTAGCAACTTCAGTATTAGATGTTTCTAAAGCAGAAACTAATTTATCAGCTCTTTCTCTAGTTCCTTCACCTTCATTTACGTTGTCTAACCAATCTTGTAATTCAGCTTTTGCTGAATCATTTGCAGCTATAGCAACTTCAGCTTTTTGTTCAATTCTTTCTCTTATAGCTTTAACTCCTAAGAACATACCTAATCCATACTCAGCATTATCTTCGAATAATGAATTAGCCCAAGCTGGACCGTGTCCTTCTTTATTCTTAGTATATGGAGTTGAAGGTGCTGATCCACCCCAGATTGATGTACATCCAGTAGCGTTGGCAATCATCATTCTATCTCCAACTAATTGAGTTATAGCTTTAACATATGGAGTTTCTCCACAACCTGCACAAGCTCCTGAGAACTCAAGTAATGGTTTTTCAAATTGACTACCTTTAACTGTATTCTTGTTCATTGGATTCTTCTTAACTGAAATATCATGAACTAAATAATCCCAAACTTCTATTTGATTATGTTGAGATTCTTGTGGTTTCATAACTAATGCTTTTCCTGGTGCTGGACATACTTGAGCACAGTTTCCACAACCTGAACAGTCAAGTGGTGTTATACCCATTGCATAGAATAATGGTTCTTCTGTCTTTAATGCTTTAGCAGCTACTGCCTTAGTTGCACTTGGTGCAGCATTCTTTTCTGCATCTGTTAATAAGAATGGTCTTATTACAGCATGTGGACATACTATTGCACATTGGTTACATTGGATACATTTTTCTGAATCCCATTCAGGAACATTTACTGCAATTCCTCTTTTTTCGAATGCTGCAGTACCATTTTCGAAAGTACCATCTTCCATTCCTGCAAATGCTGAAACTGGAAGTGCGTCTCCTTCTTGTCTGTTCATTGGAATAACTATATCTTTAACAAATTTTGTAATATGTTTAATTTCTACTACTTCTTCATCTGCAACTGTCTTCCAAGCTTCTGGAATATTTATTGCAACAATTGATTCAACACCCTTATCGATAGCAGCGTTGTTCATGTTAACAACTTTTTCACCCTTCTTACCATAAGAAGATACAACTGAATCTTTTAAGTATTTAATAGCATCTTCAACTGGAATAACGTTAGCTAACTTGAAGAAAGCTGATTGCATTATCATGTTGATTCTTCCGCCAAGACCAATTTCTTGAGCAATTCCCACAGCATTTAAAGTGTAGAACTTAATGTTGTTATTTGCTAAGAATCTCTTATATGCTGCTGGTAATTTTTCTTCTAACTCTTCTGGACTCCAGATAGTATTTAATAAGAAAGTAGAATTTGGCTTTAATCCTTCAAGTACATTGTATTTGTGGATGTATGATTGGTTAGAACATGAAACAAAGTCTGCTTTGTTTATTAAGTATGGTGACTTAATTGCTTTCTTACCAAATCTTAAATGAGATACTGTAATTCCACCTGATTTCTTTGAATCATAGAAGAAGTATGCTTGAGCAAACATGTCTGTATGATCTCCAATGATTTTGATTGCACTCTTGTTTGCTCCAACAGTACCATCTGATCCAAGTCCCCAGAACTTACAAGCTGTAGTTCCTTCTGGAGTAGCATCTATATCTTCAGTTACTTCTAATGAAGTATTTGTAACGTCATCAACGATTCCTATTGTAAATCCATTCTTTGGTGCATCTTGTGCTAAGTTAGCATAAACTGCAGCAATGTGTCCTGGATTTGGATCTTTTGATCCTAAACCAAATCTACCACCAACAATAAGTGGTGCATTAGCTTGTCCGAAGAATGCATTTCTGATATCTAAGTATAATGGTTCCCCAGTTGATCCTGGTTCTTTAGTTCTATCTAAAACAGCAATTTTCTTAACTGTTTTTGGAATAGCAGCTAATAATCTTTCATTTGAGAATGGTCTGTATAATCTTACTTTAATAACACCAACTTTTTGTCCGTTAGCATTTAAGTAATCTATAGTTTCTTCACAAACATCAGTAGCTGAACCCATAGCTACGATTACTCTATCAGCATCTGGTGCTCCATAGTAATCGAAACAGTGATATTCTCTACCTGTTAATTTAGTGATTTCAGCCATATAACCTTCAACAGTTTCTGGTAATGCATCGTAGAATTTATTAACAGATTCTCTTTCTTGGAAATAGACATCTGCATTTTGAGCAGTTCCTCTAGTTACAGGATGATTTGGGTTTAATGCTCTTTCTCTGAAAGCTTTAACTGAATCCCAATCAAGTAAGTTTGCTAATTCATCATATTCTAAAACTTCAATTTTTTGTACTTCATGAGAAGTTCTGAATCCATCAAAAAAGTTCATGAATGGAATTCTTGATTTAATAGCAGTTAAATGAGCTACTGCTGATAAATCCATTACTTCTTGAACTGATCCTTCTGCAAGCATTGCAAAACCAGTTTGTCTTGCCGCCATAACATCTTGGTGATCTCCAAATATGTTTAGAGCAGAAGTAGCTAATGCTCTAGCTGATACGTGGAATACGCATGGTAACATTTCACCAGAAATTTTGTACATATTTGGTATCATAAGTAATAAACCTTGTGAAGCTGTATAAGTAGTTGTTAAAGCTCCAGCTTGTAAAGATCCATGAACAGCACCAGCAGCTCCAGCTTCTGATTGCATTTCCATAACTTTTACAGGTTGTCCGAATATATTTTTTCTTCCTTGTGCTACCCATTCATCAACATGTTCTGCCATTGGTGATGATGGTGTAATTGGGAATATTGCAGTAACTTCTGTAAATGCATAAGATATATGAGCTGCTGCAGTATTACCGTCCATAGTTTTCATTTTTCTCATCGCGTTGACCCCTCTTTCTATTTTTAAAACTTAAATTTTTAATAATTTAAATTCTTTATATAAATAGTCTTAAAGACTACCTAATAAACACACTAAATATTTAGCTATTAAATTCTTATTTCCAACATTACGCACATAAACACCATTTTTAAACTTATCCTATTTAACTAGTTCTTCTCCTAATTTTTTAATAAGATTGGTTTGCTTTTTAGTTGGTGAATCTTTAACTGCTAAATCTCCAATCACATTAAACCCATAAGATGTCATTTCATCTTTCCATATTTCCATGAAAGTATCTTCAATCCATCCATAGGTCGCAAATAAAATACAATTTTTGTTTTTATTTTGTTTATTTAAATCTTTCAACTGTTCTAGAAATGGCTTCATTTCTTCTTGTTCTATTTTAGTGGAATCCACTGCTGGGCTCCCAAAAGCAATAGAGTCAGCTTCTAAAACATCTTCTATAGTTGCATCTGCAACATGCTTTACAATTACTTCTGCGCCTTGTTCTCTAGCACCATCTGCCATCACATTTGCAAGGGCTTCTATGTTTCCCCCACAACTCCAATAAATGATTGATACTTTTTTCATTCAAATAGCACCTCATCTTCTCGTTAAATAATTAACTTTCTTTTTTCACTAAAATGAACCTACCCTTTTATTATATCTTACATATTTTTTTTTGCAAGATTTGTTGTACAATTTGTATTATTTTAAGTCATAATTATATATTTTAGAAATTCATTTATTCATACTCTCTAATAATACACCTATTATAGCTTCTACGCCATTTTTAGCTTTACTTTTTTCCATATTATTAATAAGTTCTGTTTTTCTGTCTTTGAGTTCTAAAATTTTCTTGTATAATATATCATCTTTAAGTTCTTCTTCTTCTAACATTAATGAATATCCTTCTTTTTCAAATGATTTAGAATTTAAAATTTGATCTCCTCGACTAACCTTCTTAGAAAGAGGTATTAATAAAGTCGGCTTTTTTAATGCTAAGAATTCAAATATAGAATTTGCTCCTGCTCTTGAAATTATATAATCAGCAGTCTTCATCAAATCTGGTAATTCTTCAGTTACATACTCAAATTGCTTATATCCATGGAAGTTTATAAGTTTTTTATCTATATTCCCTTTACCACAAATATGAATTATATTGAACTCTTTTAAAAGTTGTTCCAAATTTCTTCTTATTTGTTCATTTATGATCTTTGAACCAAGACTTCCACCCATAATGAACAATACTTCTTTATTATCCGTAAATCCACATATTCTTCTTCCTTTAGCCTTGTCGCCATGAAATATTTCTTCTCGAATAGGACTGCCTGTAAGTACTCCCTTATTTCCATTTATAAGATTTAAACTTTCTCTAAAAGTTACGCATAATTTATTGCAAAATGGTGCTGACAATTTATTAGCAAGGCCTGGCGTCATATCAGATTCATGAGCTACCACTGGTATTTTTTTTATAGATGCTGCAATAACAACAGGAACTGCTACAAAACCTCCTTTTGAAAAAATAATATCTGGCTTTTCTTTTGATAATATTTTTATGGATTGTGCAACTCCCTTTATAATTTTAAATGGATCCGTAAAATTTTTCACATCAAAATATCTTCTTAATTTTCCACATGAAATTCCGAAAAAAGGAATATTATTTTGTGTTATTATTTCTTTTTCAATACCATCAAAACTACCAATATATTTTATTTCAAAACCATTTTCTTTTAATTTAGGTATTAAAGCTAAATTAGGAGTTACATGCCCTGCAGTTCCTCCACCTGTCATTATTATTTTGTATTTAGACAAAAACTATCACCCCATCTTCAATTATTATCTATAATTCTGTACTACAATTTGAATACTAACATTACCATTATATTCATTAATACTCGGATAAAATACTAAGTCCACCTTCACATCATTATATGATCCGTCATAAAGTTTTTGCAGCTCTTCACTACTATATTTATTATTTATCATTTCTTCAAACTCATAAATATCTCCAAAATAAATAGCATCCAAAGCTTTATTAAATTTTGTCTTAATTTTAAACTTCAATACATTTCTATTCTTGCCCAATATTGTAGCTTTTAACAATTTTACATTTTTTTCTGCAAATAATGGTTTAGAATTTGCTTTACCAAAAGGTTCTAATCTTTCTAAATCATTAATTAATTCATAATCTATTGAATCAAGAGATAAAATACAATCTATAGTAACTTTTTTTAGTAAATCATCATCTTTTAATGTTGTATTTTCATTTAGCTTCCTTCTAAAATCATCTATATTCTCTTCCTTCAAAGAAAATCCCGCTGCCATAGGATGACCACCAAAATTTCCAAGCAAATCTTTGCATTTAACAAGTTCTTCAAACATATTATATTCTTCTATAGATCTACCCGATCCCTTTGCTCCATTTTCAGATTTTGTTATTATTAAAGTCGGAACATTATATTTTTCTCTTATTCTCCCTGCTATTATCCCAGCTAAACTTTCATGTACATCAGGAATATAAATGACAAATATCTTATCATTTATCATATTATTCTTTTGCACAATTTCTATAGCAGTTTCTACACCATCTAGTGTCATATCTTTTCTTTCTTGATTTAGTTTGACTAATGATTTTGCAAGTTCATTTGCTTCGTCTTCTTCTTTTGAAAGTAATAACTTTAATCCTTCTTTAGCCGAATCCAATCTTCCACATGCGTTTATGCATGGTCCTATAATAAATCCCAAATGATATACCGATAAAGTTTTTTCATTCATTTCACATTCTCTTATTAATTCTTGTAATCCTAAATTAGTAGTATTATTTATTAATTCCAATCCTTTTTTAACAAAAATTCTATTTTCATCAATTAAATCTACAACATCACATACTGTTGCAATTGCAAGAAACTCTATAAATTTATAACATTCTTTTTTATGTATATTAAATTTTTCATAAAGTACTTCTACAAGTTTAAATGCTACTCCCGCTCCACATAATTTCTTGAATTTATAATTACAGTCTTTTTGTTTCGGGTTTATTATAGCATCTGCAATTGGACTTATGAATTTTCTAGTACTATTTTCATCTAGCGCAAATGGTATATCATGATGATCTGTAATTATCACAGTAAGCCCTATATCTTTAGCATATTTTATTGGTTCTATAGCTGATATTCCATTGTCGCAAGTTAAAATAGTATCTATTCCATCTTCTTTAGCTTGTTTTATTATATTTATATTTATCCCATATCCATCTTTTATTCTATCTGGAATTTCATAATCAACATTTGCATCACATCTTTTTAATGCCTCATATAAGATATAAGTACTTATTACTCCATCTACATCATAATCTCCAACAATTCTTATCTTTTTATTAGATTCTATTTTTCCACAAAGTATCCCTACAGCTTTTTCTAAATCTTTCATATCCCTTGGATTATGAAGTTTATCAAAATCTGGATTCATATAGCTTTTTATCATATCATCATTTATGATATCTCTATTTATTATAAGCTTACTCATAAGTTCTGTGATTCCATATTTATTTGATATTTGATTATAATCAGCTTTTTTATTTTTTATAAACCATTTTTCTGCCATTGTTTCTCCCCTTTAAATTTTGCAGAGCAAAATTAATGAATGATTAACAATGAATGATGAATAACCAAAAGATATTTTTCTTCGAAAAATTTAAATTTACTAGGTGCAGGGCACCTTTAATTTAAAATTCCCCAAGGAATTTCTTCCTTCATCTTTCATCTTTCATCTTTCATCTTTCATTATTCATTATTCATCAAAATACTTCGAGCTTTATTTATTGTATAAACATTTTATACAGCATGCCAGATGAAATTGCTTCTACTTTATTCTCATATCCAAGCTTTTCTAATAATTTATAAGAAAATGCCATAGCTGTTGCAGGTCCTCTACTAGTTATTATATTTCCATCCACCACTACTTCTTCTTCCAAATATTCACAATTTGGCATTTCATCTTCATAGCCTGGATAAGAAGTCATATTTCTACCTTCTGTAATCTCTGCTTTTCCAAGTACTATTGGTCCTGCACAAATTGCGCCTATTAACTTACCTTCTTTGTTTTGTCTTTTTATAAATTTTATTACTCTTTCATCATCTCTTAAATTAGTTGCTCCTGGTATACCACCTGGAATTACTACTAAATCATATTCCATATCTTCATCAAAAAATTTATCAGCTTGAACTACTACCCCATGACTTGATTCAACTTGTTTTTCTCCAATTGAAACTAAATCACAAGTTAAATTTGCTCTTCTCATTATATCCGACACA
The DNA here is from genome assembly GCF_019977655.1 of Clostridium gelidum. Lineage (NCBI taxonomy): Bacteria > Bacillati > Bacillota > Clostridia > Eubacteriales > Clostridiaceae > Clostridium > Clostridium gelidum. The sequence continues at coordinate 5,113,061 of NZ_AP024849.1, forward strand.
GTTAATGCCTCTATTTCTTCAAAACCATCTGCTAACAATATACATACTTTCTTCATATTAATTCCTCCTCTTAATTTAAATAATGAGGATATCCTAAACTAATCTTTAGAACATCCTCACTCTACACTGTCTTAATTATATCTCATTTAATTTACAGTTACATCTTTTATTTCGTCATCAAGTATAATCATCATTATGTTTGTACCTCTACCTGCTCTATTTTGCAATTTAATATCATTTATTTTAATTGCTGACTTTTCTTTAGATTTAGAAGTCAACACCACTTCAGTTTTATCTGCTGATAAAGTTATGCTATTTCCTTCGCTACTTATGTAGTTACTATGATATTTCCCAAAAATAACTTCATCTTCATCTCTCAAGCTCATTCCTGTAACGCCTGAAGCTACTTTTCCCATGGTATTAACATTTTCAACAGGAAATCTTATTCCCATTCCTTTTTTAGTTATCATAACTAAATATCCAAGCTTCATTTTATCTATCTCTACTGAAACTACTTCGTCGTCTTCAAATTTAAATTTATGGCATACTTGTTTAAAGTACTCCCCTTCAAATTCTTTTAATAAAGTCTTCTTAACCATTCCTTTTTTAGTAAAAGTATATACTCCAAGTTCTTCATCATAAGAATCAATTGAAACTAAACTAACTATCTTTTCTCCCTTTTCTAGCTTTCCTAAGAATGCTTCTACTGGAATTTCATCATTAATTACATTTTTCATTAAGAATACTGGTACTTTATAAACATACCCTTTATTACTAAACATTAATAATTCTTTTAGTGAATTAGTTTTAACTTTTAAAGAATCTTCTTTAATTCTTCCATAAACTTTAAGCTTATTCTTATCTGTAATTCCAAGACTCAATTCAAAATATTCTATTTCATTTGTATCTTCTACTTCAATAATCTCATCTTCCTCCGCAAAATTAAACAATTGAATAGGTAATATATTTCTAGAAGTATCTTCCAAGTTATGGACTTCAAGAGTGAACTCTAAACCTAATTTGCTTTTAACTCTTAAGAACTTGCTTTCTTCTTTTATTTTTCTTATTGATACATCCATTAATTCATCATCATCTCTAAGCTTTAAAGCTTGGAGTTTAGTATATGAAGTTTGAAACTTATCCACTGAACTTTGTTTAATTCCACCATGTTTAGTTATAAATCTAAATGCTTTGTTTGGATCGAAATTATCTACTGATACAGCTCCAACTATCTTTTCGTTATCCAAATTTGCAGTTTTAATTACTTGATCTAATCGCTCTCCTTTTTCCTTCCACTTCAATTCCGGTATATTAATCCCCTTTGTTTGATACATGAATCCTTTATCCGTAAATATAAGTAAAGTATCCTTGGTATTTGAACTTATTAAATATTTTAACGAATCATTTTCTCTATATTCAATATCCTCTGGATTAGAACTTGATCTATTGTAATTTTTTAACGGTATTCTCTTAATGAAACCATCCTTTGATATTGTAATCATAACTTCTTCTATTACAATTAATTCTTCAATATCAATTTTACTTTCATTATCATCTTTTACAATTGCAGTCCTTCTCTTATTTCCATATTTATCACTTATTTCTTTAAGCTCTGTTTTTATCACTTTAAAAAGTTCTTTTTCACCAGATAAAATCTTCTCAAGTTTTTTAATAATGTTTTTAAGCTGTGAATATTCTTTTTCAAATATTTCTATTTCAAGACCCGTCAATCTATATAACATAAGCTCTAATATAGCTTGTGCTTGAGCTTCTGAAAATTCAAACTTATTAATCAAATTATCCGAAGCATCCTTTTTAGATTTCGAGCTTCTAATAATTGCTATAATTTGGTCTAACACATTTATTGCTTTAATAAAACCTTCAACAATGTGAAATCTTTTTTTTGCTGTATCCAGTTCCTTTTGAGTTCGTCTAGTTATTACTTCTTTTTGGTGTTCTACATAATATTTTATTATAGCCTTTAAACTCATAGTTTCTGGCTTTCCATTTGCAAGGGCAACCATGTTAAAACTTATATTGCATTGTAAATCAGTCTTTTTAAATAAATATTTTAGCACCTTGTCTGCAACATCTTCACCAGCGTTTTTCTTTAGTTCAATTACAGCTCTTATTCCATTTCTATCTGATTCATCTCTAATATCCGTTATTGACTCCAATGATTTTGCATGTCTTTTATCACCTGTCATTTCAGATATTAATTGAAGAAGTTTAGCTTTATTTCTCCTATACGGGAATTCAGTTATTACTATTCCAACTCTTCCATTTTCTAATTTTTCAATTGAAGTCTTAGCTCTATATGCAACTTTTCCTTCTCCTGTTTCATATGCTGACAACATAGATTTTTCTCCAATTAAAATTCCACCTGTAGGTAAATCTGGTCCTTTTATATATTCCATAAGTTGTGAGGTAGTTATTTCGTTATTATCTATGTAAGCCAATACTCCATTGGTTACTTCTTCTAAATTATGTGGTGGTATATTAGTTGCAAGACCAACTGCTATACCAAAAGTACCATTTACCAAAAGATTTGGATATCTACTTGGTAATACCTTAGGTTCTATTTCACTATCAGAGTAATTAGGAATCATATCTACAGTATCTTTTTCAATATCTCGTAACATTTCCATTGCAATAGGTGATAGTCTTGCTTCCGTATACCTCATTGCTGCTGCTCCATCGCCATCTATTGAACCCCAATTTCCATGACCTTCTATAAGAGGCGCCCTCGTTGAAAATTCTTGAGCTAAAATTACCATAGCTTCATATACAGATGAGTCTCCATGAGGATGAAACTTACCTAAAATATCTCCAACTATTCTAGCAGATTTATAATAAGGTTTATCAGGAAAAGCTTTAAGCATATATGCACCATATAGAATTCTTCTATGTACAGGCTTAAGACCGTCTCTAACATCTGGAAGTGCTCTATCTTTTGCAACTTCTATTGCATATGGTAAAAAATTTTCAGGCATTGCTTCTTCTAAAAGAATACTAACTATATTATTATCTCTAGGTATATCATTTTTCTTTGCCATACTATTCTCCTTCTTGTTCCATGTCAATTATCAATTAATTAAATTCTCCGTACTTATAAATGTATTTCTTTCTAGGTTCTACAATTTCACCCATAAGTAGTGAAACCATCTTTTCAGCTTTTGCCGCATCTTCTATATTAACTTGAAGAAGTGTTCTGCTTTCTGGATTTAACGTTGTATCCCACAATTGATCTGGATTCATTTCTCCAAGACCTTTATATCGTTGAATCAATGCACCTTTTCCTACTTCTTTCTTTGTTTGTTCTAGATCTTCATCACTATAAGCATACTTCATTGTAGTTTTACCTCTTGTTTCTTTATAAACCTTATATAAAGGAGGTTGTGCTAAATATAAATGACCATTTGCAATTAATGGTTTCATATATCTATAAATATAAGTCATCCAAAGTGTTCTAATATGATATCCGTCCACATCTGCATCACTCATTATTATTATCTTATCATATTTCAAGTCTTCTTCTTTATAGTTATCTAATGTCCCAGTTCCAACAGCCGTATTAAATATTTTTAATTCCTCTGAAGCTAATACATTTTCAAGCTTTTGTTTTTCCGTATTCATTATTTTACCTTTAGAAGGCATTATAGTTTGAAATCTTCTATCTCTAGCTTGCTTTGCAGAACCTCCTGCTGAATCTCCTTCAACAACTATAAATTCATTTACAGTTTTATCTTTTAATGTACATACGGCAACCTTACCCGCAAGTGGTGCTGCACCTTTACCTATCTTCTTTTTTTCTGCTTCATTTATTTTCTTGATTTTATCTCTTCTTTTTGCTGCTTCAAGCGCATTATTTATTATACTTGTTGCCAAACTCTTATTATCTTCAATCCATTCAGAAAATTTAGTATAAACCAAATCATTCATCATAGTATATGCTTCATTATTACCAAGCTTAGTTTTAGTTTGACCTTCAAAGATAGGATTTGTAATTTTTATTCTTACAATAGCTGTCATTCCTTCTCTTAAGTCGTCACCTTCAAATTCCTTTTCCTTTTCCTTAAGTAGTCCAAGCTTCTTCATCCATTCTTTAAAAGCTCTTGTCATTCCAGTTTTAAACCCTGTTTCATGAGTTCCTGCCTCAGTTGTTGGAATATTATTTACATAACTTGCAATATATTCAGTAGTTGAATCTGTAAATTGCATACAAACTTCTCCATACATTTGAAGACTTCCAACGTTTCTTTCACCATCAAAAATTATAGGTGTTTCGTGAATTGGTGTTTTACTTTCGTTTAAATAATTAATAAAATCTAAAAGACCATTTTCTGAATAATATTCCTTAGTTATTTCTTGTCCTTTTCTTTTATCTATTAGTTCTAGCGTTATACCTTTATTTTGAAATGCTAATTCTTGCAATCTACTATCTATTATGTCAAATTTAAAATCAGTTGTTGAGAAAATTTCTTTATCTGGTTTAAATGTAACTTTAGTACCAATCTTGTCTGTTTTCCCAATTATCTTTAAACTTCCAACTGTTGTTCCTGGCATATCTCTTTTTAATTCTTTATCAAAAGCATATTCAAATCTTTGTCTATATATATTACCATTCTGATATACTTCAACTTCTAGCCATTCTGATAAAGCATTTACAACAGCAGCTCCAACTCCGTGAAGACCTCCAGAAGTTTTATAGTTTTTATTATCAAACTTTCCTCCTGTATGTAGTTCAGTAAATACCATTTCAATCCCAGATTTCTTTTTTATTGGATGAATCCCTGTAGGAATTCCCCTTCCATTATCTATTATTGTGATACTTTTATCTTCATTTAAAGTTATACTTGCCTTATTTCCATACCCATTAGCTATTTCATCTATGGAATTATCAATTATTTCCCATATACAATGATGCAGCCCCTTGCTTCCAGTAGAACCTATGTACATTCCTGGCCTTACTCTTACAGGTTCTAATTTTTCAAGTGATGTTAAATCCGTTACATCATAAGCATTAGTATTTTTCAATTCCATAAAACCCCTCCACTTTGAACACCAGTTCTTATTTGTTTGTATTTTTTCTGTTCTATAAAAATATACTTCCTTTCCGCTGTATTGTCAAAAAAACTTACACATATTAAAAAGTACGCACCTATAAGAAGAGTGCGAAGCACAATAAGGAACTTATTAAGTGTAACCAAGAACTTTTCACATATGAACACAGTGAGAAGCACAATCAAGATATTTTACACATACAAAGCTCAACCGTCACACTTCAATTCTTATACTTTCCTCTTATGCATAAAAAAGAGTGCACTATTAAAATTAATAACACACTCCTAAAATCAATTTTAGAATTTTAAAGTTTTATACATCGCATATTTCTATCTTTCTAACATGCTTTGTATGATTCCATTCCTTATTATTCTTATTTAAAATACCTTGAATTGTAATTGGTACCCATGTTAATGTATATAATCCATATAACCAAAATCTAAAGAATAATATTAACTCTTTCTTTCCTAAGAATACTCCAGTCAATATTAAGAATGATAAGTTATATCCTATTCCTATTAATGATCCAATAATCCAATTATGAATATTAGCAGTTAAAATAGGAACTACAAAAACATTACTTGTATATAATATCATCATAACTAAAAATGGTTTTGTAACTTTTTTATCAATTGCTAATATTAGTGGTGTAATTAAAAATTGAATAGCTACGAATATTCTAAAAATTATGACTCCTGGATTATTAGCAGTACCATCATCACCAAACAAATTGTTAATAATAAATATATTTAACCCACTTTCAGTATTTATCTGTATTAATGTTAACACAGCTGCAGCTGCTATTAGTAACGTTACAAATGGTTGCAATACATATAATGCACAGTCAAACATATAAAATTTTCTTTCTACAATTGATTTCTTAACTAATTTAAAGAAATACCTTGAAGCAACATCTGTAAATCCTTGCATCCATCTTTTTCTTTGAGTCCATGATTGCTTAAGCTTCAATGGCTTTTCATCATATATAATAGCATCATGAGCCCATCCTACTTTTTCTCCATTTAGCACAAGCTTACAAGTAAACTCTAAGTCTTCTGTAAGACACGTAGCACCCCAGCCTAATTCTTTTAATGTATTAGTTTCTACTGCAAATCCTGTACCACCAATTTGATTGGAAAGTCCTACATTTGATCTAGATAATTGGAACATTCTGTTTTGAGTCCAAAACGCTATAGAATATGATGCAGCAATCCATGAATCCTCTGGATTTTTGCTATCTATATATCCCTGTACAACTTTATATCCATCCTGCATCTTAGAATTAATTTCTTTTAAGAAATCCTTATGTACAAGGTTATCTGCATCAAATATGGCAACAGCATCATACTGTTTCTTCATATCAAACAGCTTTGCAAACATCCATTCTAATGCATAGCCTTTACCTTTTTTATCTTCTGCAAATCTTTCACAAACATTTACTCCATATCCTTTAGCTATTTTAGCTGTATCATCTGTACAATTATCTGCAATAACGAAAATATCATACATGTCTTTAGGATATTCTAGCTTTAACATACTTTCTATAAGACTACCAATAACCACTTCTTCATCATGTGCTGCAATTAATAATGCGAATTTATTTTTAGGTGTATAATTTTTCTTTTCTGCTTTTCTAAAAAGACCTATTAATCCTAAAAATAAATAATAACATGTTATCGCAAAAACAAAAATTTGAAAGAACGCTGTTATGGTCAAAATATAATTTCCCATTACATTCACTCCTAATATTTAATGAGAATCACTCCCATTTATTATTTAATATAATTTCTTTCATACTATTCCTATTTAATAATATTTCAATAGAAATAAAAAATCAACCCTATATTTATTAAGATAAAATTAATATTTTTCTTTAGAGTCTTTCATATTTGTATGTAAACCTTATTATAATTATTAATTATTACTTATTATTCCTATGTTTTTTGTTTAACATTCTATACATAATGTATCCTACTAAAATACCGCCAAGAAGACCTCCAATATGACCAAAATTATCGATATTTTTAATACTTAAACCTATAAATAAATTTATTACTATTATTTGCATCAAACTTGATATATTTTTTTTATCTATTCTATGCCTCTCTATAATAGCAAAGGCCAATAATGCTCCCATAAGACCAAATATTCCACCTGACGCCCCTACTGATATGTTGTATGTTCCCATCAAATAACTTAATAAACTTGATGTTATACATGAGATAAAATATATAAACAAATACTTTTTAGCTCCATAAATTTGTTGAATTTGTGGTCCTATTATGTATAAAGAATACATGTTGCATGCTATATGTACTATCCCCGAATGTAAAAAGGCATAAGTTAATAATCTCCAAATCTGACCTTCGTTAATTAATATTTTAGAGATAGCTCCAAATTTTAATAGTACATCAGAATCTATATCAAATATATTTCCAGATAAAAATGCAGTTATTAAAAATATTATTATATTCATTCCTATTAACGTAAGTGTTGGTATTTTATATTTTAATAATTCTCCTTTTTCTCCCTCAACATTTGTTTCATCTGTTTGTACAAAATATTTAACTATCTGTTTTAATGGTATACAAGATTTATCACATGCAATAACATTATAATTTTCCTTATTTAAAATAAGTTTATTTATGTTAGATGATTTATCTGAATATGTGTATTCTTTATTACATAAAATTATTATATTTAAAGAAAATGTCTTTTCTAGTGTTTTTATATACTCAGCAGCTTCTGAATAATCTATATCTTCATTTTTTTCATCACTTATTAAAACACAATATATTCCATCTTTTAGCTCTTTAACTGCAAAAAATACATCTTCCTCATGAAAATTGCTATAATATTGCTTAATATAAAAGTTTTCTTTATTAATTAAAATTTTATAAAAGTTTTCTTTAAATTTTTTCATATTTTTTACCTATCCTTATATGAACGTTATTTATCTTTTATCTTAAATTTTCAATATATTACCCTATAGATACCCACAACTGAAATTTTACTTATGCTTGGTATTATATTCAGCATTTACTATACTTAGGCGTATATACAAACAGAGAAATTGGGTACATGTTCGTGAAAGCGGCATTAGAAAATAAGCTGTTGAAGCCACTTAATGGTGGGTTGTTCCATTTTTGCTTGTCCTGAGCTTGCCTCAGGAGCAAGCAGAAATGGGTGCAACCTGCCATTTAGTGGCTTCCAGCGAAATTTTCTTAGTCCGCTGGAACAAACATGTATCCAATTTCGGCGGGTTATATCCATAAGTACGATTTCCACTGTGGGTATCTATAAAATTTATTTATCTATCATATCTAAAAGTTCATTAAATCTTTTTATAGTAGCTTCTATAGGTATATTCGTTGTCATATCTACCCCAGCATTTTTTAAAATGTTTATTGGATAGTCACTACCTCCTGATTTTAAGAAACCTTTATATTTTTCTACTGCATTTTCTTTTCCTTCTAAAATTGATTTTGAGAAAGCAGATGCAGCTGCATATCCTGTAGCATATTGATAAACATAAAAATCAGAATAGAAATGAGGAATTCTTGACCATTCTACATCTATCTCTTTATCTATAATAATTCCATCACCAAAATATTTAGCATTCAAATCGTGCCATGCTTTATTATAATCTTCTGCAGTTAAAGGAATACCTTGCTCTAAACTTTCATGTGTATAAAGCTCAAATTCTGCAAACATTAGTTGTCTAAATACTGTTGTTCTGATTTGTTCTAATTCTTGATTTATTAAATAAAGTTTTTTCTTTTCATCTGTTTCTTTTTCAATTAAGTAATGAATAAGTAAAGACTCATTTGTTGTTGATGCAACTTCTGCACAAAATAAAGTATATCCCGCATAATAATATGGTTGCTCTTTTCTTGAATAATATGAATGAATTGAATGCCCCATTTCATGAGCTAGAGTCGATACATCTCCTAGTTCATTATTATAATTTAACAGTACATAAGGCATAGTATCATATCCACCCCATGAATATGCTCCACCCTTTTTACCTTTATTTTCATATATATCTACCCAACCATCTTTTATTCCACTTCTAAATATATCTAAATATTCTGCTCCGAGTGGCTTTAATGCATCTAATACTGTTTCTACACCTGTATTAAATTCAATTTTTTCTTTTGGTAATTCGATTACAGGAACATATAAATCATATATATGTAGTTCATTTAATCCTAGTAACTTTTTCTTGATTTGAACATATCTATGAAGGGAATTTAAGTTATCATTTATGACCTTAATTGCATTTTTATAAACTTCTAGTGGGATACTATTTGGTTTTAATGAGGCTTCTAATGCACCATTATAGTTTCTTACCTTACTACTAAAATTAAAGGTTTTGAGTGATGAAGTTAGGGTAGTAGCTAAAGTATTTTTTAACTTATCATATTCTCCAAATAACTTTTGAAATGCCACTTTTCTTACATTTCTATTTTTACTTCTTATAAATGAAGAATAGTTTCCCTCTGTTAATTCTACTTTATTTCCTTCTTCATCTTCTATCTTTCCAAATGTCATATCTGCATTAGTTAAAATATTGTGTATTGCTGAAGGTGCATCTAAGCAATCTGATGCTGCTGCGAGTAGTTCTTCCATTTCTTTTGATAATATATGTGGCTTTTCTTTTAATATATCTCTAATTAAAAATTCAAATTGCTTAAGTTCATCTAATTTGTTCATTTCACTTTGTATAAATTTATCATCTAAACTTAAAATTTCTGGTACAAAGAAAGCTGTATAACTTGCAAATTCAGCCATATATATATCAATTTTGCTCATTAAACTTTGATAAGTAGCATTTGAAGTATCTTCATCAGATTTTAAATGTGCATATATATATAATTTTTCTGCTTTTCTAGATATTTCTTCATTTAATTTTAAATACTCTAAAATCTTTTCTCCATTTATTAGTTTTCCAGAATAATCTTTTAATTTAATTGCTTCATTTTTTACAGCTTCAAAATCCATTTCCCATTCTTCTATATTTTTATATACTTTCTCAACATTCCACTTAAACTTTTCATTAATTTCTTCTCTTTTCTTTAAATCACTCATATTAACACACCCTTCTTTATTAATTAAAGATTAATAATGAAAAATGACGGATGAAATCTCTGTTAGATATTTCTACAAATTATATATTTTAATTAGAAATTCTTTCAGAATTTCATCCTTAAATCATTCATTATTCATTATTCATTATTCAGTATACTCAGATTCTTTTCCTTTAATAGCTTCAAATACTAAATTCATTTCTGAGTCTATTATTGTTACAACTCCTTGTATTTTTTTCTTCATTACATCATAATCATCCTCATACTTGAATTTTATTATATATGCAGGATTATATTCATCTAAGTCTTCTTCTATCTCATAACCGCTTTCTGTAAATGCTTCGCTATTAAATAAATCATATATTGCTGAGTATTCCCATTCTTCTACATTTTTATTTGTATCAAAATGCATATATACAATTTCATCTAATACATAAAGCTTTTTTACAAATAAAGCTCCTTCATTTACTTCAAAACTTCCTAATTCTTTTTTTATAAATCCTGTTTCTTTATCTTTTTCCATTAATACTAAACTTGAAAAATCCATAAATTCACCATCCTATTAGTTTTGATAATCATTTCTAACTTAATCTTTTTTAATTGTGTCTTACATCAAATTATATCAAAAAAGACATTTTATAACCATACAAATAAAATATAGTGGATTATAACTGCTACAAAATTAGAATTTGCTCATATTATTATATTTTTCACATTACATTGTCATTGATTTTTAATTTTATTACTTGTAAAAATATGGTAATATTTTCTTATGTTCTTTCTTATTCTAGGAAAGTTTTTATTACATCTATATTCTTTCCACAAACATATTTAACATTCTAATATGCTTAAAATAAAGGAGGTTTTCATTATGCAAAATAGTCTACAATTTCAAAAAGAATCCTTTGTTTATAATAAAAGACGAAGGCTTGAAAGAAAACTTATAAGAAAAGCTAAAAGAAAATCCATATTATCTATTATAATCTCTTTTGGACTTATATTGGCAGCATCTTTTTTCATAACACATAATATATATATATCCAATAATTCCAAAGACCTTGGGTTTGCTGTAGAATACAATTTTACTACTGGTTTTTCATCAGAAAATAAACTTCTTAGGGTTCAAAAAATGTCTTTAGTTTATTGTGATGGTGAAACTTCTGTTGTAGAGGCTTCTGGGCTTTCTAAAAATGCGCCTCATAAAAATATTTCTGTTAAAGGAAGTTTTAAAAAAGACAACAATAAAAGCTGGCACTTGGAAAAATTATTAACTCCGTAATTTCTATATTAGGCAAATAAATCAATGAAGCATAACATAAAACATACTAACCTTCTAACTTATTATTTTTTTCAATATGCCTTATACTCTATTGCAAGTGATTTGCATTTAAGTGTATAATATAATAATGTTTTAAGGAGTTGATTATTTGATTACTATAAAGAACTTATCATTTTCATATACAAAAGGATCTGAATTATTAAATGATGTGAATCTTCATATTCCTAAGGGAATTTATTTATCTATTCTTGGTGAAAACGGAAGTTGTAAAAGTACATTAGTTAAACTTATATTAGGTATTTTAAAGCCTGATTCTGGACTAATTACGTTAGCTTCCAATAAAATTTCTTATGTTTCACAAAAATTAGATAATTTCAATTCAGAATTTCCAATAACGGTTAAAGAAGTACTATCTTGTCATGCAAAGACTATTGGCATAAAAAATCCAAAGAGCACTCTAGAAGCCTTGCATAAAGTTAATATGTGTGAGTTTAGTGAAAATTTAATTGGAAATTTATCAGGTGGGCAACAACAAAGAATTTTCATTGCAAGAGCATTACTTGGAAATCCAGATTTAATAATATTAGATGAACCATCAACTGGAGTCGATGAAAAAAGTCAAAGTGAAATTTATCCATTACTCCAAAGTTTAAATAAAGATTTTGGAAAAACTATAATTTCTGTTGAACACAATACTAAAATTGCATTAAAATATTCAACACATATTTTAAAAATAGAAAATGGTACTCTACAGTTATTCACAAAAGACGATTTTATAAAGTATTTAGAATCTTTCGATTCAATTTCTAAAATAATATAGATATTAGGAAGGTAAAATAATATATGTTTGAATTAGGTTTTATGCAAAATGCATTTATTGCAGGTTTTATTGTTTCAGTACTTTGCCCATTTATTGGGCTTTTCATTGTGCTTAGACGTTATTCGATGATTGGTGATACATTATCTCATTCTTCTTTTGCCGGAGTCGCAATTGGTCTTGTTATAGGCACTAACCCCCTTTTAACTGCATTTTTATTCACTAGTGTTTGCGCTCTTGTTATAGAGGCTTTAAGAACTTATTATAAAAAATATGCAGAACTTGTAATGTCTATTGTTTTAACATTAAGTTTAGGTATAGCAATTATCTTAATAAGTAGTGGCAAGGCATCCGCCAAAGTAGATTCATTTTTATTTGGTAGTATTTTAACTGTTACAAAATCTGATATTTGGTTAATTGCTATTGTAGGTGGAATTTGTCTTATAACTCTTTTATTTCTTTATAATAAATTAATTTATGTTACTTTTGATGAAACTAGTGCAAAAACAGCAGGTATTAATGTTAAATTAGTAAATTATATTTTCACATTACTTGTTGGTGCTACAATTTCACTTTCAATAAGAGTAATGGGAATCCTTGTGGTTTCTTCAATAATAGTTGTACCTGTAGCAACCGCTATGCAATTAAAAAAAGGATTCACTAAAACCCTTATTTTCTCTATCATCTTTGGATTTTTAGATGTTATGATAGGGCTAGTACTCTCTTATTACATAAATAGTGCTCCAGGAGGTACAATAGCGTTAACCTCAGTTATATTCCTATTATTAACGCTAACCTTCACAAGATTTTTTAACTATGAAAATTGATAAAATACGGGGATTGTGAAATACTTGAAGTACGGCAATAAACCCTATAAAGAGAGGACATGCTTTTGTGTAATGTTGCATTAGAGAATTTTGCTGGTTATGTTTCTTCATTATAAGTTGTTCAAAAATTGATTGTCCCAAGCTTGCCTTTGGAGCAATCAGTTTTTGGTACAACTTATAATGTTAGAAACATCCATCAAAATTCTCAGCAACTGGAACAAACGCATGTTTTCCCTTTCGGTTTATTAGACATAAACTTAATTTTTGACATTACTGCAAGTATTTTTATATTTTGAGTTATTACACAATACCCGTAAAGTATTCTTCTAATACTTCTATGAATTTGTTTATGTTCTCTGGATATATTTGACCTATGTTTGCTATTCTGAAAGTATTTTTAGAAGCTACTTTCCCAGGATAAATTGTGAATCCTTTATTATATAAGTAGTCATGTAAAGCATCAAAGTTATACCCTTCAATTTCAGGTTCAATAATTGAAGTTAAAAGCATAGATGATGCTTTTTCATTTACTAATTTTTTTAAATTCAGTTTATCTAAGCCAGCCCAAAGAATTTTACAGCATTCTTTATATCTTTCATATCTCTTTTCTATTGTTTCTTCTTTTGCTTCTATTATAGCTTGTTTTAAAGCATAAAGGACTTGTACTGGTGGGGTAAATCTCATTTGATAATTATCTTTAAAATATGAATATTGCTTATATATATTAAGGTATAGATTTCTTGGTTTAATATTCTTAGTTTTCTCTAAAGATTCTGTACTTGCTATTACAAAACTTATTCCTGCCATTCCTTGTATGCACTTATTTGAACTTGAAGCTAAGTATTTTATATTCATTTCATCCATATCTATAGGAATTCCTGCAAAAGAACTCATAGCGTCAACTATCATATCTATTTCATATTTTCTGCAAATGCTTCCTATTGCTTTTATATCATTTAATATTCCTGTTGTTGTTTCATGATGAATTACTGCTATATGACTTATAAGATTTTTATCACCACTTAAACTTTTTGAATTATGTGTTTTTATGATCTCTTCTAATTCATTTAAGTTTATTTCTTCTATAGGTGAACTTTTATATTCTACATAATTCAAATTATATATTTCTGCTATTTCACACATTCTTTTGCCATAAGCGCCATTATTAATTATTAAGATTGTTTTATCATCTACTATTGAGCTTAAAATAGCTTCAACTGATGCTGTTCCTGAACCTCCAAATAATATAGTTGTATATTTATCATTTGAGCCTACAAAATTAGTAAGCTCTTTTGATACAAACTCCATAACATCTCCAAATTCTTTTTCTCTTGGACAAATATCAGGCATAACTTGAGCAAACTTTACTGTATCAGAAGTTGTTGCAGGCCCTGGATTTAATAATATATTTCTCTTAATCTCCACTTGGATTCCTCCCTATATAATGCATATTAGAAAAATAATTTTTCCCCTATATTCACGTAACCCGCATTTTACAAGCAAATTCTAAAATTCTAAAGTTCTGAAATTCTAAAATTCTGAAATTTTTTAGAATTTTAGAATTCTTACTTGTAAAATCATTATTGAAACTTAGGCACATAAAAATAAATAACAAGTCCAAAGTTGCCATGAATATTTTTCATCAGGCAAGGAGACGAATTGCCCTCATAGCGGACCTATTAGGGCAATTTGCTGACGCAGCATGATGGAAAATAGGCTGGCAAATGGACTTGTTATTTATTTGATTGTGCCTTATATAGTTTATTTTTTTAATATGATTGATCTTTTATTTATCTAAAAATTCCATAAATGCTTCTTTATTTTCAATAGGTGTTGTAGTAGGTCTTCCTAAATCTTTTCGTGCACCTTTTTTTACTTTAATCTCTAACAATACAGGACCTTCTACGTTTGTTATTTTTTTTGATAAATTTAATAATTCTGCTTTGCAGCTACATGAATAACATTCCTTATATCCACAGGCTTTTGCAATAGCTAAAGTATCTATTTTTAAACCAACAGTTTCTTGTCCTCCTACTGAATCATGTGCTCCATTATTTATTAAGATATGTCTAAAATTCTTAGGCTCTGCATTTCCTATTATAGCTAGCCCCCCAAGATGCATTAATAAAGCTCCATCTCCATCAATGCAGTAAACCTCCTTATCTTTATTACTCAAAGCAATTCCTAATGCAATTTGGGAAGCATGTCCCATAGAGCCTACAGTTAAAAAGTCTTTACTATGATTTTCTTTATGCTTTTCTCTTAACTCAAATAGTTCTCTAGATGCCATTCCTGTAGTTGATACTGCTACCGAATTTTCTTTCATCTTAGACACTACAATTTCTATAGCCTCTTCTCTAGTCATTTCAAAATCAAAGTTAGTGTTGTTCTTGAGTTTGTATTCATTAAAGGTATCCTTTTTTATCACTAAAGCATATGGTTCATTATTTTCCTTCATATAAATATATGCTTTTTTTACTTTTAATTTCATTTCATCATTATTGCTAGCTTCATCTAAAATCTCATACTTGATTCCTAACATTTCTAAAGTTTCTA
Source organism: Clostridium gelidum (assembly GCF_019977655.1). Taxonomy (NCBI): domain Bacteria; kingdom Bacillati; phylum Bacillota; class Clostridia; order Eubacteriales; family Clostridiaceae; genus Clostridium; species Clostridium gelidum. The sequence goes on from NZ_AP024849.1 coordinate 5,128,694, forward strand.
AAGTAATTAATCCTTGCTTCTTATGTTGAGGTTCATCTTGTCTTTTTGGCTCCCCTCTCCATCCAATTACTAAAAGCATTGGTATACCATAAACTAATTTATCAGTAAGGGAAGCAAGTGGATTCACAGCATTCCCAAGTCCAGAATTTTGCATGTACACAAGTCCAATTTTTCTTGTTCCCAAATAATATCCAGAAGCTAATCCTATAGCATTTCCTTCATTAGCTGAAATTATATTCTTCTGAGCACTTACATTATCCTTAATATAAGCACAAAAAGATTTTAATAAAGAATCTGGTACTCCTGTAAAAAAACTTATATCATTATCTAATAATTCATTATAAAACTCTTTAACTTCAACCATTTAATCCAGCTCCTTAATTGCAAATTTTTATAATATTATTCTTATATTTTAAATTATTCATCCATAAACTCCATATATATATACCCACATTCCAAGTTACTCTACCTTTCATATACATCCAAAAGTAGAAATAAGGGGGCTTGCTTTTGCGGAATGTTACATCAGAAGATTTTGATGGCTATGATTCTTAGATTATAAGTTGTTCCAAAATGCTTGTTCAAAGCTCGTCTTTGAAGCAAGCATTTTGGGCACAACTTATGATCTTAGAAGCATCCATCAAAATCTTAAGTAACTGGAGCAAATGAATGCCCCCTTATTTCGGCGGAATTATATGCATAATCACGATTTTCACTGTGGGTATCTATATTTTAATGCGTATAATTGTTGTATTTACTTACATTCCGCCAGGAATTAGGGTAAGAATTTCTTTTATAGGCATGCAATTTACTGAAGCTTCTTTTGATCTTTCATTTTCTAAGATGCTCTTTGCAGTATTTACCATTGCTGGATATGCACTTCTTATTAAGTGATTTGCATAAATAATCACATTAATTCCTAAGTCCACCAATTCATCTTCTTTCATGAAGTTATATGAAGTTGGAACTACTATTAATGGAACTCTATTTTCAAATTCATTGTATCTTCTGCAAAATTCAACTATCTCTTTTCCATCTTTTTCTTTGCTATGAATCATTATTCCATCTGTACCCGCTTCGATATAAGCTTTTGCCCTATTTATTGCATCATCCATTCCTGCCCCCGCAATTAAGCTTTCAATTCTTGAAATTATCATAAAATCACTTGTTGCTCTAGCTTCTCTTCCTGCTCTTATTTTGTCACTAAAATGTTCTATCGTATCTTGAGTTTGAATTACATCAGTACCGAATAATGAATTTTTCTTAAGTCCAGTCTTATCTTCAATAATAATTGCTGAAACTCCTAATCTTTCTAAAGTCTTAACTGTATAAACAAAATGTTCAATTTGTCCGCCTGTATCTCCATCAACAATTATAGGCTTTCTAGTAACCTCTAAAATATCATTAATTGTATTTAATCTTGATGTTAAATCTACGAGTTCTATATCTGGCTTTCCTTTGGCAGTTGAATCACATAAAGAACTTATCCACATACCATCAAATTCTTTTATTTTTCCATCTTTTTCAACTTTAGTTTTTTCAACAATAAGTCCAGTTAATCCATTATGAGCTTCAAGTATTCTAACTGGTTTCTTTGAATAAATTAGTTCCTTAAGACCTTTCATTCTCATTTGAGGTGTTATGCCTATTTGCATTAATTCCTCATCTAATTTCGAAATAGAAACTCCATGAGTATATGGAGTTTCTACAAGTTCTCCGCCCCATTCTTTTATTGCATCTATAACTCTTTCTCTAAGTTCTTTTTGAGAACCCTCAAGCCAATCATCTCCATGAACAACATAATCTGGTTTAAGCTCTATAAGATTTGGAACTTGATCTAAACTATCTTGAGGTACTACAGATACAATACCTTTAATATTACTAACTACTTCTTTTCTTTCTTCATACTTCATTATAGGATTTCTCCAATAATCTCTTATAACATCATCAGTATGTAATCCTACTATTACATCCCCAAGATTTCTCGCTGCATCTATTACCTTCAAATGTCCTTGGTGAATTATATCCGCACTCATAGCCACATAAACTTTTTTCATATATTAACACACTCCTAAAATTTATAATTATTTTTTATTTTAATTTATTTTTTCTTCCGTATTTTTTTCTAACTTTGGAAGTATCATTGTTTTTATTCTCTCAAGATGACTTTTATCATCAATTTCTCCCCATACTAAATTTTCAATTTTTAAATATCCAACTTTTCTTTTTTGTGCAGCATCAAATATTGCATTTTCATAATCATACTTCTTTGCTTTTTTATTTTCAGTTTTAAAAAAGCTTTCTTCATTTTTATAATCATTTATTCTATTATTAAAATCTTTATATTCTTTTAACATCTCTTTATATAATTCAAGTGATATTTTTGAAATTCCAACTAATTCTCCATACACGTGTTCTATATCTTGTCTATTTTTAGATATCTTATATAAATTATCATCTCTAACTTCCACATAACATTCATCACCAGAGTTTGTCTTTCCACTTAATAAAATGCAATCGTCTTTTTCATAATTAATAGTCTTAATTAATCCATAAACTTCATATATAAGATCACTTTCAAGTAATAAAAAATCTTCTTTTAATTCATCTTCTAATATTGACAGCGACGTCATGCTCCCTGTAGCCTTGTATTTTCTATTCTTTCTTGTTTCTATATAATTATTTTCTTTTGCGAGTTTATCATAAAATTCATTTAAATGACCCGTAACTATATAAATTTTTTCAATGCCTAAACTTCTTAATTTTTCAATAGATCTTTCTACTAAACTCTTCCCATTTATCTTCATAAGACCTTTTGGCAACATATCATTAGTTATATCTTGTAATCTCGATCCCATACCGGCAGCTAAAATTACAGCTGTTTTTATATTCCCCATTAATTCACAATACCCCTTTCTGTTTATAAAGTGAAACTTTTCAGGTGGAGTTCTATGCTCCAACTGAATTTAGTTGAACTTATCCCTTTGAGTGGATAAATTATTATTTTTTACCCACAATTCCCATTGTCCATTTTTATCCAATTTAAATATCTAATTGAAAATTTTATCCAGTTCATTTTTTGAACAACATTATATTAACACCTTTCACTGTTCAAAACAACATGTTCATGCCAAATAATTACTTATCTTTATAAATATATTTTTAAATCATAAAAAGACTATATCAAAATAATTAATCATTTTGATATAGTCTTCATTTAGGTGAAACTATTTAATTTTATATTATTTTGCTACTACATTTGAAGTTGCTGCTATAGTTGTACTTGTTGGCGCTGATATCTTAGCAAATTCTTCTGCTGTAAGTTTAATTTTACTAGTTGGAAGAGTTATTGCTTTAACTTCACTCTTAGTGCTTGTTGCTTTAACTGCAATTGAAATCTTTCCAAAATCTTTAATTTGTAAATTTATATTACAGTCTGAAGTATAATTAATATCTGTAAATATGTCTTTTGAAGTAATAGTTGAACCAGCTAATGCTTTCTTAGCCTCAGTTAAGCCTGTATCAAAACTTGTACTATTCATTTCTGTTTTAATTTGTGCTATATCTTCAGCTTTTAATTCTAATTTAAAAGTTTTATTTAAATTTTCTAAGTTGTTTACTCCTGCTTTAATAGCATTTGCTGCTAAATCTACAGTTTGATTTGCATCAAGATTAATTGTGTATTCTCTTCCATTTTGGACAAAAGGTAAATCAAGATTACTATTTTCTCCAAATACTAATTTTCCAACTTCAACCAATGCATCTGGTTGAGTTGCTAATGATTTAAATTGATTTACATCTACTCCTGAAGCCGCTGAATCAATTGCTATATATTCTTCTTTTATGCTAGCTAATCCTGTTGATTCAGTTTGTCCACCTATAGCAGAAATACCTTCATAAAAACTCTTGTTAATATAGCTTGTAGTTCCCTCTGTATACACTTTAAGTTCTGGAATTTTAATCTTACCTTATGTATTATTGAACTTCATATCTATATATGCTTGATCTTTTGTTGTATATCCAGTAGCAGTAAATGTTACTTCTTCCTTTTCTCCTTTTGCCTCAACATTAACTTTGCCTTCTATATTAGAAGTTGTTGCTTCCCATTTTGCTGTATTTGAAAGTTCTTTTGAATAATTAAGTGTTGCTTGACTACATCCAGCCATTGTTCCAACAGTCAAAGCTGCTGTAATAATTAGTGCTAAGGTTTTTTTAATTTTCATTTTTCTTTCCCCCTATAAATACTTATTTATTATTATAAAATTTGGATAAAGGTTAATGATTACCTCTTTATCATGTTTCCATTATACATCATTATTTATTAATTAAGACTAGTATAAATATTAATTTTATCTTAATTTATACTTAACTTTGCATAAGTAATGTATATTGATCATTTTTATTTATTTTAAAATTAAATTATAGGTAAATTAAAGAAGTGAAGATTCCTTTAAAAAATCTTCACTTCCTATTTACCTAAAAATAATTTATTTCATCTTATTTTGCTACTACATTTGTAGTTGCTGGTATAGCTGCACTTGTTGGCGCTAATAACTTAGTATATTCTTCTACTGTAAGTTTAACTTTACTAGTTGGAAGCGTCATTGCTTTTACTTCACTCTTAGTACATGTTGATTTCATTTCAAGTGATACTTTTCCAGCATCTTTAATTTGTAAATTCATATTAAAGTCTGCAGTATAGTTGTTATCTGTAAATGCTTCTTTTGAAGTTATAGTTGAACCAGCTAATTCTGCCTTAACTAGTGGTAATGTTGCGTCAAATCTTGCATCATTGACTGAAGTTTTAATTTCTGCAATATTTTCAGCTGTTAACTTTGATCCTAAAAACGTAGTATTAATCTTATCTATATTATTACCTGCAGCTTTTATAGCTTTTGCGCTTAAATCCACTGTCTTATCTGTATCAAGATTTATTGTGTATTCTCTTCCATTTTGAACAAAAGGTAAATCAAGATTGTTATTTTCTCCAAATACTAATTTACCAACTTGGACCATTGCATCTGGTTGAGTTGTTAATGCTTTTAGTTGATTTACATCTATGCCTGTAGCTGATGAATCAATTGCTATATATTCTTCCTTTATCTTAGCTAATCCTTCTGGGATAGGTTGTCCAGTCATAGTATATATTCCTTCAAAATAACTCTTGTTAATATATACTGTATTTCCATCTACATATTCTTTAATTTCTGGAATCTTAAATTTACCAGATGTATTATTGAATTTCATATCTACATATGTTAAATTCTTATCCCTATATCCTGTAGCGGTAAATGTTACTTCTTCCTTTACTCCTTTTACATCAACATTAACTTTACCGTCTATATTAGATGTCATTGTTTCCCATTTAGCTGTATTTGAAAGTTCCTTTGAATAATTAAGTGTTGTTTGGCTACAACCAGCCATTGTTCCAACAGTCAAAGCTGCTGCCATAATAATTGCTAAAGTTTTTTTAATTTTCATTTTTCTTTCCCCCTGTAAATACTTATTTATGATAAAAATACACTGCTTGTTAATATCTTACTTTACATCATATTTTTATTATACATGTTTTTTATTAAAAAAATACCTTCTAAACATTAAATTAATCTTAATTTATACTTAAGTTTTCATAAGTAATCACCTCCAAAATAATTTATCGGATTATCAAACATTTATATCTCTTTTTTCTTACAAATTCTACATGATATTAAGTAAGATATATATCCTATTAAAGTTGCTATTAATAAGCTAAGAAGCATTAATAAAATATTATTATTTAAATATACATTTCCTTGTAATTTCATATTTATATATTCATTTCCTCGTGGCAACAAAAATATAATTAAACCTGATACAAGATATATTATCGTAGAAAGCATTTTTCCTTTTTCTAATCCTAATTTATAAAATATCGGATACTGAATTAAACAAATAGTTAAACTTATAATTGCATTTAAACAAATAGTCAGCACTTCTAAGCTCCCAATTTTATTTACTTTATACAAAACTAATATAATAATTCCGCTTAATAGAAATATTACAAGTGATGCGCATATTAAATATAAAAATCTTCCAAGTACCATACTTGAAGTTCTAGCTGGAAACATATAATACATTTCAGTACTTTTTTCATTCCCTTGTATACTAAAAGGAATTGTTCCTAAAACAACTAAGAAGAAAAGCAAATATGACATTCCAAAATCATAATTTCCAGAAAATATGAAACTACAACAAATTATTAATTGTATTAAAACATAATACTTTATACTTTTTTTAGCAATTTTAAAATCAAACTTCAAATAATTTATAGAATTATTCATTATTAAACCTCTTTTCTTTTACAAATTCTATATGACACCAAGTAAGAAATATATCCTAGTATTACTACTATTAAAATGCTAAAAGCAATTAATTTAATTTCATTATTTATTGCAAAATTTGAAATACTATCTAATTTATTTCGTAATAAATCACTTTTTATTAAAGCTGATGGTAATGGCATCATAATAAGTCCCGGTAGAATACCTACTACATTTAATAAAGTTTTACTATTTTCGAATCCAATTTTATAACTTACTGGATACTGAATAAATAAAATTATAGATGTTATTATTTCAGATATAGCTATTAGTATAATTTCTTTATTACTAATTTCATTTATATTATATAAATACATAATCATAATAACTTCAATAAATAATGTAACTAAATACCACATTACTAAATACATAAATCTTCCTAGCACCATTTTAGAAATCTTAGCTGGGAAAATATAATGCAGTTGACTTAGACCTTCATTTGCTTGTGAAATAAATGGAGTGTTTATAAAAATAATTTTAATTAAAAATAAATATGATATTCCAAATATATACGTTTGTTGTTTAAAAAACATATATGCCATAAAAATTAATGCTGGAATTGTCATTAATAGAGATTTTCTGCTTATCCTTAAGTCAAGTTTTAAATAATTTATAGAATCTTTCATTATACTAAACCTCTTTTTTTCTGCAAATTCTACATGAACATAAATAAGTTATATATCCTAATACTAGAAGAATGGATATTGCTACACTTATAAATAACCTTCTATTTCTTACAATAAAGCTTCCTATAGAAATTAATTCATTACTATATACTGAATTTATCATTGCTAACTCTGCTGGAATAAGTAACGTCATTAAAAATATCACTATTGAAATAATAAGAATTACAGCTGTCTTCATCATATTGTTTTTTTCCAATTGAGCTTTATAATATATTGGATAACTAAAAAAATTAAGTATTACTGAAAGAACTACTGCTACAACCATATCTACCATAGTTAACATTTCAAATGTATTTCTAGTAAAATAATATATTCCTGTCCCAAAACATATCAAAATAGTTATTATCATCATAATATTCAAATATATAAATCTTCCTAATACCATGCTATCTGGTTTGCATGGTAATAAACCATACATCTTCTCTAATTTATCAGCATTTTCATTACTAAAAGGAAATCCTATATATATCATTACAAAAACTAATAAACCTGTTATCCCAAATTCCCAATAATTTAGCATAATACCCATAAAGACTGGAATTAAAACTAAATATATATATTGTTTTTTTTCTTTCATAATACGAAAATCAAGTTTAAGATACTTTATTGCATCCATTATATTAATTCCTCCTTGCTCCATTAATATAAAAGACTACAATATCATCCATAGAAGGTTTTTCAAATAATAACTTTTCATCTAAATATTTCTTATCCTTTGAATAAATTAATCCTTCAAATCCAATATGGGAAGATTTATATCCAATTAACTTTTCTTTTACTTCTGCTTTTAAATCTTCTGTTCCACCTTTTACAACTAAATGGTTTTCTAATACATTTTCTGTTGTATCGTAAAATACCTTTTCTCCATTATTAATAAAATAAAGATAATCAGTTATTTTTTCTAAATCACTCATAATATGAGTTGAAAATATAACACTTCTTTCACCATCTGATATATACTCTTGTAATATTTCTAAAACTTCACTTCTAACTACAGGATCAAGTCCACTAGTTGGTTCATCTAATAGAAGCAATTTAGTATCTCTTGATAAAATACTTGCAAAAGATAGTTTAGCTTTCATTCCTTTTGAAAATTCCTTAATTTTCTTCTTATAAGGAAGTCCCCATTTTTCAGCATATTCTCTAAATTTAACTTCATCAAAGGAAGAATAGAAATCCTTCAAAGTATTAATTATATCTTTTAATGTAAAGCATGTTGGAAAATAGCACTCATCTCCAATAAAACCTATCATATCTTTATATCCAGCTTCGTCATCTTCATATTCTTTACCAAATACTCTTATTTCTCCACTATTACGTTTTAATTGATTCATAATAAGTTTTATTGTAGTTGTTTTACCAGCTCCATTTTGTCCTATATATCCTAAAATATATCCTTTTGGCAATTCTAGATTTATATTTTTAAGACTAAAACCATTAAGGTTTTTATTTAAGTTTTTTATTTCAAGTGCATTCACGAGTATCACTCCTCAATTAAATTCTTCCAAATTAACATAAGTTCATCATTTGATATATTGGCTAACTTACTTTTTTCAATTGCAATCATTAAGGCATCTTCAATTTCCTTTAAGTACTGTTCTCTTACCATTTCATTATCTTTAGGAAGTACATAACTCCCTTTTCCCCTAACAGTTGCAATAAAACCTTCACTTTCAAGATCTGAATAAGCTCTTGTGGTTGTAATTACACTTATGCCTAAATCTTTTGCAAGTTGTCTTATAGATGGTAAAAAATCATTTTCAGGAATGATACCATTTAAAATTTGTTCTTTCATTTGAGCTTTTATCTGCTCATAAATAGGTAAATCAGATTTATTAGAAAGTAATATTCTCAAATTATTGCTTCACCTCCTTGGTGTTCATACTGTATATATACAATATAAACAGTATGAACAGTTTTGTCAATATTTTCTTTAGAAAATTTTTCATCTTATTCAAAAATAAACACAAAATGGAGCTCTAAAATAATTCACAAATTATTTTAAAGCTCCATTTATACATTAATATTTATAGTTTCTAATTTAAACTAAATTATCTTTCAACTAATCCAGTGTATTCATAATAATACTTTTGTTTTAATTTTGTACATTTTCTTTATATTTAAGTATTACATTATCCTTACTACTTTCTAAAAAAATATCTAAATATAAAATTTTAGAATAACAAAATTCTTCTATTTGCTTTTCACTACTCTCTCTTTTGTAATAATCATGAGTATATCTATTTCTTAATTTCACGCTAATAGATAAATAATCTTTTAATATTTCATCAAAAAATCCCATTTCATGAGATTTTTCTATAAGCTTCATAGCTGAAAAAGTGCTATCTACTTTCCCATTATTCACTATTATATAACTTTCACACATGTCTACTACAAATTCACAAAAGTCTTGGAAATATGCAAATATTGCTCTTCGCGTTATTCTGTCATTATCTTTTCTGTATTTATTGAGTGCATATTTTAAATCTTCCATTGTTTGATTTGCACTTTTATATTTATCTAAAAACTTTTCTTTCTTAAGTGAGAGTCCAAATTTTATATTTGGTTCCTCAAACTTATCCAGTGAACGCATGTGAGTCGGATTTCCTTCATTACATAATAAGGATTCATCTATAATACCTCCAAAATAACTATATTGTTCATCTATATTTAGTGTTTTTTGAAGTACTTCGTTATTTCTAAGGTACTTCAACACATAGTGTTGAAAATCGAACCATAATTCTTCATTTATAATAAACTGTTCTCTACTGTCAATAGCTAATTTAGCATACTTATTGTCAAATTCTTTAAATAATATGAAAGTTAAATGTATTTTATTGTAATTATAATATTCTTCTAATATAGGCAAAATATCATCTTCTTTAGATAGCGTATCCATATATGAAATTTCTGAAATTACTATTACAGCTATATCAATATCGCTTCTGTCTTTGACCCAAAATTCTGTACCATAGCTTCCAAATTGAGAAATTGCTACTATGCCTTTTATTTGTTTGAGTTTATCTATTAATATACCATCTTCCATTTTACACCTACTCTTTATTCCTATATTATTTATTATATCCAATCTTAGCAATATATTAAACAAATTTTCTTTTTCCGAGTACTAAAGATGTAGATATAAAGGTAATTGACATTAATACAATTATTATTATAGGTATAATATCTTGTAATATATACAATTTGCTTTCCAATGATTTCGTAAATACAATTATCCACTTAGTTATTGAAAAATCACTAAGTAGTTTTATTCCATTTGGCATTTTCTCTAATGGTAAAAATGAACCTCCAAGTAAGGATATAATAAGTCCAAATGATGAAGCTATTAAACTAGCTTTAAGTTCAGTATCTACTAGACTTACCATTAAAGTTGCTATACTTGATGCAATAAATGCAATTATTATTTCTATTAATAAAAATTGCCATAGATTTATATGTATATCTAACTTCAATATCCCTATTATCAAAGTTGATATTATAATTTGCAACAATGTCATTAGAAAATTGAAAATAAAATTACCTAATATATATGCTGATGGTGCATTAGGAGTTAACACATATCTTTTTAACGTTCCCTCTTCTTTGTCTTTAATAAGATTACAAGATGTAAAAACACAAGTAACTATTAAAGTTAATAATATAAATCCAACACTCCTTTGTGCCACAGTCATACTTTCCTTTTCCATTTTTATTAGCATACCTTCTAGTCCTATTACTTCTTTTGTAATAATAAAATTGTCTACTATTTCTTGAATAGTATCTTTCAGTTCATTATCTAAGCAATGCAACTTAATTTGATTGTTTTTGTTAAATTCTATTGTAGCCACATATTTTGCCATAATTAAATCAGTATTTATAGTATCTTCTTTAGCTTGGCTTATTTTTATTCCATCTATAGTTCCAACCTTTTCCTCAAAGTTTGCTCCAATTTCAGAATTGTCTTTATCAATTATCCCTAAACTTAAGGAAGGTTTCATTATTGAATTTATACAAATGGCAAGAACCACTGCGATTGCAGGAACAATAAGCGTTATTATTAATTTCTTTTTATTCTTCATACTTCTCTTAATTTCATTCTTAACAATCAAATAAATACTCATTATAAAAACGCCTCTTTCTTAAACTTTTTAATAGCTCCTATAGTAAATAAAATTCCTATGCTTAATGTTAAAATCAATGCAATAATATATATTTTCATGCTATTATCATTTAACATAATAAAAATTCCTTTATTAATCCAAGTTAATGGTGATATATAACTAACAGTCTCCATTACTTTCCCTAAAGAACCTATGGGAAAGAATGAACCACCTAAAACTCCCATTATTAATATAGGGGTACTTATAAAATTCTTTATTGTCATAAAATCTTTTGTACATAGTCCAATGAAAGTTCCCATTGCACATGACATAAATGAAAGTATTGTTAAAAGTAATATAACTTCTAAAAATCTACTTCTAAAATCTACTTTAAATAATAATTTACATATTGCCATTAAAATTATATTAAATATACTTATTGAAATTGTTGATGGTATTATTTTTGAAAGAACTATTGAAATATTACTTATAGGTGCTATTATAAATCTTTCACCACACTTATAAAGACTTTCTTCCCTGGCGACATAAATTAATGTTACTGCATTTAAAAATGTGCAAAGTGGAGCTGTAACTAGTGCATAATAGTAATATGAACTAATTCCATTTTCCCCTGTGTAATAATTAGATGTCATGTATCCTAAAATTACTATCATGAAAAGTGGCATCATAACTCCATAACCTATTATGAAAGAATCTTTTATTCTTTTCTTCATTCCAAAATTAAATAATATTATAAATCCATCCATTAATATGACCTCCTAATCTCTTAATTCTGTTCCAGTTAAACTGAGAAATATCTCTTCAAGATTATTTAATCCCTGTTTCTTATATTTTAATTTTATTTCTTCTTTATCTCCTTCTTCTATGATTATGCCTTTATCCATAATAATAAGTTTAGAACATATAGCTTCAACTTCTTCTATATAATGAGATGTGTAAATAACCGTCGTCCCCTCCTCCCTAAGTTCTTTCGTAACTTCTAAAATATTATTTCTTGATTGAGGATCTATTCCAACCGTTGGTTCATCCATAATTAATAGTTTAGGCTTATGTGCAATTGAACAAGCAATATTCAACCTTCTTTTCATCCCTCCTGAATATGAATCTGGGAAATCATCTTTTCTATTCCATAATCCAACCTTTTCTAAAGCATCTTTAGTTCTTTCCTTTAATTCTTTCCCCTTTATTCCATACAATGAACAGAAGAATTTTACATTTTCATATGCTGTAAGATCTGAAAATATTGCTATATCTTGAGGTACTAAACCTAATGATTTTTTAAATTCAATATTATTTTTTTGAACATCCTTTCCATCAAAAAGCACGTCTCCACTTTCTTTATCTAAAAGCATAGCTATCATATTTATTGTTGTACTTTTTCCTGCTCCATTTGGCCCTAAAAGTCCTAATATATCTCCTTTATTTACGTCAAAACTTAATCCATTTACCACCTGATTTTCTCCAAAGCTTTTTTTTAGATTTTTAATACTTAATATATTTTCCATTTTATTTTCTCCTTACTCCATATTTTATATACAACGTTGGATATAGTGCATAATTTTTTTGCAGCCTTAATTTGCTGCAAAAAATTATTTTTTATTATGTAATAAACTTAATAACTCTTCAAAAGCTTCCTTCGCTTCTTTAGGTTTATTTAAAATGATATCTTTTAATTCATTAATTTTTTTACTATCAATGTTAGTTCCTTCTTCTTTAACTTCATCTAACTCACTAAAATCAACGTTCTTAATCATTTCATATTGTTTATCTGCCTCTTTAACACAAATATCATACTCTTTTTTTAAAGTTTCATGCCATCTAATTGAATTTTCTATACTCGCTATGTTCATTTCAAATGATATTTTTTCTAATTCTGTTGAATTATTATTTATTTTTATATCTTTCCAATAATTCCAATACTCTAAGGTTTCATTTAATTCTTTAATATGCTTATCTATAATAGTGATTCCTTTTTCTTTATCTATCTTATTCATAAGCATGGGGATTATAAATTTTTCTGTACCAATTGGAACTAGATATTTAGATAATTCCTCATTTATTACTTTTTCTAATTCACTTCTCCCCTTATCGGTGATCTTATAAATTCTTCGCACTCTTGATCCATTAGCTTCTTCTTTAACTAACTCAACTTCGCCATTCTTCTCCATTTTACTTAAAGCATAATAAATCGATCCTGACTTTACTTTAGCCCAAATTTCAAAGCCTGTAGTTTGAATGTACTTTTGTATTTCATATCCATGTGTAGCTTTTACGCTTAAATAATATAATATTATTGCTTTAACCATTTTTTCCTCCTCATATACAACATTGTATATTCATCTCTAAAAATTATATTATACCCAACATTGTATATTGTCAATAATAATATTTTTATAAATAAAAACACCAAATTCATTTAGAAGATTTTTTTAATATCTTCTAAATGAATTTGGTGAACTTCTTTGTTTTACCTATATTATACTTCTACTTATCTTCAAATAATCCAGTTGATAAGTAACGTTCTCCTGTATCAGGTAATAATACTACAATTGTCTTTCCTGCATTTTCTGGACGTTTTGCTAGTTCAGTTGCAGCAAATGTTGCAGCTCCTGATGAAATACCAACAAGTAATCCTTCTGATTTTGATAATTCTCTAGATGTAGCAAATGCATCTTCATTTTTTATAGCGATAACTTCATCATAAATTTTTGTATTTAAAACATCTGGAACAAAACCTGCTCCAATTCCTTGTATTTTATGTGGACCAGATTTACCTTCTGATAACACTGGTGAGCCAGCTGGTTCTACTGCAACAATCTTAATATTTGGGTTTTTAGATTTTAAATATTCTCCAACCCCTGTGATTGTGCCGCCTGTACCAATACCTGCTACAAATATATCAACCTTCCCATCAGTATCTTCCCAAATTTCAGGACCTGTTGTGTTTTTGTGTACTTCTGGATTCGCTGGATTTTTAAATTGTCCTGGTATAAATGAATTTGGAGTTTCAGCAGCTAACTCATCCGCCTTAGCTATTGCTCCCTTCATTCCTTTTGCACCTTCTGTTAAAACTATTTCAGCACCAAAAGCTTTTATAAGACTACGTCTTTCAACACTCATTGTTTCTGGCATAACAATTATAACTTTATATCCTTTTGCAGTTCCTATAGATGCAATTCCAATTCCTGTATTACCACTAGTTGGTTCTATTATTACTGAACCTGGTTTTAATAATCCTTTATTTTCACCATCTTCAATCATAGCTTTTGCAATTCTATCCTTAACACTTCCTGCTGGATTAAAATATTCTAATTTAGCTAATATATTAGCTTTTAAATCTTTACCTTCACTATAATTAGTTACTTCTAATAATGGTGTCTTACCTACTAGTTCTGCTAAATTCTTATATATTTTTGACATTTTAACCACTCCTTATTTTTTCTCTCATAATTCTTATCTGTTTACTATGTTATTAGTATATTCTTCTATTTGTATATAGTCAATAGTTTTTTAAACTTTTATATCAACAAAAATATCACTACCGTTTATTGATTTTATTGCAATTTATTTATAGCAAAAAAAGAGTACCATTTCTATGATACTCTCAAAATTAAAGTTATTTATTTTACAAATTTAATAACTCCACCATTTCTTTCATGCTCTTTAGCTACACTATTAGGATATCCAATGGCTGCCATTCCCCAAACAATATGATTTTCAGGTATTCCAAAGCTTGTTAATACTTCCCTTACTTCTTTTTCATCACAAATAGTTTTCAACTGATTTATCCAACATGAGCCTATTTCTAATGAATTTGCCATTAAAAATATATTTTCAAGGGCACAAGCACAATCTGCAAGTCCATTTGCATTGTCCTTATCATTTGATAGCATTATTAAAGTTGGAGGTGCATAAAAATTATATCCTGCATCTCTTCCTAAAGCTTCTCTAACAACTTTTGCAAGTAATTCTATTTTTTCTTTGTTTTGAACAACAGTAAATTGCCAGCTTTGTTTATTCATACCACTTGGTGCATATGTTCCAGCTTTTAAAATTAAATCTAACTCTTCATCTTTTATTTGTTCTTCCTTAAATTCTCTTACACTTCTTCTTGTTAATATATTTTGTAATACTTCGCTCATAATAACATCTCCATTTCATATATTTATAATAATCTACTAAAATATTTGACTAACCTTTTTTGCAATTCTTTCACCAAATATTCTTGCATTTTCATCTTCATTTTCTACTATTTCATTTATGTGTACATACCCTAAATGAGTCTTTGGTTTTCCAAATGCAACTCCTCCTGAATATACTAACATTCCTTTTACCATAAGATGATTTAAAATTGCAAGTAATGCTATATCTGAACCTCCGGCAATTGAATTAGCTGTTGAAAATGCAGCTCCAAGTTTTCCTTCTAAATTAAAACTTGATGATTCATCTATCCATTTCTTCATTTCCCAGGACATATTTGCATAATATGTAGGCGTTCCAAAAATAATTCCCTTTGAATCATCTATAAATTCTTTATCAATTTCATTTAAATTCATAGCTTTAACTTCTATTCCTTGAACTCTTTTTACTCCTTCCTCAATTAATTTTGCTACTCTTTCAGTTTTCCCTGTTTTACTACTATATAGTATTGATATTTTCATTTATAAAGCCCTCCATATATAATAAACTACACCTTTAAACCATATAAAAAATTACTATTTAAATATTATTAGGCACATGAAAATAAATAACACGTCCAACGTTGCCCTGAATATTTTTCATCAGGCAAGGAGACGAATTGCCCTCATAGCAGGCCTATTAGGTCAATTTGCCGACGCAGGATGATGGAAAATAGGCTGGCAAATGGACTTGTTATTTTTTTGATTGTGCCTTAAGGTGAATAACATATTTTTTTTATTATACCACCATATATAAAAAAATGTGCTTAAAGCTGATTTTTCTAATCATTTTGAAGCACATTTTTTCTATTTATTATTTAATATATTTTCAACCTAATTAATAATTTTTTTACTAAATAGTTAAATCTATAAATTGAATTTATACTACTTATCTCAAAACCTCTACCTTATTCTCAAAATTCTTCTCTATCATTTAAGATTTTTCATCTTTCCCAGCTAACAAAAATCCACTTGCTAATGCTGTAAATGGAGCTACTGTTACAAGACCAAAGCTACCAATTAAAGTATGTAGTATTTCAGAAGACACATACTTTAAATTTAGAATATTTATTATAGGTGTGCCTTGCGCCATGAATACCATAAGCAATCCAATATATCCACCTGAATATGCTAATAGCAATGTTGTCATCATTGTACCCATAATTGATCGACCAACATTTATTCCTGACTTAATAGCTTCTCTCTTTGTTATACTCGGCTTTTTCTCTATTACCTCTGCAACTGCTGATGTTATATCTACTGCTACATCCATAACAGCTCCAGAAGATGCTATGAATATACTAGCTATGAATATTTGCGTAAGATTTAAATTCTCATATCCCGAATATAAAAGAGATTCTGAATATGACATAACTGCCCCATGAATTTTAAATTTACTTACAAAAAACAAAGCCATAAAACACGTCACAAGTGCACCAGACAATGATCCAATTATTGCAGCTAATGATTTTTTATCTATTCCATAAACCAATACTATTATTGTAATTATTAATATCATCGTTGTTATTACGCCTACTATTACCGGATTATATCCTTGCAAAAATAAAGGTATTAAAACCTTCCACATAGCTAGGACTGTAAATATAAAAGATAAAATTGATTTTATGCCCACTACTCCTGCGAAACCAATAAGTACAATTACAAAAATAGCTACAAGTAAAATTTCATAATTAAGTCTATAATGATCTACAAGAGTTGCTACTCTAATTTCATCCCCTTCATAATCTAAAGTAACTAATATTTTATCCCCGACTTGAAATATTTTATCTTGTTCAAGAGATCCTGCTAATAAATTAGTTCCTTTAGTTATCTTTCCTTTAAATTTTCCTTCAAGTATCTCTACATCACATAACTGCTCCCCAATTTTTATAAGCCCTGTATCCTTAATAAAACTCTCATCTGTACTCAATACCCTTGCAGCTACTCTCTCAGTATTGTCATATGTCTTTTGTGGAAATTTATTAGGTAAACATATAAGCAAAATTATTGCTATTAATGTTACTACAATTGGAATTGTATTACGTCTATGAAAATCCTTAAACAATTTAGCATTCTCCTTTTTATGTTAATTGAAAGTTAAGAATTTAGAATGAAGAAAATATCAATGCCTAATTCTTAACTCCCAATTCTTAACTATCAAATTTTATTTTACTTTAGTTATAGACTTAATCTTATCAAAAACATTTGTATTATCATAATACCCTGCAAATAAATCTTGTCCTTGTCCTTTTGCCATCATAGCTACAGGTATTCCTGTATGAGAATATGAACTAAATGAAATCCCTGATTTATTGTTTAAGATATGTGTTAATGTCACTGAAAATGGTTCATAAGTTCCATACATTACATTTTCATCTTCATTTAATTTTCTACTATCTTTTGGAACCATACTCTTTTCATAGGCAGCTTTAATTTTTGCTTCTTCTGATGATGTGAGTATCATTCCACCTTTTGTTGATTCTCCAGTTGATCCAGCTCTTTTAAGACCAAAGTTAGCTTCAACAGATTTCATTGCATCATCAAATGATGTTTTGTTTTCTCTGAATTTTGCAACACTTCTATCAAATTGTGTGTATGATACCTTTTGATTAGATAAATTTTGTAAATAAGTATCATAATTTGTTCCTGCAAATCCTATTGTAAGTCCACCTGTTTCATGATCTCCAGTTACTAATATAAGTGTTTCATCTGGATGCGCATTATAGAAGTTAATTGCTTCTTGTACTGCATCGCCAAATGCTTCTGTATCATGAATGTTTGATGCTGCATCATTAGCATGACCAGCCCAGTCAATTTTTCCACCTTCAACCATCATGAAGAATCCTTTATCATTATCCAAAACTTCTATACCCTTTTTAGTATAATCTGCTAATGTGAATTCATCTCCGATGCGGTCTAAGCTGTATTTTATTGCTCCACTTTCTTTTTCAACTTGATCATCTGGGCAAACTGCAATTGCCTTATCACCTTTTTTTAACTTTTCTATATCTGCCTTTGTATTAACTACTGTATATCCCTTCTCTTTTGCTAACTCGCCTATTTTAGTTTTTCCTTGCTCTTTTACTTCTTTAGAATCATCTGATAAAAATTTTCCACCAGCAAAATAATCAAAGTTAGAATCTACAAGTTGAAGTCCCATACTATAATACTCACTTCTAGCTGGTACATGAGCATAATATGCACCTGGAGTTGCATGGTCTATATTTACTGATGATACTATTCCTATCTTATATCCTAATTGTTTTTTTAACTTTTCTGTTATTGTTTCATAAGATTTTGTTTTTGTCTCATCCATATTAATTACACTGCTTAATGTTTTATTACCAGTTGAAAGCGCTGTAGCTGTTGATGCTGAATCTGGACATAATGATGTAGAGTCATAAGTTGTTACTGTCCCTGTAACTGGAAAATTCATAAATGATAACTTTTCTGGATTTGGATAATTACCTTTTTTTGCATCAATTGCTCCATGTTCCTCTACACCTTTATAATACTGAGCTGCTTGAATTTGTGGAAAACTCATACCATCCCCAATAAACATAAATACATATTTAGGAGTTTTCCCACTATATTTAACTGCTGAATCTGTTGCAGCTACTACAGGCTGTGGATTTATTTGATTATTTACGGTATACCCTACCCCTAATATCATTGATAAAGCTAACATAGCTCCCATTATTTTTTTAGCTGTTTTATTCATTAATACATCCCCTTTAATTATAAATCTTTAGATTTATAATAGTCTTCCAAAGTTAACAGAGTTTTATTACTTTGTAAATTAGGTGTAAAATGAATGTTAAATTGTTGAAATTATCTTTTTATTGTAATTTTTAGGATATATAATTTTTTCCTTTTTAAATATTTTAGAAAACCCAAGTGTATCATCATATCCTACTGAACTTGAGATATCACTTATAGTTAATCCACGATTTCTCATAAGCTCACATGCTTTATTTATTTTGAATTTTACTATATACTATTGAGGTGTTACGCCATATTTCCATTAAAAAATGTGCTAAAATAATTTTTATTAAGTCCTACACTTTTAGCCATTTCATTTTCTTTAAATAACTTTATAATTATATTTGAAATAATTTTTTTTTTAAATATTAAATTTTAATTACATTGGAGGAATTAATATGAGTATTATATATGATAACAATACAAAATCTTTTAACTTAATCGCAAAAAATACTAGTTATATCTTACAAATCCATGAAGATGGTTATTTATCACATCTTTATTTTGGACGAAAATTAAGAAACTTTAATTGCAATAATCTATTAGCCATTAAAGAAAGGTGTTCATTTTCTCCAAATCCTACTCCTAGTAATTGTATGCTTTCCCTTGATACTCTCCCACAAGAATATCCTTCTTATGGGACTAGTGATTTTCGTACTCCCGCTTATTCAATTCAGCTTGAAAATGGGACAACTATAACTGACCTTAGATATGAATCACACACGATAATAAACGGGAAACCAAAATTAGAAAATCTTCCAGCAACTTATGTTGAAGATGATGCTGAAGCTCAAACTTTAGAAATAGTAATGTTTGATTCCTTAATTGGACTTAAAGTAATTTTATCTTATACAGCTTATGAAAATTATGATGCTATAACAAGAAATGTAAAGTTTATAAATAGTGGTAATGAAGATTTGAAATTATTAAGAGCTTTAAGCATGAGTATAGATTTTAACAATTGTGATTATGATTTTTTACATCTTCATGGTAGTTGGGCAAGAGAAAGACATATTGAAAGAACACCTTTACTAATTGGAAATCAATCAGTAGAAAGCAGACGTGGATCAAGCAGTCATAATCAAAATCCTTTTATTGCATTACTTGGCAAAGATGCTACTGAAGAACATGGTGATGTCTATGGATTTAATTTAGTATACAGTGGTAATTTCCTAGCACAAGCTGAAGTTGATCAATTTAAAACTACAAGGGTATCACTTGGTATAAATCCATTTGATTTTTCTTGGCTGCTAAAATCAAATGAAAGTTTTCAAACACCTGAAGTGGTAATGGTTTATTCTTCAAATGGTTTAGGTGAAATGTCAAGAACCTACCATAAATTATATAGAAAAAGATTATGCAGAGGTGCTTACAGAGACAAGACTAGACCTATCCTTGTAAACAACTGGGAAGCTACTTATTTTGACTTCAATGCTGATAAAATTGAGAGTATTGGTAAAAGTGCAAAAGATCTTGGAATTGAACTTTTTGTTCTTGATGATGGTTGGTTTGGCAAAAGAGATAATGACAATTCTTCTTTAGGTGATTGGGTTGTTGATACAAAAAAACTTCCTAATGGATTGGATGATTTAGCTAATACTATAAATTATTTAGATTTACAATTCGGTTTATGGTTTGAACCTGAAATGGTCTCACCTGATAGTGATTTATATAGATCACATCCTGATTGGTGCCTTCATGTCCCTGGAAGATATCGCACAGAAGCAAGACAACAACTAGTATTAGATCTATCTCGCGAAGATGTATGTGACTATATTATAAATTCCCTATCTGCTATTTTAAGTTCTGTTAATATTAGTTATGTTAAATGGGATATGAATAGAAATATGACAGAAATAGGATCTCCTTGCCTCCCTCCAGAAAGACAAAGAGAAACTGCTCATAGGTATATGTTAGGTTTATATAAAATATATGAAAAACTTACATCAGCTTTTCCAAATATATTATTTGAAGGTTGCTCTGGTGGTGGCGGAAGATTTGATGCAGGTATTTTATATTACATGCCTCAAATTTGGACAAGTGATGATACTGATGCTGTAGAAAGATTAAAAATTCAATATGGTACTAGTATTGTTTATCCAATTAGTACTATGGGATCACATGTATCAGCTATTCCAAATCACCAAGTTCACAGAAAAACTTCTCTTAAAATGAGAGGCGATGTTGCAATGTCAGGTAACTTCGGATATGAGCTTGATCTTACTAAATTTACTGATGAAGAAAAAGACACTGTAAAAAAGCAGATAGAGTCTTATAAAGATTTAAGAGAGCTTATCCAATTTGGAGATATGTATAGATTACTAAATCCATTCACAGGAAATGAAGCCTCTTGGATAATTGTATCAGAAGATAAAACAGAAGCTTTTGTGACATATTTTAGAGTTCTAGGATCTCCAAATGAACCAATAAGAAAATTACATTTCAAAGGATTAGATCCAGATAAAAACTACTCAATTACTGAAACTTACGGAGTATTTGGTGGAGATGAACTTATGTATGGGGGTATTACTATACCTGACTTAGAAGGTGATTATCAAAGCATTACTTGGATCCTAAAAGCAAATTAAACTACTTAGCTAATTAACGTATATCCATTTAAACTACACGAATAAAAAAAGTACTTCAAACTGATTTTTTAATCCTTTTGAAGTACTTTTATTTTTCTATTAATTTTCTTAGTCATATGAAAAAATAGCGCATTAATGGATTCGATTATATCTTATATCATTTCTAAGGTAATTTAATGTAATTAGTATTACTTTTTCTATACTGGACAGGTGTAATATTGAATTGTTTTTTAAAGTGCTTATAAAAAGTAGGTGTGTCTTTAAATCCACAGGAATAAGAGATTTCTGTTATATTCAATTTGGTAGTTTCTAATAAATTTACAGCAACACTTAAGCGAAAAGAAATAAGATATTTCTGCGGAGAAATTTTAAGTTCTTGTATAAATAATTTATATAAATAAGTTCTATCAATTCTAACACATTTGGCTATATCACTTATCTTAATATCATAACTAAAATTATTATAAATATAATCAAGTGCTTTATCAAAATAAGATTCACATATGTTTTTTTCTTTTAAATTAATTTGATCATATATACTAGAAAAACATAAATACAATTGCCCAAGTAAAGCAAATTCATTGCTATTATTATCTTCATTATTATGAATCAAAGAAAGCAAATTCTCTTTAAAATTTCCTCCACTATAATCTTTAAAAATCAAATTATCTTTTGATAAACCACATTTTTTCAGAATATTACTAGCTTCATATCCATCAAAGCTAATCCAACAATACTCCCATGGATCTTCTATATCTGCTTTATAATAAGTAGATTCTCCAGGACAAATTAGAAAACCCTCTCCTTTTTGTAATTTATAGCATTTATTATTCACATAATAGCTTCCTTTTCCATTTAGAACATAGTGTAACAAATAGTGAGGACGAATGGCAGGACCAAAAGAATGAGAAGATGAACATATTTCTGAACCACCATAATATATAGTTAATGCACCACTTAATTTATTTTGCGAAGTAAATTCTATCTTATTTTGCATTTTATTAGTCTCCTTTAGTAGTGTTTTTTTATTTCGTGAAAATTGATAATTGAAACTATCTAACAAAGTCTAGATTATATAGATTATTTTATTTCATGGTAATATTGAAAACATTCAACATAACGACAACTTTTTGAAACATAGAACATAGAAAGTATACATTTACAATTATATAATTAACTTATGATAAAATCAAAAGAATTTAAGGAGGACAAGTGAATGAAAATTACATTTATGGGAGCTGGAAGTACTGTATTTGCAAGGAATGTATTAGGAGATTGTATGTGCAGCGAAGCACTATGTGAAAGTGAAATTGCTCTTTATGATATTGATGAGGAGAGATTAAAAGAAAGTGAAATAATATTAAATGCAATCAACAAAAATATAAATGAAGAAAGAGCAAAAATCAAATGTTTCTTAGGTGTAGAAAATCGAAAAGCTGCTCTTAACGATGCAACATTTGTTGTTAATGCAATTCAAGTAGGAGGATATGATCCTTGTACAATTACTGATTTTGAAATTCCCAACAAATATGGTTTGAAACAAACAATTGCAGATACAATGGGAATTGGTGGAATTATGAGAGCTCTTAGAACAATTCCTGTTATGGCTGATTTCGCAAAAGATATGGAAGAAGTTTGTCCAGATGCATTTTTCTTAAATTATACAAATCCAATGGCTATGCTTACTGGATTTATGCAGCGTTTTACTAAAGTAAAAACAATTGGTCTTTGCCATAGTGTTCAAGTATGTTCCGAAAATTTATTAAAAGACTTAGACATGGAAGATAAATTAGAAGGAAGAAAAGAATTAATTGCTGGTATTAATCATATGGGATGGCTACTTGAAATATACGATAAAGATGGTAATGATCTATATCCTGAAATTAGAAAAAGAGCAGCATTAAAAAATTCTGGAGAAGAAAAGCATAAGGACATGGTACGTTATGAATATATTAAGCATCTTGGATATTACTGTACTGAGTCAAGTGAACATAATGCAGAATATAATCCATTCTTTATTAAATCAAAATATCCAGAATTAATTGAGAAATTCAATATTCCATTAGATGAATATCCAAGAAGATGTATAGAACAAATTGAAGGCTGGCAAAAAGAAAAAAATGAAATATTACAAAATGGTAAAATCACACATGAACGTTCTCATGAATATGCTTCTTATATAATGGAAGCAATTATAACAAATATACCATATAAAATAGGTGGAAATGTTATAAATACAGGACTTATTGATAATTTGCCAGCTGATGCATGTGTAGAAGTTCCTTGCATGGTAGATGCTATGGGAATTCATCCAACTCATGTAGGTAAACTACCAACACAACTTGCAGCTATGAATATTAATAATATAAGTGCTCAATTATTAGCAATTGAAGCAGCAGTAACAAAAGATAGAAGTAAACTATATCAAGCTGCTATGATGGATCCACATACCGCTGCTGAATTATCTATTGATGATATTTTGAAAATGTGTGATGAAATGATAGACGCACATGGGGATTACATGATGGACTTCCATAAATAATTGTGTGAATGAACCATAGATAAATCCTGTACTTATGTGATAGCCAGCCGAAAGAAGGAGTAATCTTTCTAGTGTGGCGTATCTTTCAAAGTATAAATCTAGTTTATGATTTGTTTATCTATATAATAAAAAAACAGCAAAATAATAGATTGTTTATAAAAGTCATATTTATAAACAATCTATTATTTTTTATTCAATATATTGGGGAAATATATTTCTTATTAATTTATTTATTATATCTATCAATGGCCCTATTAAAACTGTTGCAATTATAGTTCCAATGCCTATAGGTCCTTTTAAAGCAAATGCAATTATAATACATATTGTATCTATTGTTAATTTTGCTTTCATTATACTTATACCCTTTTCTTCTGTAAGTGCTACCATTAAATCATCTGTTGGATTTGCAGGTAGCTTTGGAATAATATATATTGCAATCCCTATTGAAATTAAACATATTCCAATGGAAAAAGCAAATACCTTCTCAAAAATTGTATTAAAGACTATATTTTTAATCGTCATTACCCACATATCAGTAGAAATTCCTACTATTATAGCAGTTACAAATGTAGTTAATTTCAGAAACTTTCTTCGTAGTATTGATGCTATAATAACAACAATAAATGATGTTACCCATATAGCTATTGAAACACTTATTTTAAATAAATTTGCTAATCCAAAATTTATTGAATCATATGCCCCTGCTCCAACTTCTGATTTAACTGTTAATGATACACCTAGTGTCATTACTAATATTCCAATTATAAATATTATATATCTTTTTATATTAAAATTCATATATTTTACCACTAACTCTTTGATCCGGTACTCGCAATACCTTCAATAAATTGCTTTTGAAATATTATAAATAATAAAAGCATTGGCCATATAGCTATCATTGAACCTGCCATAAGTTGAGGAAAGTTTGTTGAATACTGTCCTTGTAATGATGCAAGTCCTGATGCTAAAGGCATCTTATCTATTGAAGAATTTACTATTAACGGCCACATTAAATCCTTCCAAGCAAATAATGAAGTGAATATTCCAAGTGCTACTAAACCTGATTTAGTTAAAGGCATCATAATTTTCCAAAATATCTGCCATCTGTTACATCCATCTAATATTGCAGCTTCTTCAAGCTCATTAGGTATTCCAATAAAAAATTGTCTAAGTAAGAATGTACCAAAGGCACTTACAATTCCAGGTACAACTAAAGCTGAAATAGTATTTAATAGTCCTAGTTTTGCAACTAAATTATACTGTGGAATAATAAATAGTTGTGATGGTATCATCATTTGAATAAGTATTATCATAAAAAAGAAATTTTTGCCTGGAAACTTTATTCTAGCAAAAGCATATGCTGCCATGGCACTAAAAAATACTGAACCAAGAATTCTAAATAGTAACATTAATGCTGTATTTAAGTAAAACGTCCCAAAAGGTAATATATTCCATACTTCCTTATAATTACTCCATTTTATACTTTGAGGAATAATTGTAGGAGGCACCATTGTTGATTCAGTAAGACTCTTTAACGAAGTTATTATCATCCATATAAATGGAATCAACATACCTACAGCTCCTATTATTAATATAGTATGAATAATAATATTACTTGATTTTAATCTTTCTTTCATAAATTACACCTCCTAAACTATTGATAGTGAACCCATTTTTTCTGCATTCTAAGTTGAATTACAGTAATTATTAAAATTATTGCTAATAGCAACATAACTATAGCAGAACCATAACCTTTATCATTAAGCATAAAGGAATTTTTGTAGAATAAATATACTAATGATTGAGTATTTTCCATTGCAATATTGGTTTTATCTATCATCATAAATATTAAATCAAATACTTGCAATGAACCTATCATAGTAGTAACAACAACAAAGAACATCGTTGGAGATACTAATGGAAATGTAATAGCAAAAAATTGTCTAATAGGTCCAGCTCCATCAATATCAGCTGCTTCATAAAAACTTTTTGGTATTTCTTGAAGTCCCGCAAGTAAAATAACCATATTATAACCTATAGTACTCCATACCCCTACTATTATTATAGAAAAAAGAGCAATTTTAGGATTATTAAGCCATTGTACTGATTTGATACCTACTAATGAAAGTAAATAATTAAATAAACCATAATCTGAGCTATATAGCCATCTCCAAACCATAGCTATAGCTGCTGGAGCTGAAACCATAGGTAAGAAATAAATTGTACGATAAAGAGTCTTACCTTTAATCTTTGCATTAAGTAGTACCGCAATAAATAAAGAAAGAAGTACTCCTACTGGAACAGAAATTGCAGTATATTCAAGTGTATTAATTACTGCATGTATTACAGCTGAATCAGAAAACATACGTTTGTAGTTATCTAGACCTACCCACTGATTATTACCAAAACCACTAGTTTTATTAAAACTTAAATAACAAGTTTGTATTAATGGCCATATGTTTAATATAATAAGTCCTAATATAGTAGGTGCAATCATCGCATAAGCCCATCTACAATCACTTAAATCTTTCTTACTCATTTTTTTCTTTTTGTTTATAACTTTTTCTGTATTTTTCTCACTAATCATAATGCTAAGTGCCTCCTCCCCTTCTTTACAATATGATAGCAGTTGATGATGTAATCATTAACTGCTATCAGTTAATTATCTATTTTTCAGTAGCTAAAAGATCATTCATTTCCTTAGCCATTTGATTACATCCATCTTCTACTGAAATACTTCCTGCCCACACTTTAGAGAATATTTCTGTTTCTTTTGCATCCCATTTTGATCTTGTTTCTGAATTTGGGAATATATGAGCATATTCTAACATTTGAGGATATACTTTTACATTAAATTGTTTATTGCCATCAACCCAAGCTTGCTCTGTTCCTTTAAATGCTGGAATTGCTGCTCCACTTTTTGCTTGAATATCATTTGCTTCCTTAGTTCCCATATACTCTACAAACTTCCAAGCTGCATCTGCATTTTTAGTCTTTGCTGAAATAGCATTTCCTAATCCATTAAACATTGTTGCTTTTTGCTTTCCAGTAGGAAGAACAGCTACATCACAATTTTTTGCTACATACTCATTTGATTTGAATTCACTTACCATCCATGATCCAAAGAATGCCATAGCACCTTTTCCTGATTCAAAGTATTGATCACGGCTTGTATCCGCAAATTGTTGTATAGTTGGAGAAACCTTATATTTTTGACTAAAATCAGCTGCAAACTGCATAGCTTGTTTTGTTTCTGCCTTATCATAACCTGATTTTTTCTTATCTGCAGATAAAACCTCTCCTCCATTTTGAAAAATTAAATCATAATAATTTTGTTGAGAATCTACAGGAGATAAGAATCCGTATACTCCGTTAGCTGGATCATTTAACTTTTGAGCAACTTCTACTAACTTATTCCAATCCCATGTTCCATCTGGATATGGGATACCTTTTGCATCAAACATAGTCTTGTTATACCATAAAGCTATAGTGTCATAATCTTTTGGCATAGCATAATTCTTTCCTTTTGAAGCATATAACTCTACAAGATCCTTTGGAAAATTATCCATGCTCAAATCTTTACTATTCTTTATTTTATCAGTAATATCCATTAATGCCTCACCATTAGCATATTTCATGAAATTAGATGAATGCATCCAAAATACATCTGGAAGAGTTCCACTTGAAGCTCCTGCATCTAATTTTGTCCAATATTGATCCCATGGTGTTACTTCAACATTTACTGTAATATTTGGATTCTTTTCATGGAATGCTGCTGCCATTGCTTCCATACCTGGTTTTTGGTTTTTATCCCAAATTGAATATGTTAAGGTAACATCTCCTTTTGAACTTTCAGTGCTCGACTTACTTCCACCACATCCAGTTAACATAGTTCCTATAGCTGTAGTTGCTACAATAACGCTTATTAATCTTTTAATACTTTTTTTCATAATATTGACCCCCTATTTTAAATTAAATTTAATATTTGAATATACCTTTTGAAACTTGTAATTACTATGTATACTTATTGAATATTTATTTAATAATTACTATGTATACATAATATTATATTACATACCCTTTTTAAATGGTTTAATGTAATCGTTATATGGTTAAATGTGTGCAATAGAAAACCTTTTCTTTAATTGTTAATTATGAAAAACTAATAAATTTAAAAGAAACTTTTTAATATAATTATATTAAAGAGCTTCTCTAAAAAAATAATTTCTATACCTAATATTCTGCATTTTACTGATTATTATTTTATTCCATTCGACTTGTTTTTTTAAATCTCCATAGTTTGCTAATAAAATCTTTTACAACTATATTTACAGTAATTCCTACATTCATTAATTCATCACCGCCAAAGACTTTTTTAGTTTCTAAATTTTCATAATAGCAATCTGGATTTAATCCCTTAAATTTTAGAGTTCTGATGCTTGAACCTGGTTCTGAAAGTATTTTGAAATACATTCCTACAAACTCTGTTTTATCATTAGATACAAAATTCCATGCTGCTTCGTTAGTATCAAACGGGCTTAAAATTCTATAAAAATCACCAAATTGTATTATATGCCTTATTTTTTTATATAATGCTATCTGTTCTTTCATCATTTCTTTTTCTTCTTGTGAAATATTCATTAAATTTAATTCATAG
Organism: Clostridium gelidum; assembly: GCF_019977655.1. NCBI lineage: Bacteria > Bacillati > Bacillota > Clostridia > Eubacteriales > Clostridiaceae > Clostridium > Clostridium gelidum. The sequence goes on from NZ_AP024849.1 coordinate 5,157,587, forward strand.
CCAAAGTTCCCTGACATAGCAACATGAGCTCTTGTTTCAAGAGGTGTTATTCTTCCTACTTGATGATTAGGAACTGTAGAAACATGTGCTCCCATAGTAATTGGTGGATAAACTAAACTTGTGCCATATTGAATCTTTAACCTACATACTGCATCTGAATTATCACTAGTCCAAGTCTGAGGCATATAATAAATCATTCCAGCATCAAAGCGCCCTCCTCCACTGGAACATCCTTCAAATAATACATGTTTAAATTTAGTAGTAAGCGCTTCTAATATATAATAAAGTCCAAGGATATATCTATGAGCTGTTTCCTTTTGACGTTTAGGCTCTGAAGCTTCAGACCATATATCTGTCATATGTCTATTCATATCCCATTTTACATAAGTTATCTTTGAATTAGATAATATATTAGATACCGCATCTATTATATAATCACATACTTCTTTCCTTGATAAATCTAGTACTAACTGGCTTCTTCCCACTGTACACATACGATTTGGTACATGTAGTGCCCAATCTGGATGATTTCTATATAAATCACTATCTTCTGATATCATTTCTGGTTCAAACCATATCCCAAATTGCATTCCAAGATTTGTTATATCATTAACTAAATCATCTAATCCATTTGGTAATTTATTTTTATCCACAATCCAATCTCCAAGGGAAGACTGATCATCATCTCGTGTGCCAAACCAACCATCATCTAATACAAATAATTCTAATCCTAACTCTTTTCCACTTTTAGCTATTTCTTTAATCTTATCTGCATTAAAATCAAAATACGTTGCTTCCCAATTATTTATAAGTATAGGACGTTCCTTATCTCTAAAAGTTCCTCTACATAATCTAGTAGAGTATAATTTGTGGTACGTTCTTGACATTCCGTTAAGTCCATCAGATGAATATGTCATAATAACTTCTGGTGTTTGGAATTCTTCTCCTTTTTGTAACAACCATGAAAAATCAGAAGGATTTATTCCCATTATTACTCTAGTATTTGAAAATTGATCAACTTGTACTTGAGCTGTAAAATTGCCACTATACACAAAGTTAAATGAGTAGACTTCTCCACTATCTTCACTAGTGTCACTTCTTACTAAAGCTAAAAATGGTGCTTGCTCTGGACTACTTGCACCTCTACAGCTTTCAACCATTTGTATTCCAGGTACTAACTTTCTCCTTGCTATATTTTTTTCATTAATATGAGCCCCATATAAAGTTATTAGTTCAAAATTACTTTCTCTATAGTCAATACTCGCACTCATAGCTCTTGTAATATTTAATTCTTCCTCACCATTATTTTTTAAGGAAACTGATCTTGCTATTACATCAAAATCTATATATATGGTATACATTAAAGTTACAGTTAGCCCTATTAATTTGTCTTCCATTACAATTTCTAAAGTTTTTGCTTCTGCTTCATCTTCTACATAAGTTGATGGAAGTCCTTGTAATTTCTTCTTTCCATCATATATATTATGTGACTTATAACGAAGGTCAGTAACTCTAGAACCGTTCTTTTGCTCTACCTGAAATGCTGGTACCCTAAAATCTCCATTGCCATAAGCAGGATACTCCGATGGGATAGTATCTAATGAAAAGGTTCTATCTAATGGATCTGGATTTGGTGAAAACCCTCTATCATAATAAGCAATTGAATTACTTTCATTATATTTATTAATTTTCTTACCAAAATAAACATTAACTAAATATCCATCTTTAATGATTTTCATTACATAACTAATGTTTTTATTTTGTAAATGGAAGGTTTTTTGCACGGAATCATAAACGATTTTCATATTAAATTCATCTCCTCTTATAATCAAAAAAGTATTGTTCACTTGTACTTCGCACTCATTCTATATGGGCGTGCTTTTTTCATCTTAAGTTCTTAATTGCGCTTAAAAAGTTCCTAATTGTGCTTAATTAAGTTTTTGGTTGTGCTTTGCACTTTTTTTAGAGGTCAATTGTTCTTGGTTACGCTTCGCGCTTATTTTAAAGGTGAAATGATCCTTATTGTGCTTCGCACTCTTTATATATGTGTATATTTTCTTAATATCCATTGCTTAGCTGCATAGTCACCTTTAAGTTCAGGTATTATTAATCCAATATTCATTAATTCATCTCCGCCAAAAATCATATCTTCATCAACTATTTTGTACTTAACATCTTCTTCCAGTCCTATTAATTTTAATGGTTTATTCCATTTGTTTGGTTCTGCATATTGTTTAACGTAACTTACAACAATTTCACATTTATCCTTAGAAATATTCATCCATGCAACTTCATTACTTTCAAATGGACTTAATAATCTAAAAGTATCGCCAAATTGAACTGTTTCTCTTATTTCTTTGTATAACTTAACTTGCTCTTTTATTGCATCTTTTTCTTCTTCTGTTAATTTTGTAATATCAAGTTCATATCCAAAATTCCCGGCCATGGCAACTATTCCTCTTGTCTCAAGAGGCGTAATTCTACCTACTTGGTGATTTGGTACTGCTGATACATGACATCCCATAGATGCACTTGGATAAACTAAAGATGTTCCAAATTGGATTTTTAATCTTTCTATGGCATCTGTATCATCACTTGTCCATGTTTGTGGCATATAATAAAGCATTCCTGGATCAAATCTTCCACCACCACCAGAGCAGCTTTCAAATAATATATCAGGGAACTTTGTTGTTATCTCTTCTAAAATCCTATATAGACCTAACATATACCTATGAGCTGTTTCTTTTTGTCTTTTAGGTGGTAATCCAAGTGAACCTATTTCACTCATATTTCTATTCATATCCCATTTAACATATGAAATTGAAGCATTGTCTAAAACATTACTAACTGATTCTATTATATAATCACATACTTCTTCTCTTGATAAATCTAGAATAAGTTGATCTCTTGCTGTTGATCTATTTCTTTCTGGTACATGTATACACCAATCTGGATGTTTTATATATAACTCACTACTTGGAGATACCATTTCTGGTTCAAACCAAAGACCAAATTGTAATCCCATATCATTTATTTCTTTAGATAATTTTCCAAGTCCACCTTTTATTTTTTTTTCATTTACAAACCAATCTCCAAGTGATGTTGTATCATCATCTCTCTTGCCAAACCATCCATCATCAAGAACAAAAAGCTCTATTCCTAAGTTACTTGCTTCTTTTGCAATTTCTTTTATATTAGTTTCATTGAAATCAAAGTACGTTGCTTCCCAATTGTTTATAAGTATTGGGCGTGCCTTATCTCTATATTTCCCCCTACATAAACGCTTTGCATATAAATTATTATAAATGTGAGACATCCCTGTTAATCCATTAGGTGAATATACTAATACTGCTTCTGGAGTTTGGAATTTTTCTCCTTTTTCTAATAACCACTTAAAATTAAATGGATTTATTCCAATTTGGGCTCTTGACTTACTATACATATCAACTTCAACACCAGCTAAAAAGTTTCCACTATAAACTAAACTAAATCCATAAACATCGCCATTTTGTTCATTTGAGCCTTTTCTTGCCAGGGCCATAAAAGGATTTTGACCATGACTACTTGCCCCTCTTCTGCTTTCTATTGATTGCATCCCAGATCTAAGGCTTGTTCTAACAATATGTCTTTCTCTCGCCCATGCACCAGATAAATGTATAAAATCGAAGTCATCTTCCTTAAAATCTACATTAGCACTTAAGGCTCTTAATATATTTACATTTTCTTCACTGTCATTTATTATCTTAACTGATTTTGTTATAACATCAAAATCTCCAAACACATTATATGTTAAAATTACTTTTATATTTTTCAATTCATCTTTTAAATATATTTCTAACGTTTCTGCCTCTTCTTCATTTTCAACATATGTGGATGGTAATCCCTTAATAGACTGTTTTCCTTTATAAATCTTATATCCATCATATCTTAGGTCAGTAGTTGTACTACCATCTTCAAACTGAAGTTCAATTGCTGGTGAACGTAAGTCAGTTACACCGTACCCTGGATATTCTTGTGGTATTACTTCTAACTGAAATGTTCCTATATTATCTGTATTGGTAAGAAAACTTCCCCATAAATTCTCTTCTATAAGATAATCTAAATTGTTGGTACTTATCTTTTTTCCCCAATATAAATGAGATAAATGATTACTTTCTAATACCTTTAGTATATAACTTGTTCTTTTAGTTTTAAGATGAAATGTTTTTGTAACATTATCATAAACAATAGTCATATTAGTCCCTCCGTTTATTCTATTTTTTATATAATTTTCACCGTAAATTGTCAAAATATCATTTTAAAATTAACCATGTATATGTATTCATTATAATCTGATATAATATTAAATTATATGGTATTATGTATGTTGCTCATGTAAAAATGTTATGTTTGAAATTTAATTTTTTCATATACATACAGCTTAAAGGAGTGTTGAATTACTATGGATATTAAATATATTGAAGATTCTAGAGCTAAATACCTTGAACCCCCCCAAAAACAATCCATATATCTGTTTTTATGTTTTTGTGGAATCGCGGATTGTTCTCCTAGTTATTCATATGGGCCGGCAGTGAGACCTCAATATGTAATTCACTACATAATTGATGGAGAAGGCTCTTATACTGTTAACAATAAAACATACAAACTCAAAAAGAATGAAGGCTTCCTAATTCGCCCTGGTATTGTTACTTATTATGAGGCTGATAAAGATAACCCTTGGAGTTATATGTGGATTGGGTTTAATGGCGTTAAGGCCGAAACTTATTTGAGCTATGCTAATCTTAATGAAGAAAATCTTATATTTGAGTATTCAAAGGATGCCACATTAAAAGACTATATTTCTGAAATGCTTAAATTAAATGAAATGGATTATTCTAATGAATTAAAACTTGAAGGTCTTCTATACTTATTCATGTCAAAATTAGTTGAAACTAGAAAAGAGGTTTTTAATCAGAAAGCTTACAAAAGTGCTGAATTATATTTAGAAAAATCTATAGAATTCATAGAAAATAATTATTCTAATAATATAAAAATTAATGATATTGCGAGTTATATAGGAATAAACAGAAGTTACCTTACTCATATCTTTAAAAAAAATATTAATATTTCACCTCAGGACTTTTTAGTAAATTATAAAATAGATAAAGCCTGTACTCTTTTACAAAATACAGATTTATCAATTAAGGTTGTAGCCCACTCTATAGGGTATTCTGATCCACTAACCTTTTCTAAGATATTCAAAAAAGTAAAAGGAGAAAGTCCTAAAAATTATAGAGAAAGATTTTTTTCAAATCAAATATAATTGTTTCATCGGGCCATATCTGGCCCTTTTTTATTTTGCCTTTTCAAGCTTTTCTTCATTTTCTTAAATTATCCGATAGCTAGCATCCGTAAAACTCCCTCGCACTTGTGAAAGCGACTATGCCAAATTTAAATTTGGAATATCTGCTTTTCTTCAAGTATGAGATAATGGCTGTACGCTCCTGGACGAGGTGCCCATTAAGGTTATTAGTTCAACTAAATTCAGCTAGAGTATAGAACTCCACTTGAAAAGTTTCACTTTATTCTCTTCTTATAAGGAAATTCATAAATTAATTCAATATATACAACATTTAACCATATTATTAGCAAATAAATGCATTTTTAAATTTATAAATATGTTTTATAATAATCATTAAGAAAACTCGACTCACATTCGTTCGCTGAGTAAGTTATTCACATAAAATCATAGATTTGAGTCCTCTACTTAAAGAAACAGAGGATAATTTATTGTAACCAATGCAAACGATATCTTAATAAAGCACTTGGAGGGATATAGAATGAGTAAATTTTTAAAAATAAGTCGCACGAAGACAGATAAAAATATAAATGATAAGAAAAAAGTCAATATTCTATTTAAGACTGAACGTATTATAAGAGGTTTAAAAATAAAAAATAGATTGATTATTTCTTACGGGCTGTTAGTTTTAATTCCATTATTAATAATAGGAATTACATCAGTATTTCAATCAAAAAATGCAATGAATAATAAAATTTCAAATTATTCATCTCAGATAATGTCACAAATAGGAGTTAATATTTCAACTGAGATGAGTAATAATTCAAATTTTGTACAAACACTAATGAGCGATTCTCAAATACAAGATTATTTGGAAAGTATAAAAACTACTAATTCTTTTTTTGATTCTTCCAAAGTTAATACCTTATCTAAATTAATTAATACTAAAGGAAGTACAAGAAACGATATCTTGAGTTTAGGTATTATAGACACTAATAATATAAAAATAGGTATTTTTTCAAATCAATTTTCGGATGATATAAAGAAAAATTTATCGGATTTATCTAAAAATGCTGAAGGAAAATTTATATGGAAATTACAGAAAACTCCATTAGGAAGCTATAGTCTATATATGTCTGCAGAGGTAAGTTCTTTAACTAATTTTGGTAAGAATTTAGGCTTTGCATTTGAAGAATTAAATCCCAAAATACTCGTTAGTTCTTTTAAAAATGTAAATTTAGGTACTAATTCATCTATATTTATTGTAGATTCAAATGGCATTATTATAGCAAGTGAAGATGAAAATTTAATTGGAACAGATTATAAAGATGCAAATGTTGTTGGAAAAATTTTAGATACAGAAAAAGATTTAGCGAGTGTCAACGATGAGGTAAAATTACAAAAACGATGTTTTTCTACCAGCAATGGTGAATCTCTTGTATCTTATGCACCTTTAAATGGTTCAGATTGGTACGTAGTTGGAGTTATTCCCTATAGTTATTTAAATTCAGACTCAAATATTTTAAGAAATAATACCTTAGCAGTTGGTTTAATTTCATTTATAATTGCAATGACTGTTGCATTAATAATATCAAGAAGTATTTCAAATCCTCTAGAAAAATTAGTCGTACTTATGAAAAAGGCTAAAGAAGGAAATTTAGATCTTCATATAGTAGATGAGAGCAAAGACGAGATCAGTGAAGTAATAAGCGCATTTAATGATATGGTAGGAAAAATAAATACTTTAATTGTAGATGTTAAAAGTCTAGCTGAAAATGTATCAAGTAATACAAAAATAATTACAGATGTTTCAGAGCATTCTTATGCATCTTCAGAAGAAATTGCAGCAACAATGAGTGAGATTACACAAGGAGCTTCAGAACAAGCTACAAGTGCTAGCGAAGGTTTAGATTATATGAATAAATTGTCGCAAGAAATAAATATGGTAAACGGTAAGACACAAAATGTTTCATTAGTATTAGAAAAAACAAAAGAAATGAAGCAGGATGCTATTATATCAGTTGAAACATTGAATAGCAAAGCAGAAGAAACAAATAAAGCTTCAGCTAAAATTGTTGAAGATGTAAATAATTTAAATTCAAACGTTAAAGATATAAAGGCAATTGTAGAATTAATTGTTGATATAGCCGAGCAAACTAATCTTTTATCATTAAATGCAGCAATTGAAGCTGCAAGAGCTGGTGAGTCAGGCAGAGGTTTTGCTGTTGTTGCAGACGAAGTAAGAAAATTAGCGGATAAATCAAAAGAATCATCTATTCAAATTAATAAAATTATTAATGATATTCAGCATAAGACAGAAGTTGTAGTAAAAGAAGCAACCAGTTCTAGTATTATAATAAGAGAACAGATGAAAGCGGTTGAAAAGACAGATACTGCTTTTAAAACAATATTCGAAGGAATGGATCAGATAGATAGTCAATTGAAAGAAATGGTTACATCAATTAATGAAATAGTTAATTCCAAAGATAAAACTAAAATGGCTATGGAAAGCATTTCTGCTATTTCAGAAGAAACTGCTGCAACTACAGAACAGGTATCAGATGCAACACAGGAACAAATCAATGGAAGTCAAAAGGTAGCTGAGTTTGCTCAGGAATTAAACGAAGTAGTTGAAAATCTAAATAGTGCAATATCTCAATTTAAAGTAAATTAAAATATAAAAATACGCCGCTCTAAAAATTAGAGGGCGTTATTTTCGTTAAAAATAAAAATTTATATTCTTGGTTGTGAATCAAAAAATAAATTATTCTAAAAATAAAATATTACTTTCCCATGAGTTATCATATTTGCAATTACATTACTCTCTGCACACATTATTCTCTATAATTACTTTTGCTTTGTTCTTTATATCAACCTCATTAATTTCATTGAATAATTTTATATACTCTGCCCTAAATGATTTATAATACTCTTTAAATGTGTCTCTCAACCTTTTACTTTTACAATTAACTTCTATATATTTTGTCATATCATTTGCTATTTCAATCATATCTAAGATTTTTTTTAGCCGTTTTTCATCATTGGTAGTTGTTATTATAGACTCTTCTCTAATTCTTCTCATATAAAAATCCTTATTATAGAAATATATTTTTTTACAATTTAAAAGTATTCTTGGTGTCCATTCTTCGTAAGCGTCAAAGAATCGACGCGTAGCGTTAGTATAATTTAAGTGATAAAATAAACCCAACAGAAAAACTTATATTCTCTGTTGGGTATAATTTTATATAGAAATAATTATTTGGTAGTCTTAACGCGCAGTTCATCTTGAATGCTTTCAGACCATGGCATACATTTTTCTAGTATGTCCATTTCCTTAACTTCTGAATTTGCAAACATTTCAAATAAATATACTAAATACTTTTCCACTGCTAAGCCATTGGCTTTAGCCGTTTCAGTAATACTATAAAGTAATGCACTTGATTTTGCGCCTTTTACTGTCTTGGAGAACATCCAGTTTTTTCTGCCAATTACAAATGGTTTTATAGCTCTTTCAGCTGCATTATTATCAATTTCAAGACATCCATTTGTCAAGAAAGTTCTCATATATGGCAACAACTTTTGAGCATATGCAAGAGCTTTACCTAAAGGACTTTTAGGAAGAGCATTAACAATTTCATTATCTACATATTCTTGAAATTTATTAAGAATGGGTGCAGATCTCTTGAGCCTTATTGCATGTCGATCACCATAATAATCATCACTACATATATATTGTTCCCTTAGATCTTTTTCAACTTTATAAAGTCGCTCACAATAATTAAACCCTTCTATTGCGTGAGACTGCTTTAGAGCTTCGGGGTTTAAGGTTGATATTATATCAAAGAATTTTCTTCGAATATGGGCCATACAATATAGTCTTTTTATATTCTTAACTTTATTATAGCCATCATATCCATCTGTTTGAAGATATCCAGAGAAACCTTCAAGAAATTCTTCAGCACAAGAACCAGATCTTGTTTTCTGATAATCATATAAAATTATATGGTTCTCTATGCCTCCGGAGCGATATAGCCACATGAACCTTTTTGAGTTGGAGTCTTTTCCATTTTCCTCAATAACCTTCACATAAGTTTCATCGGCGTGGATATAATTTCTTCTTAAGAGTTCCTCTTTCATATAATGAAAAACAGGCTGAAGTTCATTTGCACAACTTATTATCCAGTTGGATAATGTCTGTCTTGAAAGATTAACATTCATCATCTTAAAATATGATTCCATTCTATATAATGGCATTGCATATTGATATTTCATGCTCACAACATGAGCTAATAATTCATTTGAAGCCATACTTTTATATAAGAAAGTATTTGGAATTTTTGCAGAAATTATATTGGCTTTATCAGCATCCGCTTCGCAATTTTTGCAAGCATATGTATATGAAATATGTTCTTCTATGTAAAGTTCTGCTGGCTTATATTTTAAAATTTCTTTTGATTTTTTACCGATTATAATTAAATCATTCCCACATTTATCGCAAAATGTTTCAGAGTCAGCAAGTTTATGCTCAATTGTAACTCTATCTAGGCCGGATAGATTATCTTTCTTTCCTAAATGAGAAGATGATTTTTTTCTTGTATATGTAATTTCTTCAATGGAAGGCTCATCTATTTTAATATCACTGTTTTTTTCAGCATCATTAAAAAGTGAGAGCTGTCTTGAATCAACTTGTTCACTAGATTGTCCAAAAATTTTTCTGTTTTTATTAAGGAGCTGTCCTTTAAGAAAAGCCAATTCCTTTTTTAAATCATCAATTTCCTTATCTTTTGATTCAATGTCTTTTTCCATTTTAGAAATCAATAATTTTGTTTTTTTATCAAGTTGATCTTCTAAATCTAAAATATCCATCCCTATACCTCACAACAAATATAGGGGTATTTTACCACAAAACCCTCAATTCCGAAACTTGTAAAAGTTCAAAATTAAGGGTTTACAGCGATATTTGTTTTAAAAGCTATTTCTTACTTCAATTGGCTTAAATTTAGACTTAGTTCTAACTTCATATCCCATAAGCAACCATTTCAATTCCTCTTTGTTGATTTTAAGAGCTTCGTCTGGAGTCATCGGCCATTTCAATTTACTATTTTCAAGTCGGAAATAGTACAGCCAGAATCCTTCATCAAAGTGAAGTATCTTAATTTTATTCATTTGCCTATTGCAAAAAACAAACAAGGCTTTTTCAAACGGATCCAACTTTAGCTGCGTTTGCACAATCACTACTAGTCCATCAATACTTTTTCTCAAATCTGTTATTCCACATGCAAGATAAACTGTATTAACTTTATTAAGATTAAACATTTGTAATCAAATCCTTAAGCAACTTACTCAAAATAGCTATTTCATTAGCCGGTACATATATTTTAGCGGCTCCTATTTCTATTATTATATTAGGTCTATCAGCTGGAACTACGGTGACTTCAGTTGTTACTTTTTCTTCTCTCATTGAAATTGCATGAAACTGTAAATTATTATCTTCATTCTTGAATTTCTTTTTATAGTAATGAAATTGACTTTTAGTAATGTGATTTGCATTGCAGAAAGTTCCTAACGTTCCTTCGTAAGAAGAAAAGGTAGCAACAATTTCTCTCCAATTTATCTTCTCATTATTATTCATGTAAATAAACCTCCATTGTTAAAATCTATGTTAATTTTAACATTGAAGGTTTATATTTATCTATCCGTTAATTTTTTTACGTTTACCATTCTTCATCCTCATGATATATATTCAATTTAAATCTAAATCCATAACTCTCCAAGTATTCTCTTTTATAGATTTTAATAGTTGGGGAAGAATAGTAGTTTCCATTATCAAATAACAATTGTACAACTTCTTCTGTGATTAAGTTTTTTGTTTGTGTGTTATCTACTTTTAATATTTTAGGATATATGTCATATGTGCAGGATTTATATTCATTATCTACAAAACCTTTGTACGTGCCATATATAATATAACAGTCATGTTCTTCAAATATGCTAACAAAATCAGATATTATATTAGTATCTGAGAGATAATCGTCACTGTCCATAAACATAACATATTTACCTGCTGCAATGTTAAGTCCATAATTACGTGCTTTTGAAGGCCCTTCATTATCTTGATGAATTACCTTTATCCTTGGTTCTTTCTTCTGATATAAATCACATATTTCACCACTTCTGTCGGTAGAACCATCATCAATCAAAATAATCTCAAAATCTTTGTTACTTTGATTTAAAATGCTATCTATACATTCTTTTAAGTACTTTTCCGTATTGAAAACTGGAATTATTATACTAAAACTACATATATTAAATCCACTCCACTAATTTATATTTTTATTAAAGTAATTAATTGCTACATCTTTAGTTACAAGTTTATAGTAACTATAAAGGTTTCCATCACAGTATTCAGTGACAATAAAGCTATTATTGAGACTTATATTTAACAGAGTGTACTTAGGGGGACACTCTGTTATTTTAAAATCCACATCCGTTGTTCTTTAATTAAGCACAGATGTGGATAACAATTATCTAATATATATTTTTTCAAACTCTTCGAAATAATTGGGGAAAGTTTTAGAAACACAATGCGGATCTTTTATTTTAACCCCTGGAATCCTTAACCCAGCTAATGAAAAACTCATAGCCATTCTATGATCGTCATAATTTATTATGATGCAACAAAAAGATAGCAGATTCAATCTATTGAATAATGCAAATTAAAATTAAATATTTCCTATACCTATCGAGTTGGATTACAAATGCTTTGTAATTGGTTTAATTGCTTTTGCAACAAGCAAATAATTGTCTCGTCATCTTCAGATATTGTTCCAACATACTCTAGTGAAACAATATCTGGATTAGAATGATTAAGTACCCATTCTAACAATTTATAATCTTCATCCTTCATAGATTCATGTGTATCTGCTGGAAAACCATCTTTATCATAGCCATAACCATTTACATGAATTTCTACAATTCGATCAAGGGGTAATTGTGCAATATAATCATAAACATCAAAACCATGATATAGTGCACTAATCTTTGCATGTGTTATATCAATCAAAAAAGATACATTGTTATCTGCAATCAATCTGTTAATTTGTTCTGGCTTAAAATAAGGATAGTAATCATATACTACTCGATCTTCTGGTGTATCTGGAATATTTTCAAGTAGCAATGGAACAGGCAGGTTATTTTTAAATATCTGAATGTTTTCACACATTTTCTCATATATATTTTCTTCTGTTATTCCTGGATATATCTCAGAATTCTTAAGAGTAAAGTGTAATCCATAATGAGGAGAACTACAATCTCTAATTAATTTATTTGCTAACTCAAAATCAACTATTTCTATATTATTCATTCCAGTACATTCAAAGTTTCCTAACCCATGAAGTAGAATTGGACGTAATGATCGCATTCTAGCAAACTGTTCATTGAATGTTCCATAAGCCCCTGCTTTAATATAATCTACTTTAACAGCATCTCTTTCAATAAGAATTTCCAATGCTTTTGACCAATTGCACCCAATATACATAATAACTGTCATTCCTTTCGCTGTGCTCAATGCACAAATTTACATTAATGCATTAACTACAACTTTTTATTATCACACATTTTAAGAAGTTTCCGAACTAAATACAACCATTATCAGCTCTTAGCCTTCAATATTTCGTCTAAATTTATCCAATTAACTGATAACCACACCATTTCGTCTGCAAATCTTTTCGGTGGACCTTCGCTGTTAAAACTATCGCTCCTAAGCCACCAAAAGCTCTCTAAACAATATAACAGTTTTAATGAACGAATTATATCATCGGCAGAAATATTTCCAATCTGATTGTAACCATCTATAAAAGCATTTACTACATCCATCCTTAGACAGTTATTATCTAATGTAAAGGAAAGTATTGCTCTTGATATATCCAATTCGGGATAGATATATTGTAATCTATCAAAGTCTAAGATCGCTGAAAGGGAATTAAGATGAAACAATATATTATCACACCATAAATCTGAATGCGCCCAGCCTAGTTTGCATCCTTCAAAAATATTTATATCTAGGTTTTCAAATATTTCTCTTTGAAGTTTAAGGAAACCGTTAATATCTGCTGTATTTCTATCTTTAGTTAACATCCAATTCTCATACCATTCAGCTATCAATTGTTCTTTTGATGGTACAACCCATGTTGGAATTGCTTTTTCATCAATTGGGTTATTGATTAAACTATGCATTTTTGCAATTTCAATACCTAAATCATGAGCTTGGTTACAATTAATTTTTCCAGCATTAATAAGGTTGCCATCACAGTATTCAGTTATAATAAATCTCACATTTTTCTTTGTTCTTAATATTACATCTCCTTTAAATGTTAAAATATGCGGACACCGTATATCTTTCTCACTTAATTTCTTTTGAAATATGAGAGCTGTGTTTAAACGTTTTTCTTTTGAAGTTGGGTATCTCTCCGAGTTATACTGCTTAATAAAAAGTGTTCCATTATCTGTTATAAACTTCCACTTTAAATTTAATAATCCCTTATTAATTTCCGTATACTCAGTAACTCTTATTGAAAACATTCTTTCTATTGTTTCTTTTATTTCATCCAATATGCTATTTTTTGTATTTATCATATTTAACCACTCCATACAAATTTCCATTATTCGTCATAAATTACAAGGCTATAATGTTTTTTCAACTATAATACATCTTCCCGAATCAGGAGTTTCCACTTCTTTAACATAGTTATATCCTAACTTATAATAAAAGTTCTGAGATGTTATACTCGAAGGTACTTGTACCAAGTTAACTGAATTTTCTTTAGCATTATCTTCTATAATAGACATTAGTTTTTTTCCTACACCACACCCATGATAATTGACATCTACAAAAACTCCATAAATTATATTGTTTTCCAAACTAGCAGTACCAATTAATTCGCCATTTAATTCGGCAACATAAATATCACGTTTTTTAGCATTTTCTATCATATTCTCAGGTACAAATCGGCTACACATACCATCAATAATTTCCTTAGGATAGTCTTTGCTATTTATTTCAATTAAGTTTCTTTTTATTATTTCGCATAGTTTTGAACTATCAATACTTTTAAATTTTCTAATACTAATATTTTTAGATTCCATTATTTGCACCTCACCATATTTTTTTACTTTAATAGTAGCTTGTTAACTTAATATATTACTGTGACTTTATATGCCAATTTGTAATTACTTAAACAAACTTAAATAATGCTAATCATCCCCCATTATAAATAACAGGAGATGATTATAAATTTAACTATAGATTAAAAATTTAATCTTATACTTCAATAGTAAAATCATGAGTTTTTAAATTAGCTTTTAATATTGCTGTATGTTCTCCACACTTTCTAGTTATTATAAGTTCATTACCATTAACTTCTGTAATGCATTCCCCATCTAATCCAAATGCTGCATTAGAATTACGTAATTTCATTAAATCTCTAATATCCTTTACAATCTTTCTATCTTCAAAGTTTTTCTTAATCTCTTCTTTTGAATAATAGTGACGATTAATGTCTCTACCATTTTTAGTTTCTTCTATTAATTCAATATCATTTTCCCCTGCAAGCATTCCTACATAATAAACTTGTGGTATTCCAGGAGCAAAAAATTGAATTGCACGAGCTAATAAATAGGCCTTATCGTTATTTCCCAGTGCCGAATAATAAGTACAATTCACTTGATATATATCTAAATTGTTATATGCTGCTGTATTGTATATCTTATTAACATTTGCACCTTTTGTAAACATAGCTTCTTTTGTTTCATCAATTTCTTCATCAGTCATTAAATCTTTTACATCAACAATACCAATACCATCGTGTGTATCTAATGTAGTAAATTGCTTCATTGGACTCATATCAAGCCATTTTTTTAGATTTTCACCTTTACCTGAATATAGTGAATGTAAAACTAAAACTGGTAGTGCAAAATCATAAATCCAAAATCCTTTTTCAGCAATTTTATGTTGTATTGTATAATGTTCGTGAATTTCTGGTAAGATCTCAACACCATATTCATTTACTATCTCTTGAATTTCATAAAGTAAATCCCACATTTCTGGTTCAATAAAGAAACAACTAGTTCCAGGTTGTTTTATTGCATATGCAAATGCATCTAAGCGGATAATTGAAGCACCATTTTTACACATTGATATTAATGTTTCTTTAATGAATTCTCTTGCCACTTTTGAATCCATGTTTAAATCGATTTGTTCATCTCCAAATGTACACCAAACGTTTTCTTTAGTTCCATCTTTAAATTCAACTTCATAACATGGTGCTTTTGGTTTTCTCTTATAAATCGCATCTACTTCTTCTTCAGTTGGTTCAACATTTTCCCAAAAATCTTTATATCTTATAAAGAAATCACTATACTTTGATGCATCTTTCTTTTCTTCAAAATTTTTAAAAAATTCAGATTGCCTCGAAATATGATTTACCATAAAATCATACATTAAGTAATTTGTCTTGCTTATTTCTTTTACATCTTCCATAGTTCCAAAAGCTTCATCTACTATGTCATATCGCATTGGTGCAAATCCTCTATCTCCTGATGACGGGAAGAATGGAAGAATATGAACACCTCCGATAGCCCCTCCATAATGCTCATCTAAAACTTCTTTTAAATCTGTTAAATTTTCACCTAAGCTATCTGCATAAGTTATAAGCATAATTTCATTTTTAATTTTATTTTTCTTCATAATAATCTCCTTCTTTACTGTCCTTTTAATTTAAAACCATTTAAATTTATCTAAAAACTATATTATCTTCTGCTTTCACTTAGATTATATAGTTTTTAGTTTAATAATCACATATTATTATGTAGTGAAAATATGGTTAAATGTTATATATAAATAACTCTCAATAATTTTTATTATATTTTTGAAACGTTTCATATTAGTATTAAAATTAGTGAAGAATATAATTTCTAATTATTTAGTAGTTCCGCCATCTACAAAAGTAATTGGTAAATATGAAATTTCAGCTGCAGTTTCTTTATTTATCAATGATATCATTATTTCAACACACTTCTTTGCCATTAAATCAACAGGTTGACGAATACTTGAAACAAAATATCCAAGTTCCTCAATTAATTTAATACCATCATATCCAATTATACTTACATCCTCTGGAATAAGAAATCCATAAGATTCAATTACTTTTTTAACTCTTAGTGCAAGAGTATCAGTACTAAAAAATATACCATCAATTAATAATTTTCCATTAGACATGTTTTCCTCTAAGAACTTTGAACAAACATCTTCTACATTCTCATGTGGCTCTATTAATTCTAATAACGTATAATTAATTCCGTTCTTTTCACAGGTATCAATAAATCCAAGTTTTCTTTTGTAAGTTTCCCCATATATATTAGAACCTGTACGAATAAAAGCAAGATTTTTGCAACCCGTTTCTATTAATTTCTTTGCTGCGGTTTCTCCTCCTTTATAATTATCAGAAGAAACATAAGGAATATCAGAATTGCTAAAATGTCTATCAATAGAAACAAATTTGCAATTATTAGATACTTCTTGATCAATATCACTATAAGTTATTCCAACAATTCCATCTACCTTATTTTGCTTCGCCATATTAATATAGTGTACTTCTTTTCCTGCATGACCATCTGAATTACATAATAATAATTTATAGTTGTATTTACTTAGTTCAAATTCTAAATAATATGCAAACGAAGCAAAAAATGGGTTTAATAAATTAGGAATAATAAGTGCAATTGTATCTGTTTTTTGTTTTTTCATTCCACGTGCATATACATCTACTTCATAGCCTAATTTCTTAATTGCGTCTTCTACTTTTATTTTATATTCTTCACCAACTTGAATATTATTTATAACTTTTGATACTGTTCCCAGTGCTACTCCTGCTTCTTTTGCTACATCTTTCATTGTTGCTGCCATCTATAACATCAAATCCTTTTATATTAATTTTATTTTACTGAATATCATTATTCATATAGATTTCTACATATATTGTTTGTTACATAAAATTATTTTCATCTTTATATTATCAATAATCTTATAGTTTTAGCAATATTTATTCACTTATTTATTGAACTATTTAATTTTAAACTGTTCTATCATTTTAAATAATTTTTTCTTTAAAGATAAATCTTTTATATAACTACCTCTTTTGTATAAATAAATAGGAGTTGGAAACCAACCCCAACTCCTATTTAAGTGCATCAATAAATTTTAATATATATGTTGCAAAATGATCTTTTCATAAAATTTGTATTCATATTCTTTATTCCATGTAAATTTCTAATTACAACATATATAGATAATTAAATATAATTTACTTCCGATATATTATTTTGCAGTTTTATTATATCTGTCTAAACCATCTTGATAAACCTTCATTAACTTGTCTAGTCCCATTTTATTTAATTCTGCTTTATAACTATCCCAATCTTGATCAATACCACCATCTTTAATCCAACCAGCTTTTTTACCATTAACGTAAGTTAAAATATCAGTTTCAACTGTATTTATAGTATTTAATTCATCCTTATCAAAGAATACATTTGGATAAGATTGTTTTTCCATATAAGGATCGAATTTAGATTGAATAATATCTAATCTTTCCTTTGCACGTGGTTCCATTTCTACAACAGTACCAAAATCATCTTTTGTTATGATAGCTGGGCTACCACCACCTGGACATACTTTTTGTCTATATTCACCCATTGTAGTACCTGCTGGAGCATCTTTCCATTTAAGAAGTCCACTATCTGTCTTTGTAAATACATCGCCGACTGGTCCCCATTGTATTTGTGAGCTTACGTCTTTAGCATACATTAAATCAACAAAACGTAAAGTTGCTGCAACATTTTTGTTTGCTGATGTAATAACAAATGCCGCTCTATTAGTTTCATCTAGATTACTTCTTCCAGTTACTTTTTCTCCTTGTGCATTTTTAAATGGATCTAGTATTGCAAAATCTTTTGCTCTATTTGCACCAACAACTTCTGGAATTTCCCACCAAACAAAACTTCCTAATTTATCTTGTTCATTTTGTCCTTTTGCAATATATGCTGGTGCATCTTGTGTGAATGATTCAGGATCAATTAATCCTTCTGCATATAAGCTATGAAAATAATTAATTGCGTCTTTATATTGATCTTGAACGGCAGTATAAATCACCTTATTATCTCTTACTATTCTATGTTGAGTGTTATCAGCCATTCCAAAAGGTGCCATTAAATCTCCAAGATCTGCACAAAAAGAATTAGGCATAAAGCTAAATGGAATTTCATCCTGCACACCATTACCATTTGGATCTTTTGTTTTAAAAGCTTCAAGCACAGTTTTGAATTCTGCTGGAGTAGTTGGCGTGCTTAACCCTAATTTTTGAAGCCATTTAGTATTAATAGCAGTAAAGAAAGGTGCTTTTACTAATCCCATTTGTTCAATTGATGGTAATGAATAAATTTTACCATCTGGAGCTGTTAACTTCGATTTAATTGTTGGATCTTTTTTCATTTCAGCAGATAAATTTGGCATGTATTTTTCTATTAAATCTCCAAGAGGAATAATTGTACCGTCATCACCATAAGTTACTAAATCGGAATCAGTAAATTTACTATTCCAAAAACCATCTGGTAAATCACCACTTGCAACTAATAAATTCTTTTTTGTTACATAATCAGCTTCAGGTATATTATTCCACTCGATATTAATATTACATTTCTTAGCCAAGTCTTGCATTATTTTCATTTCTCCAAAATCAGGAGCAATCGCTGTTTTGGGTGCTGTCAATTTTAAAGTTATTGCTTCATCTACAATTGGATATCCTGTAGCATGGAAAGTTTTACTTTCTAGTGAGTTATTTGCTGCTCCACCCTTATCTGCAGTTTTTCCGCAACCAGTAAGTATTGACGTTGCTACTAATGTACATGTTAATGTTAGTACCATTATTTTTTTTAGTTTCATAATAAATTCCCCCTTATTTAATTTTAGTTATTAATTATATGAATATTGCTTCTCTTAATTCAAGTAAATATACTAATGATTTTTCCAACAAATATATATCGCCAAAGTAAGATAGTAACAATATACAAAACAAATATAAATTTTCTTATTTTATTTATCCTTTTACAGAACCTACCATAACACCCTTTTTAAAGTGCTTTTGAACTAATGGATAAACAAGTAGTGGTGGTAAACTTCCTACAATAATTGCTCCATATTTAATTAGTTCTGCCATTCTTTGCTGTGCTAAAAATGATGCTGAGTCACCCATTGAAGCACCTGAGCTATTTTGTATTAATATATTTCTTAACACTAGTTGTAGCGGATACACTTCTTGATTTTGAATATAAATAATCCCTTTAAATAGCTGATTCCACTGTCCAACACCATAGAATAATGCCATGATTGCAATAATTGGTTTTGCAAGTGGCAATGCGATCTTTATAAATGCTTTAATATCAGAACATCCATCAATTAATGCTGCTTCATAAAGTTCATTTGGTATACTTGTTTGAAAATACGTTCTTACAATTATCACGTTCATAATAGAAAGTGCATCTGTAAGTATTAATGACCATAAACTATTAAGTAAACCTAAATTCTTTACTAATAAATAAGTTGGTATCATACCACCACCAAAAAACATAGTAAACATTAAGAAAAACATTATGCCATTTTTAAAGGGTAAAGTTTTTTTTGAAAGTCCATAGGCACACGTAATAGTAAAGAATAAATTGATACCTGTTCCAAAAACTACGCAGAATAGTGAATTTGCATATCCACTTATAATTGCTTTATTATGCAAGATAGCTACATATCCATCTAATGTAAATCCTTTTGGCGTAAATAAAACTTCACCAGATTGTACAGCAACTGGATCACTGAAAGAAGCAATTACAACAAAATATAATGGATAAATCACTAGTAATGCTGCAACAGTCAAAATTAAAATATTTCCAATACCAAAAATTCTATCTCCTAAACTATCTTTTACTTTATTATTAGTTTTCATTTGATTTTTTACCATATTCCTTCCCCCGTTGCTTTCTTAGAGAATATATTAGCTAAGACTAATAAAATAGCATTAATAACAGTATTAAATAAACCAATAGCAGTTGAATAACTATACTGAGCTTGTGTAATACCAATATCATAAACATACGTTGGAATAACATCCGCTACACTACGATTTAAATCATTTTGCATTATAAGAACTTTTTCAAACCCTACATTCATAAGACCTCCTACTGCTAAAATAAACATTGTAATAATCATTGGCTTTATACAAGGTAAATCTACATTTATAATAGTTTTGAATCTTGATGCTCCATCAATTTTTGCTGCTTCATATAATTCTGTAGGAACACCTGCTAATGCACCTAAATAGATTATTGCGTTAAACCCTGTTGTTTGCCAAACACCTGATAATACGTATAACCACCTAAACCAGCCTTGTTCACCCATAAAGTGAACTGGATTTCCTCCAAATCTTTGAATAATTAAATTTACAATACCAGTACTTGGAGATAACAATACCGACATCATACCAACTAATACTACAACTGTAATAAAATTTGGTGCGTATAATACTGTTTGTACAAAACTTGCATATTTTTTTGATTTCACCTGATTTAGCATTAATGCTATTATTATTGGAATTGGAAATGAAATTATTAGTGTCATCAGACTTAGTATTAAAGTATTACTTAATAATTGTTCAAATCTATAAGACTCAAAAAATTTCGCGAAATACTTTAGTCCAACCCATGCACTATCTATTATTCCTTTCTTAGGACTATAATCTCTAAATGCTATTTGAACTCCATACATAGGTATGTAATTATAGATAAATACGTAAATCAATGTTGGTAATAAAAGAAAATATATTTGATAATGTTTTTTCATCTGCGCCCATGTTGATTTCCATGATTTTTTTTGTTTTTTGGGCTTTTTTATAGTTGATTCATTCATTAATGAGTTTTCATTTGATGATTTCTCCATTTTAACTCCTCCTATTCTTTATATGATTCCTTAAATTCTAGTGCTTATTCTAAAGCCGATATTACATCTATAATAACTAAAATCATTCCTTTATATGTTTTACTCAATATTCCACTTTTCTATATTCACACAAATTTGTTTGTCAGAATAAAAGGAAATTTCTTGAGCATTTTCCGGAGAATAAACTGTAGATGTCATTGTATATTCACCATCATTAACAAATACCTCAACTGAGTACAAGTCTATTAGCAATCTTAACTTAATTTCATCATTTCCAGATTCAATCTTAGTAGTTGTTTTGTTTAGAGCATTTATTCCACTGCCACTATTACTTCTATCAAAGGTTAGTACTTTTTCTTTTGCGTTATAAGATAAAACAGTTTCAAATTCTTCATTTTTGAACAATTTAATTTCAAAAGTCATATAATCAACTTTTGGAATTTCAATTATTAAATCAATGCAATTACCTTCAATGTTATCTAATCTAACATCCCCATCAATTTTTACATTTTTATACTCAATTTTATTACTTCTATAATTCTCTATTTCACGTACAGGATTTTGAATTAATTTATTATTTTTAACAGTTAATTCTCTAGGTATTGTCATCATGCCAGTGAAACCAAATTTATCAGATGGTATATTTCGTTCCCAAGACTGCATCCATGCTATCATTATTCTTCTATTATCTGGTGTAATTAATGTTTGAGGTGCATAAAAATCTAACCCTCCATCAATTTCATCACATATATCATACGTATATTCTCCTGTTTCATAATTTACTTTTCCAATCATGCAGATTGTTCCAAATACATTCTGAAATCTATGAACTTCTGGCTTCATTTCTTGTGGTGATGTTAACAAAACATCATATTCATCAAGTTCAAATAAATCTGGGCATTCCCACATTCTTCCTAACTTATTTTCACTTCTGCACATAACCCCAACAAAACTCCAATCAACTAGATTTTCAGATTTATATAATAATATTTGTCCACTTCCATCTTCATGTCTACTACCCACTACTACATAGAAATGACCATCTTTTTCCCATATCTTAGGATCCCGAAAATCTGATAAATTACTTTTTGATATAATCTGTTCAGTTTTAATAACTGGATTTTCCTCAACCTTCACATATCTTTTACCATCTCCAATTGCAATACATTGAGTCTGACGTATAGATTGTGGGTTTTCTTTATCCGGATCAAGATGGGCAGTATACATTAATACATGTTTATCCCCTACTTGTATTGCACTTCCGGAGAAACAACCGTTTTCATCATAGCTCTCATCTGGTGCTAACGCCACTGGTTTAGGTGTCCATTTAATAAAATCTTTTGTTGTTGCATGTCCCCAATGCATAGGACCCCATTTTATATCATATGGATAATATTGATAGAATAAGTGGTATTCTCCTTTATAGCATGAAAATCCATTAGGATCATTTATCCAACCAATATCTCCTATTACATGATATTTGGGTTTATTTTCTTTTTTTATTGTATATTTATTATTTTTAATAAATTCTAGAGCTTCTTCTAATTGCTTACTTTTTACTTTTGAATCTTGTAGTTCTTCTAATACACTATCTAATTGCTTCATTTTAATTCTGTATCCCCTTTCCGTGAAACGTTACACAATATTTAAAAAAATATATTTTTATATTATATATGTTGAACTAATAATTCTTCCTAAAATTCATCTACCATGTTATATTTTAATGTAGATTAACTTTTACAACATATATATCTAAAAATATTCCTTCCGGTGAAACGTTACACGACATCTTCAAAAAAAATATCGTTTTCATTGAAATTATTTT
Source organism: Clostridium gelidum (assembly GCF_019977655.1). Lineage (NCBI taxonomy): Bacteria > Bacillati > Bacillota > Clostridia > Eubacteriales > Clostridiaceae > Clostridium > Clostridium gelidum. Next base: position 5,180,726 of record NZ_AP024849.1, read on the forward strand.
AACATATGTTTATAATTTGTGTCAATACTATATATAAAAAGTTTTTGTATAATTTTTTATCTTTCTTAATTAAATAATATACAGTAATATTTTATAAAATGTACCCTTTGTAAAGGACATTGTTAAAAATACTGTGTAGAATCAATGAGATGATTTCTGTATTCAACAGGAGTCATCCTTTTTAAATTCCATTGATATCTATAGTTGTTATAATAAATCATGTACTGGTCTATCTCATTTTTTAGGTCTTCTAATGTTTGGCATTGTTTTATGTTTACTTCATCTTTGAAATGCCCAAAGAATGATTCCTGCGGGGCGTTGTCCCAACAGTTTCCTCGTCTAGACATAGATTGACCAAACCCACATTCTTTTACTAACTTCTGAAATTTAGGACTTGTGTAGTGTGATCCTTGATCTGAATGAATGAAAGCTTCAGGATGAAATTTTACACTTTTTGATTTCTTAAGATTGGTGATAGTATCGATAACTATATCTAATGTGAGACTATCAGATACATTATAAGCCATTATTTCATTAGTTGATGCATCTTTAATGGTCGACAAATAAGCCTTTTTGCTTTTATTTTTATAGAACAAATAGGTAATATCCGTAAGCAATACTTTGCCAGGGGTATTCTGTTTGAAATTCCTATTAAGCACATTAGGTAAGACTTTATGTTCTTTAGTTGCTTTTACCATTCGTCTATATGGATTTGCTTTTCTATAAGGACAAACTATGTCATATTTTTTCATAAGTCTGCGAATACGTTTTAGATTATATACAACTCCATATTGAGATTTCAATACCATCTTTATTTGTCTTGCACCTTTTTTATGTTTTTTGAAGTTGAATGCCTTTAAAATTATATCTTTAACTTCCAAATCATTATCGTTGCGCTTGCTGCGCAAGCATTCGGATTTTGCTGAAAAATAATTATAATATCCAGAACGTGATACACCAGCTAATGTGCATAAATAGCTTGTCATATTCTTTAATTTATATTTTTTAATTACTGATTTAATAAGAATGAAATTTTCTTTTGTTAATGAACCTATTTTCGTTTTATCACTCTCCTTTCTATCAAATCGAGTTTTTTTAATAATTCATTCTCAGCTTTCAGTAGAGTAGTTTGTACTTTAAGACGTTCATATTTTTCGTCTATAGAAAGTTCCTTATCACGAGGTCGCCCAGCTTTGCCTTTTCTTGTATCATCTAAACCATGTATACCGTTTTCCTTATAGGCAGCACGCCATTTTTTACTTATCGATTCAATTCGTCCAATCTCTAAGATACTTATCACGAAATCAGATTCTTCAAATATCTTTCGTGGAAACTTTCCTTTTTCGTATTCTGATATAAAAATTCGTCTGAATTCATCTGTATATGTAATTGATCTTTCACTAACATTTTTTACATATTTATTTCTAGATATCAATTCTATTTCTTCTTTTGTAAATAACTTATTACTCATAAAATCTACTCCTATCTCTTTGTTTTATTATACATAAAAACCCTATAAGATAGATATTTTATTTACTGTCTATCTTATAGGGTACATTTTATTATTTAATCCTGTATTCTATATATGTTGCAATAAAGTCTTCACATATATCTTAACCCGCATTTTACAAGCAAATTCTAAAATTCTAAAGTTTTAAAATTCTTTTATTAGAACTTTAGAATTCCTAATTGTAAAATCATTATTTAAACTTATATAAATGCAAATATGAAAATTCTTATAAGGCACATTCGAAAAATAGCAAGTGAGTATAATACTATATATTGTCATTTTCTTTTATGTGCCTTATGTTACAAATTATACACACACAAAACGTATTTTTTTTATTTATGCTATGTTAAAGTGTAATCATCAACATCAAACTCGTAGTTTTTATAATAATACTTACGGTCTTCTTCTGTAATTTCACGAATGACCTTGCATGGATTTCCTACTGCTATCACATTATCCGGAATATCTTTGGTAACAACACTTCCTGAACCAACAACAACATTATTTCCAATGTTAACTCCAGGATTTACAACAACATTTCCACCAAGCCAAACATTATTTCCTATGGTTACCTTTCCAACATCTAAAATAGTGCAATTATAGTTTGCAAAAAAGTTGTTTCCAACTTCAATATTTTTACCATAATCACAATGAAATGGTTGCTCTATAAAAACATTATTATCCGTTTTTCCAAGTATATCTTTAATAAGCTTATTCATTTTTTCTGTTTCATTTGGACGAAGTAAATTATATTCATATATTTTTAACTTATTTTCCACCCTTTCTCCACTAAGTCCATCTAGCCATGTATATGGCAGACCCGCCAACATTCTATTTTTTTGATTCATTTTTTTCTCCACCTTTCAATATCTTTATGTTTTCTTGTTATATCTGATAAATAAGCATCAATAGAAAATCCACCACAAAGTTTCTCTATGGTTTTCTTATTATATCTTATAATTTTTCCCATATATCCCATTGTATTCTTTAGGTCTCATAATTCCGCCACATTTTTCACACTAGAAACAAGGCAGTTCATCTATATTACTTTGATCCATCTCATCAAAGTATTCTACAACCTCCTTAGGTATATTTTCTGTTATTCCACATTTTACACATTTATATGGTATCATTTCTTCCAATTATTATTACATCTCCTACTTGCATAACACCTGTATCAGCATCTAGTGAATAAATTTTGCCATCTACTTGAACTACCCCAGTTTGCATTATTCCTGATACATCTGAAAAATACCATCTACCATTGTCATTAATCCAACCCATCTTCATTTCTCCCGAATCACTTAGACTATACCATGTGCCATTATCTAGTACCATTTACCTTGATTTTGTTTCCAAGCTGCTGACACTCTTATTGCAGATGTTGTGGCTATTGTCATAGTTGCGACTGTTATTGATACTAATCTTAACTTTAACTTTTTCATCTTTTTACCCCTTTTCTTATTATTTTTAGTAGTTTTTATACTTTGAGTCTAGTAAACATCCCTCTGCTTAGCACAGCCTTGTAATTTACGTATAGAACAAAAAATAACAAGTCAGTATGCGTGTCCATTTAGTGTCATACTCATGAGCATGTTCAACTATAGCCCGCTATAAGGCAAATACACATGGCAACTTTGGACTTGTTATTTATTTTCATGTGCCTAACAATATGAAATATACTACATTTAACAATATTATTAGCTGATAAATACATTTTATAATTACTAAATGTACTTTATAATTATTAAAGAAAATGATTTTATAAACTTACATAAAATAATTATATAGATTAATTTATATGTATCTTATCTATGTAAGAATATTAATTAACAATAATATTTGATTTAAAAACAAGAGAATTTTATTACATAATAAAATTCTTATTATAAGGAGAGATTTCATATGTACATAAAATTAAAACAACTTATTAAAAATTATTCTATTCATAATAAATTGAAAAGAACATTTTCATCTATTATAGGACTTACTCTTTTTCTCATGATAGTTGTGATATCTGTTGTACTCTTTATCTCTTCAAGAACAAATTCTTTATATGGTGGCCCATATAAAGTTTCTCAGACAATATCGGATATTAGAGTTAATCTACAAACAATGAATATGAACATGTATAAATCTATTTCAGAAACTGATTTAGACAATAGAAATATATATTTACAAAACGCTGATGAAGAAGCTTTAAAGCTTACAGGTAATTTAGGGATTCTAAAAGAAATATTTAAAGAAGATCCCGTATTACTAAATGAATTTTTATCAAGTGTACAAAGCACAGAAGATGAGAGAAGCAAATTAGGTGATTTGCTTAAATTAAATGTTAGCTCTTCAGTAATTCAAATAAGTCAAGAGACTTATTCTTTGAAAATTGCAAATACTCAAAATTTTATAGTTAAGATTTTTGAAACATCTCAAAAAAGTGCAGAATCTTTTGTAATCAATTCAAACATATATAAAAATGCATCTCTTATGTTCCTTGTTTTTACTATGCTGATTTTAGTAGCAATATCCACTTTATTGAGCAAAGCATTAGAAGATTCATTATTTGAAGGAATTAATCATATTAATTATATAGCAAAAAACTTATCATCTGGAAATCTTAAGATAGATTCTACTAATGTATAAATTAATATTCTTTTTATAACATCTTTCTTCTCTTCACAATATTTTTATACATTTAAATTTAATATTTTTTAAATCAATCATATGAATTAATATAATTGTAAAGCCCTCTCCCCCTTTAGTAGATCTTTGTAATTTGTTAATTTTACTTAAATCTAACTGTTATTATTCTTTGTAAGTGTACACATAAGATACTCACCACCTAGAATTTTTAATTTTGGTGTTTTTGATTATTTATTTAAGTCATCCTCTGATGAAGAAACTCTAGAAATATCAGCAAGATGTTGCATTAACTCCAATATATCCTGTGAAGTTGCTGCGATTTTTTCAGTTGCAGTTGTTTGTGCTTCAATACTAGTGCTTATTTCTGATATCTGACAAGCCATGGATTCAATAGACTTAATCATAGAATTAAGTGATGTGTTAACATTTTTAACAGATTCTTTACTTAGAGTTGCAAGTTTACCCATTTCTTTAGCAACTACACTAAAACCTCTCCCAAAATCTCCTGCTCGCGCCGCTTCTATAGCTGCGTTAAGTGCGAGAAGATTAGATTGCTTCGCTATATTTTCCATAACTTGAAGTATATCATCCAAATCTAAAACCTTATTATATGTTTCTCCACTAAAGACGGATATTCCCTCAACAAATGTAGTTAATTGCTGAGAAGTTGAAGCTACTTCTTGAATTTCCGCTGAAAGTTTTGAAACAGAATCATATACATTTAAAAATATTTCTTTACTTTCTTTTTGTTTCACTTTTTTCTGCCTCCTAGCAAATATTTTTATTTTTTCAAACCTGGCATCATTTCATTATGCACTTAAAAACAACTCCATAATAAGCCAATAAATAATATTACGAAAGTCTTTACAAACTAATAAAAAACAGTAGATAGTTTTGTTTTTAGCACAAAACTATCTATTGTCCTAACTTGAGATAACTTTTTAATTGGTTTGTGGGAATACTACTGTTATAACGCCTGAATCAGCGTCATTTGTTGCTTTTGCTCCATTCACTGTAAAGAAGTCTTTTCGCACGCCTATTAATGTATAACCTTCTTTTGGTGTTATTGTTATTGTTGCTGTGTATGGTGTGCTTGCAGCAAATGTTCCTGAAGTTCCGCTCCATGCAATCGTTCCTGTATATTCTGTCGTATCAGCTATTGTTAATACTGGAGTTGCTCCTGTTACTGGTGCTGTCACTCCTGCTATTGCTGCAACTGAAACTGCTGCTCCAGTTGTTGTTGATGTTTGTCCAGCTCCTAAAACAGAATCTTCCTTAAGAGTTATATTCCTGAATTCTGATGGTCCATTCCATACATTTAATCCAAGTTTCCCTGTTGTATAATAATTTTGTTCTATATTATCACACACTAGTTTATCATCTATCCAGAAACTAATTTTGTTTCCTACTAGTTTTACTTTTAGCTTGTACGTTCTGTAGGTTGTTTCACCAACATTACCATCTGCAAGTTCAACCTCACTTCCATCTGGTAGCCGTGCAAACATTCTCCATGAGCCCCACTTTCCTACATTAGCTATAATACCTCCGCCTGCGAAGAAATCATCGCTTTGAGCAAATAATACAACACCTGCAACATCGCCACTTGCTGGGATTTGGTTACGCCAATCTCCTAAAATCTTAGAATCTATGTCTAAAGTATATGTGTTTTGAGCAGTATCTATATTTTGATCTGATATTGCAAAACCATTTTCTTGTTTACCTTTATCTACCACATAGCTATCATCAGAAACATGTAAGTCCTCTGGTGTATTGTTAAAAGTTAAACCTGAGCCAGGAATACTTGTTTGAGTACTTGGAACATTATTCTTAAGAGTTACATTTGTAAATGATGTTGCTCTTCCAAAAACATTTAATCCAAATCTTCCTGTTTCAAAATCTTGATTAGTATCACAAACTAATTCGTTATCAATCCAATACTTAATATGTTTTCCATTTACTTCTGATTTTAATTTATATATATTATCATCTGTTTTTGGAACTATACCGTAAATTAAATCCTTAACTATTGGATTTCCATTTCCATCAAGCCCTGTGAATTCAAACACTCTATATTCACCATTTTTATTTATATTTGCTATTACAGATCCTTCCTTTGGATTTGCATTTTGAGATAATAGTATAAGACCTGCAGTATTTCCATCTGATACATCTGCATCTGCCTCTAATGTAGATACCATTCCAATCTCATTGGTTTGTTCTGATACTGCGAATGCATCACCATCATCATTCCCTACATAAGCATTACCCTTAACATACCAAGTCCCATTAGTACTAAAGCTAGTTAAATCTTTAATAATACCACTTGGATCATTACCATAAACATTTAAATTAGCTGTTTTTTCAGCATTTCCATCTTTAGAAATAGCAGTTAAAGTTGTACTTCCTGCTTTTACTGTCTTAAATGTTGTCTTTATATTATCTTGGCTTACAATTTCTAAAACCTCAGCATCTGAAAATTTCCATATAACCCCTTGCTCTGCTGATTCAGGAAGTGTAGCTGTATAAATAGAAAATTCATCCCCTACAGTTTTGCCTAGTTCTCCTTCACTTAATGATACTAAAACAGCTTTAGTTCCCTTAAGTTCATTATTCCAAATACCACTTAATGGGTAATATGCTATTGTAGCTTTTGTTTCTCCACCAAGTGAATATACTTCTATCCCTTGACTTGAACGATTAGGGAAAACTTGAGCTGAACCACATACCTCTCCATTATTTCCATATACCTCTACAGATGATGAATCTACAAAAATATGCAATTGAATCTTACCATCTGCTGTTTTATTTACCTTACTACTATATGCTTGTGCGAAATTCCCTGGTGCTTGTCCTGATTTCGTACGATCAAGGGTTACTTTTCCACTTGCAATATTATACTTAACTATTGTTTCTTGACCTGCATCTTTTCCAACACGTAATTTAAATCCAAATTCTGTTGTATTTGCATTTGGTGTAAACTCTGAAACAATTTCATATTTACTTCCAGATAAGTTACTCATAATATTAGGTTGATCTGGAGAAATTGTAACATTATCAAAGGTTATAGGTTCTTTACGTAAGGTTTTATATTCTTCTATTGGTTGTTGTATCAAACGAATCCCTTCATCTGTTTGAGCTAATTTTAATTCATTTTGTAGCGTAAATTGTCCGTTAAATGTCTTTGTTATTGGGGCAATGGCATTACAGTAATCCCAATTATTCATCCAGTTAATCATAATTCTTCTACCATCTGGTGTACCATTTTCACCTGTACCATAATAAGTTTGAGCAGCATATGAATCTTTACCAAAATTCATAGGTAAATGTTCATCATTATCAGGAACAAATTTCCAAACGCCATCTACTTCTTTAAAATCTCCAACTCTATAATATCTTCCACCTTCACTTAACACCCATTTATATGTTCCAGTATCTCCAACTTCTAATTTATATATATCTGGACACTCTGTTTGAATTTCTGGCTGCAGTCCTTCTGCTTTCCAAGTCTTTAAATCTGTTGATGAGAAGAATCTTAGTGGTCCGCCTGCAACTACCATCATCCATTCTTTAGCATCTTCATTATAGAATACTTTAGGATCTCTAAATGCAGAATTATTTAATGGATCACTTTCTGCTGCAATAACAGGATTTCCTTCATACTTAATCCATGTTCTTCCATTATCCTTACTATAGGCAATACTTTGTTTTTGTCTTTCTGCACCGTTATCCTTATAATCTTGAGTATAAATTGCAACTAATCCTCCACCAGCAATTCCATCAAAGAAACCAGTCGTATTATCCTTATCTACAACTGCTGATCCTGAGAATATTGTTCCACCATCATCTGGTGCTAAAGCAATAGGTAGTTCTGTCCAATGAATTAAATCTGTACTAACCGCATGTCCCCAATGCATTGGTCCCCATACTGACGCATCTGGGTTATATTGATAAAATAAATGGTATTCACCATTGAAGTAAACCATTCCATTAGGATCATTTGCCCATGCCTTAGCAACAGAAAAATGATATTGTTCACGATAATCTTCTAAATAATTAGTTGAAACACCAGCATTAATATCTTTATTATTATTATTATTACTATTACTACTACTACTACTACTACTACTACTACTACTACTACTACTACTACTACTACTACTACTACTACTAGATGTTGCTGCTGTATTTGATGCGTTAGTATCCTTGCCTGAAGTATTAGTACCAGTCAATTGAACACCAGCTGAATTAAATGCTTTAGATGTTGGTATACTGTCTCCTATCGCTTCTCCACTTTGTGCAAAAGTGTAAACTTTTCCATCAATTGTTACATCTCCTACTTTCATAGATCCTGTAGTAGCATCTAAACAATAAGTTTTTCCATCTACTTGAACTACACCAGTTTGCATTGCTCCTGATGCAGCTGAAAAATACCATGTGCCATTGTCATTAATCCAGCCTGTCTTCATTTCTCCTAAATTATTTGAATAGTACCATTTGCCATTATCATTAATCCAACCTGTATTCATTGCTCCTAAATTATTTAAATTGTACCATGTACCATTATCATTAACCCAACCTGTATTCATTGCTCCTGAATTACTTAAATAGTACCATGTACCATTATTGTTAACCCAGCCTGTCTTCATTTCTCCTGAATTATCTAAATAGTACCATGCACCATTATCGTTAATCCAACCTGTCTTCATTTCTCCTGAATCACTTAAATAGTTCCACTTTCCTTCATTTTGCATCCAAGCTGCTGATGCACTTACTGAAGGTAACGCTGCTGTTGTCATAGTAGCTACTGTTATTGCTATTAACTTCAACTTTAATTTTTTCATTTTTTTACCCCTTTTATCTTTATTTTTAGTAGTTTTTATCTTTCGATTCTTAAATATAATTATTTTAATAACGTTAAATTTATATTTCTATAAGTAGAGAACTCTAACCTATGATTTGATGTGAATCACTTACTCAGCGACTAAAAGGAGTCGAGTTTCCTTAAAAATTCCATATGAGTTTACTATAAATATAAAAACCTTTTCATTTAGGTAAAGTTTACTTTTTAATTAAATTCACATATAACTAATTAAAATACAGTATTAATATATAGCACAAATCACCCTATAACATATTGTTTTTATATACAATATATTATAATTGGGCAATTCATGCTATTTAATTGTGACTATTAATTTATAGTAAATTTCTTAAAATAATCTACAGGTTACACCAAGAATTATTGTAATATTCCGCATGCAACACCTAATATACCTACTGCAAATAATCCAAATATGATTAATAATGGATTAACTTTTTTCTTCAATAAGTACATACATGCAAATGTTAATAGAAGTGGAACTAATCCTGGCATTAAACTATCTAATACACTTTGAACAGTTGTAATAACTTCTTTTCCATCAGCTTGTGTATATTTAGATAAAACAAATGGTATGTTAATACTTGTCCATTTTGAAACAAGACCACCTATAACTAATAATCCAAGTACTGACGATCCTTCTGTAAGATATCTAAGTTTATTCCCTGACATATCAGAAACTAATTGAGTTCCTTTTTCATATCCGTAGAACATTCCATACCAATTTGTTGCAAGTCTTATTGCATTAAATCCTAAGAAGAATATTAATGGTCCAATAATGCTTCCAGTAAGTGCAAGTCCAGCACCGAGTGCTGCAAGTACAGGTCTTAAAGTTCCCCAGAATATTGGATCTCCAACTCCAGCAAGTGGTCCCATAAGACCAATCTTAACACCACTGATTGATGCTTCACTAATATCAGCACCATTTGCTCTTTGTTCTTCCATTGCTGCTGTTATACCCATAATTGGAGTAGCCATGAATGGTTGTGTATTAAAGAATTCTAAGTGTCTTTTAAGTGCTTCACTTAATTCGTCACCTTTATATAACTTCTTCAAAGCTGGTATCATCGTTACACAAAATCCTATTGCTTGCATTCTTTCAAAGTTGAATGATCCTAATAGAAAATTTGAACGAATAAACATGCTTACTATATCACTTCTATCTAATTTCTTTTCACTCATTATAATATCCTCCTTTTTTTATTTACATTAAGTCTGAATCGTCAATACCATCCGAGTCACCAGCTACTGCTACTTTACTTTCTTTTGCTATTGATTGAATGTGGAATATAGCGCAAATAACACCTATTGCTCCAAAACCAATCAAGTTAACACCAGTAAATGCTGCTAGTATGAATCCAATAAAGAAGAATGGCATTAATGACTTAATATTCATCATGTTAATTACCATTGCATATCCTACAACTACTATAAATCCACCGGATACTTGAAGTCCTCTTGTAATTACTGGTGGAATAGCTGCAAGCATTGCGTTTACAGCATCTGTACCCGCTAGCATTCCTACTATAGCAGCTGGTACAGCTACACGGATTCCTTGAAGTGATAATCCTAAGAAATGACACATTTCTATGCCTCTTGTATTACCAGTCTCTGCATATTTATCAGCTAAATGTTGGAAAAATACTGTTATTGTTCTTACAAATATAGTAAGTACTTGTCCTGCTGCTGCAATTGGAATTGCTACTGCTATACCTGCTCCAATTGATTGATGTCCAACTACTACAAGTACTGTTGAAATTACACTTGCAAGGGCTGCATCTGGTGCCATTGCTGCACCAACATTCATCCACCCAAGTGCTAACATTTCAAGTGTTCCACCTAATATAATTCCTGTTTGAATATCTCCAAGTACAAGTCCGACTAGTGTACATGCAACTAATGGTCTGTGAAATTGTGCTTCATCAAGTACGCTTCCCATACCAGCAATTGCTGCAACTATTACTAATAAAATTAATTGTAAAGTGTTCATTATAATTCCTCTCTTTCTTCTTTTAATTATATAAAATTTAATTTTATATCTATATAAGTTTTAACTCTTTTAATCTATCCATTAAGTTAATCTTGTTATCTTTTGCTAATTTTCTTACCTCTAATTCGATACCTTTTTCATTAAGCTTTTTAAATGCTTCAATATCAACATCATTCATACATAATGCGTTTGTAATTTGTTTGTCACCGGCTTTAAAACACATTCCACCAACGTTTACAGATTTAATATCTATTCCGCCTTCAACCATTCTTAATACATCTGTAGGGTTTGTAAATAAAAATAAAGTTTTGAAACTGTCAAATTTAGGATTGTTATATGCTTCAATTGCTTTTGCTATTGGAAGCACATATGCTTTTATTCCTGGTGGTGATACTTGAATTACTAATTGTTTTCTCAAATCATCTGCTGCAACTTCATCACTACAAGCAAATATTCTATTGCACCCACTCTCTTTCGTCCAAACTGTTGCAACTTGTCCATGTATTAATCTGTCGTCTATTCTTACAAAACTAATTTCCATTTCCTATACCTCACTTTTTTTAATTTATATTTGCTTTATAAAAAATTACATATAATTTTTATAACTGTTTGAAAATTCTATACCATTTCATCTTCTATATCTGTTTGAATATTTTTAGTTAAAACTCTAATAGCTTCTTTACCCGAATTTTCTGCAATTGCTAATAATTCTGATAAGCTTGAAAAATCTCTACTTCCCAAAGTTTCTAAAATCATTGGAAGATTAACTCCAGCTACAATTTCCATATTGTCATGTTTCATTGCAATAATACTAGCTGCATTAAATGGACTTCCTCCAAAAAGGTCTACCATAAATAAGACTCCATCTGCGCAATCTAATTCATTTATAAGCTTATTATATTTTTCTAATAGGTTTTCTACACCTTCACCTGGTTTAAAAGTGACAGTACCCACATTTTCTTGAGTTCCAAAAATCATTTCTGCTGATTTAAGAATTTCTTCTGAAAACATACCATGGGTACCTATTATTACTGAGATCATTATTTCATCATCCTTTCACTACTACATATATTGTTTCTATACTAAATTATATAAAGCAATTAGCATGCCAAATAAGAGTGTAAATACAAATATATGATGCTCAAGTAAGGTTTTTACTTATTTATTAATAATTGAATATTTTGTTTTACACTCTAACTTCTCAAATTACATACTTATAATTAAATTCAACACAGTTATCTCTTAAATTTAAGAGAATTAACACACCTTTATAATGTCAGCAATATAATATATTTCGTCATCAGTTAAATTTATTGATAATGCAGTTTTAAAAATTAAGCTAGCTTCCTTTAATGCTTGTATAGTTTGTTTATCAAATTCTAAATTGTCATTATCATATGTTAATCCATTGTTCAGAAGCATTCTTTCTAGTGCACATGCAACATGAAATATAATTCTTAATTTAACTGGATTTTCAAAATTTATATTCACTGATTTTTCAATTAAATTCACAAATTCATCTAATAACGAATAGATCTTTTTAGGATTAAGAAATGTTATAAATTCACTAAGAGTTTGTATGCAGAGATTTTTAAAAATTATTTGATTTTCTCCTCTATTAATAATAGGTTGAATATTTTTACCTTCTATAATATTTATTAGAATACTTTCTCCTGTCCCATCAATCAATTGCTCTATGGATATAAAAGGAATCCCAATATTAGGGTTTTCAATACCTATAATAGCTAAAATATTATTTTCTTCAGAAATCTCACTAATTGACTTAGTTAAATTATTCAATCCAAGTGGAATAGTGTTGATATTTTCAGAGCCAATATTATTCGTAACATTTTCTACTAATTCTTTAAGTTTAATTGCTGCACCTTTTCCAGTAGAACAAATAGTAATTATAACTTTTTCATGTTCTTTCTTTTCTTGAGTAAGTTGTGTAGTTATGTTATTAGTATATCCTCTAAAATCAGTAAGTAAGTATGAATAAACAGAATTTAAATCTGTATCACAAACAGAACATTTTCTAACAGCTTCTAATACTAATGGGGTAGATACCATATCAACACTTTTAGTAATAATATTAGTTTTTTCAGTAATAACATCACTGAAACTATTTAGAGATCCCATATCAACTAAAAGCAAAACTCCCTTCCCCTCATTAACTGCTTTAACCTTTTCAATAACAGTTTCTAAGATGTCAGAAGGATTCATTTCAAGTGGCATATCAACTGCTAGAATATTATCAGCATCAAAAAGTTTTTTAGCTAAGCTAACCATACCCGTAGCAATACTTGAACCATGTGCCGCTACTACAATACCTACTCTTTCTTGACGAGATGACTCTTGTATTGAATTCAAAAGTAATGCTAAATACTCTATTTCTACATTAGGTATACTAATATTAAATTTCTTTTCTATAAGTTTATGAATATCTTTAGCCACCTCATATTCTTTACTTTCAATTGATATTGATAAATCAATGTTTGATTCAAAAGAAACAGTATTTTTTTTAATACGATTAAATAATGCGCTAAAATGAAGACTTATAGCATAAATGAATCTTTCATTTAGTTTTTTATTTAATTTATTTTCAGCTAATATTTTTATTTCTTCTGCAAAATCAACAATACCTTTATCAACAATCTTTAATAGCCCTTCTCTACGATTTATATCATTCTTAAACCTCTCGTAAAACCGTTTTAAATGTATATTTATATCTGTAGTTATAAAACTCTTTATTTCCTCATCATTCATTCCTTCTTCTTGAAGAAGAGAAGTTTTATTTTCTATTATGCTATAAATATTAAATGGTGTTTCATAATCATCTGTTTCTAAAAATGTTTTATTACCATCAGGCTGAATAGTAATACTACTTGGCATCATATTCCACATAGTTGTATTATCTTTGGTTTGATTTCCAAATGTTAGTATTCCACTTTTTATATTTGGAGGTAATAGTGCTAAATTTATCTCTATATCTTTATTTGTGTTAATACAATTAAAAAATCCCTTTGCACAAACTAACTGTATATTGGATTTTAATTGTCCAACATTTCCATATGTAGTGCTACCTATTAAAGCTTTTATAGCTTCTGATGAAATTGTAATAGTTTTATTTACTCTCTGAGCTTCCTTTGAAATCAGATATTGCACCAATTCTAACTTTTCATCAATAGGTCTTTCCTCAAAAGCAGGAATATTTATAGTTATAGGAATTCTTCTAACAAAAGTATTAAGCAATGTAGAACTCGGATCTTCTGTTGTAGCTCCAATCAATAATACACTTGCTTTCCGGTGCCTATCGCTCTCTCCAAGCTTATTATATGTACCTGTATCCATAAAATAAAAAACCATTTCTTGACCTTCTGGTGGTAATCTATGTATTTCATCTAAAAACAATATACCACCATCTGCTTTTTCAACTATACCTTCCTTTTCTTTTTCAGCACCTGTGAATGCACCTTTAACATAACCAAATATATAAGATAAAAGAAGTTGTGGATTATTACTATAGTCCGCACAATTAAATATAATAAATGGTGGATCTTCAGTCAGCTCTTTTATATGCTTATAATATTCATACATCATATTTGCAAACAAACTTTTACCAACGCCTGTACTGCCAATTATTAATGTGTGAAGACCATTTGGTGGATATAACAAAGCAGCTTTAGCTTGTTCTATTTGATTTTTTAGACTTGTGTTAAAACCAATTAAAGAATTGAAAGGTGACTTATCTTCTTGTTTAGCATCTGATGCATCGCTAATAAAATTACTAATTTCTATAATTTCATCGCAATCATCATTTAGCGTTACATTTAATATTTTTATAAATTGCTCTCTATCAAAATACAGAACAGGTCTATTTATAATCTTAATTATTTTCTTTTCCCTACAAAGAGTATTAAGTTCTCTTGATACATTACTTCTTAACATTTGAAGATGCTCTCCAACTTCTTGAGCACTAAATCCCTTTATTTTCAATAATTTTTCTTTAGTAAATGCTTTAGAATTTGATAATATATAGTCATAAATCTTATCAATTTGTTTCATTAATTAATACCTCCTTTTAACCTATATTTTTAATATGTACTTATTCTAGCTAATAAGTTCAAAATAATTTGTCCTTCTATTTAATTATTAGGTAAAATTTCAAAGCAAGTATTTATAATTACTGAAAGTAACCTTTACATTTTATTACTTGTCTAATAATATAAAAGCAATTAGTATGCCAAAAAGCGTGTAAATAAAAAATATATTCTACTAATTTAAGTTTCTCACATACTTTTAGTAACTAAATATTTTTATTTTACACACTTGATTTTCTTTTTACACACTAGTATTCATATTTAACACAATTTTTTCTTTAGTTTTAAATAGTTAACATGTATGTAGTGTTAGGAATATGGGAGGTTCAAAAAAATAACCATTTATATTCTTTCAGCTCCCTATAATTATATTTTTATAATAAAAGACATTAATATAACTCTTTTATTTCGCTTAATGTAGGCATTGATGCTATTGCTCCATAGTTGGTGCATGTAATTGCTCCTACTTTATTAGCAACTGCAATTATATTTTTCCATTCTTCAAAACTTATATTACGTTTATCTTCAATATCAGATACTTGTTTTAATACAGCTCCAACAAATGCATCTCCAGCACCAGTTGAATCTACTTGCTTAATTTCCATAGATGAAATTATTTCATTTTCTCCATTAACACTTAGATATGTTCCCTTAGAGCCTAAAGTAATAGTTACAACTTTAACTCCTAATTCATGTAACTTATTAACTCCTGCTGTTATGTCTTTTTCTTTAGTCAATAAAAATAATTCTTCATCGCTTAACTTAGTAAAATCACTTTGTTTTATAAATTTAATACTATCATCAATAAACCAATCTAATTTGTCTGAAGTAATTAATGCGTCACGATAATTGGGATCAAAAGACACATAAATATTATTAGATTTTGCGTATTCCAATAACTTATAATAAGTCTCCTTTAATTCTCCTTCTAAAAACCCTGTAGCTGAACCAAAATGAATTATATCTGAACTAGCTATCTTTGATAAATCAATATTTCCAAATGAATATTCACCATCACTACCTCTTAAAAAATCAAAATTACGTTCTCCATTTTCATCAATTCCAACTAAAGCTATTGTTGTACTACCTTTTTTTACCGCCATCTCAGTATTTATATTTAAATCCTTCAATAAAGCAATTAAATATGTTCCAAAGAAATCATTTCCTACTTGACCTAAAAAATATGCATTACCTTCTAATTTAGTAATACTTGCTGCTACATTGGCAGGAGCTCCACCTGCTTTTTTCTCAAATTTTTCTCCATTTATTAACCCTTTGTTGTCAACACAAACCATATCAATTAAAAGTTCACCAATACAAAAAATATTTTTATTCATCTTTAATCTCCTTGTCTAATTTAAAATAGTTGCTTGCAGAATTCTGCAAGCACTAATTATATATTTTTAAATGCCTATTTTATGCTTTATAAATAAGGCTATATTTTTCTATAAATTCACTTAAAAGTGACCAAATTATTTAATTTAGTCACCTTTAAAATATTTCTACTTTACAGCAATATCATGTTTTTCGATATTGATTGTAGCATTACCTTTTGCGTAAAATGAAATATCAGTTGCATCTAAATCAGTGTAAAAAGTAGATGTCATTACTTGTTCACCATCATTCACAAAAATTTCTACAGAGTATTTATCAATGATTAATCTTAATTTTATCTTTCCACTTTGATTTCTAACATTCATTTCTCTCTTATGCAGTGCATCGCAAAGTCTTGCTGAATAACTTCTATCAAATGAAACTAAATTCTTCTTTGTATCAAAGTTAATTAAAGTTTCATATTCCTCATTTTGGGCTATCTTAATTGTAAAATCTTCACAATCATTTCCATCAATCTCAACAGTCATATCTATTTCTCTTCCTGAAATTCCCTCTAATTTAGTATCACCTTTAATCAACACATTTTTATATTCCACATCATTCTTATAATAATTTTTAATCTCTCTAATTGGATTTTGAATTAAATGACCATCCTTTATTGTAAGTTCCCTAGGTAAACTCATCATCCCACACCATTTAAAATCTCTAGGAACAATATTATTTTTCCATGACTGCATCCATCCAATCATAATGCGCCTTCCGTCTTCAGTTTCAAGTGTTTGTGGTGCATAAAAATCTAAACCAAAGTCTATAGTCCCATAATTTTTCCTATCAAATTTATGATTTTCTTTATCATATTGTCCAATTAAATATACTGTGTTGTGCCCATTATGAAATTTTAATCCTTCTGCTTTTACTTCTTGTGGTGAAATTATCATAATATCATTTCCATCAATATTAAAGAAATCTGGACATTCCCACATACGCCCTATCTTATTTTCACATCTATCAAGAGTGGTAACCAAAGTCCAGCCTCTTAAATCTTTTGATTTATATAAAAGAATTTGTCCACTTCCATCAGCATGTCTACTACCAATTACTGCATAGAACTCGTCTCCATCCTTCCATATCTTTGGGTCTCTAAAATCTTCTAGGTTGCTACCTTCTGGTAATGAATCACTTGTAATAACAGGATTGCATTCTAATTTTTCATAATCTACACCATCTCCAATTGCAATACATTGTGTTTGCCTAATAAGATGTGTACCATCCTCTTGAATTTTATCTAGTACTCCAGTATACATAAGTATATGTTTACCCTCTGATTCTACAGCGCTTCCTGAAAAACAGCCTTCCATATCATATGCTTCATCAGGTGCAAGAGCTGTTGGTAGCTGCTCCCACTTTATAAAATCTTTTGTTTTATTATGCCCCCAATGCATTGGTCCCCATTTAGTATCATATGGATAATATTGATAGAAAAGATGATATTCTCCTTCGAACTTTGAAAATCCATTTGGGTCATTAATCCAACCTACTGGTGCAGATAAATGAAATGAAGGTTTCTGTCCTTCCGGAATATTCTTTATAGCTTCTTCTTCAAAAACTCTTACTTTGTCTAAAATTTCACTATTACTGCTCACTATATTATTCATAATCATTTCCTTTCAATTATCATATATATTACATAAGCGACCCTAAAGTCGCTTATGAAAGTTATTTATTTTGCAAAATATGCATCTAAGTATTTTTGTTTAATTTCTAATATTTTTGGCAATCCAAGTTTGTCCATTTCTTCTAAATATGAACTCCACTCTTCATCAACACCGCCGTTTAAAATCCATTCAGCTTTTTTACGTTCTGTAAATGCTTTTACTGCTGTTTCATATTGTGTAAGTGCTTCTATATCTTCCTGAGTCATAAATACAGGTGGATAGTTATATTCAGCTTTCATATCTTTTACATAAGTTTTATGAAGTATATCTAATCTTTCTTGTGCATCATCTGGACTTGTTGTATATTTTCCATAATAATCATTAAGAATAACAGCTGGTCCACCAACAAATTGATTTGCACGAACTTCCCATGGTGATGCTGTACCTAATGGTAAATGCTTCAAAGTTTTATCTGCTGTTAATTCAAATACATTTTTACTTTTTTCATCGCCGTATGTTCCCCAATTATCTTGTACTGATTGAAGAGGATCATATAACTTATCTATCCATTTTGCTGTTAATTCTAAATTTTTATTTGCCGATGTTACAACACATCTTCCTAAATCAAACCCATATCCATTTGATCTAGGAACATTAACATTTCCATTAGGACCTGCAAGTGCTGGAAGTGGAATATAATCCTCTTTATTTACGGCTACATTAGCTTTATCCCAAGTGAAAAACATACCATAACGATCATTTTTTCCTTTTGCTACAAATGTATCCCACTTTTGAGTGAATGCTTCTTGATCTACAAGACCTTCTGCTTGAAGCTTATTAAGATATTTAATACCTTCTTTATATCCATCTTGAACAGTTGAATAAACAACTTTCTTATCATTATTCACTAAATAATGGTCACCATTATCTCCTAATCCAAAAGCTCCAAGTAATATAGCTGGATCTTGATCCCCATTGTTTATAATAAATGACATAGGAATCACATCTGTTTTCCCTTCTGGATGTTTATCTCTAAATGCTTTTAGAACTGTAATTAACTCATCAGTTGTTTTTGGTACTTGAAGACCTAATTCGTCAAGCCATTTTTTATTTATCCATGGAATATCTCCAACAGCTTGAATAGCTTCCTTTCCACTTCCTAATTCCTCTATCCATGGGAATGAATAAATATGACCATCTGGTGCAGTAATCATTTTCTTATACTCTGGTTTTGCTTCTAGAATTTTTGATAAATTTGGCATATCTTTTGCTATTAAATCTTCAACTGGAATAATAACTCCTTGTTTTGAATAACGAAGCAAATCATTATTGTTCATACCAGCATTAAATACTACATCTGGAAGTGTATCTTTTTTTGATAATGCTAAATTCTTTTTATCAGGAAATTGATCATCTGTATAACACGTCCAATCGATATGCACATTTGTTTCTTTCTCTAATCTTTGAAAAATAAGTCTTTCATTTGGATCTTGAGTTGAAATTGATGGCGCACTTGTAAGCATTTTTAAATTAGCTGTTTCTTTTAATGGAAATGAAACATCCTTTAATGTAGCTGTATCTGTTTTCTTGCTTGAGCTACCACATGCTGTAAATGACAATACTGTTAACATAGCTAATGAAATACTAACCAACTTTTTAATTTTATTTTTTCCCATATTATTTCCCCATCCTTTTTTTATATATTTTTAGCCTTTTACTGATCCTGCCATTATTCCTTTATCAAAATATTTTTGGAAGAATGGATACATGACTAGTAAAGGTAAACTTGAAACAACAATAGTAGAGTATTTTAATAATTGTGCAATTTGAGCCATTGCTGCTGAACTTTGAACATCTGCAATCATACCAGGCCTTGGTGTATTTTGAATTAAGATTGATCTAATCACTAATTGCAGAGGTTGCAATTTAGCATCATCTAAATAAATCATAGCATCAAAGTAACTATTCCATTGAGCTACAAATTGATATAAAAGTAATACTGCAATAATTGGTTTACATACTGGAATCATTATTTTAAAGAAATGTGTAATATCACTTGCACCATCTATAGCAGATGCTTCTCTTAATTCTTTTGGTAAACTTTGAAAATAAGTTCTTGCCAGTATAATATTCCATACATTAATTGCACCTGGAAGTAAAATTGCCCACACTGTGTTAAGAAGCTTTAGATTGTCAACCAAAAGGTATGTTGGCATAAGCCCTCCACCAAAAAACATAGTAATAACATATAAAGTAGTAATAATTTTTTTCCCCACAAAATCTGGTCTAGATAATGGGTATGCAGCTAAAAGTGTAATCCCAACTGAAATTACAGCATAACCAGTAGAATAGAATACAGAATTTAAAAAACCTCTTAAAATCATATCGTCTTTAAATACTCTTGTATATCCTTCTATTGACCATTTACTAAAATCAAATGTTATACCTTGATTATTTAGCGTAGTTGGATCCATAAAAGAAGCAATAACTATATATATAAGTGGTATAATAATGGCTAATACAAAAAGTGTAACGCCTACATAACCACTTATCGTAATAGATTTATCAGAAAATGATAATTTTTTGAATTTCTTCATTTTCATATTCATCTTATATTCCTTCTCCTTCGTTTAATTTTTTAACAATTGAATTCACAACTATTAATAAAACTATATTAATAACTGAATTAAACAAACCTACAGCTGTTGAAAAACTATAATCTCCATTTAGAAGACCCATTTTATAAACATAAGTTGGTAAAATTTCTGAAGTTGGTAAATTTAAATCTGTTTGCAGAGCTAATGCTTTTTCAAAACCTACGCTCATAATATTTCCTGCTGATAAAATAAATTGAATAACCATAATTGGCTTAATAGCTGGTAAATCAACATTCAAAATCTGTTGAAAAATATTCGCTCCATCTATAACAGCTGCTTCTGTTAATTCTTGACTTGCACCTGAAAGAGCTGCTGTATAAATAATTGATGCCCAACCAGTCGCCTGCCAAACTGAACTAGCTACATATATAGTCCGAAATGAACTAGGCATTGTCATAAAGTTTGTAGCAGTTCCTAAAAATTGATTAACTGGTCCAATCGGTGATAAGAAAATTATAATCATACCTGAAATTACTATTACAGAAATAAAATTAGGAGCATATAAAATTAATTGAATCTTTTTCTTAATCCCATTACTCTTTATTCTTGATAAAAGTAAAGCAAGTATAATTGGTAACGGGAATCCCCACAATAATCCATATAAACTTACCTTTAAAGTATTCATGAGCAAATTCATGAAATCTGGTGAAGCCAAAAACCTTTCAAAATGCTTTAATCCTACCCAATGACTATGTAAAGTACCTAAAATAGCACTATAATCTTCAAAGGCAATTAGCACTCCTCCCATAGGAATATACTTAAAAATAATTAATAATAAGAGAGGTGGTAACGTGAAGAAAAGATATAATTGGTAATTCTTTTTAATGTACTTCAAGTTACTATGCATTCTCGATTGTTTTTTATTGGTATTAGGCAAAATACTTTTTGTCATATTCAAATTCATCTTCTCCTTTCATTTAATTTTAGAAATATGATAATTATTGTTTCATATTACACTTGTATTTTACATTCATTTCCTATCTTTTTACATTCGCACACTTTTTTAATGACTTTCAGATATTTGTAAACCTTATCTTTTATTTCTAAATACATAATATCAAACTTTTTATCCTTTTGTCAACATACATTATTACATTTTTTTAATTATTATTTTATAATTGCACGTTATTAATTTTACATTTGCACAATTTAGTATTTATTATACTTCTTTGCTTAGTCATCTTCTATTTCATCCATTTCAATTTAATTTTACATTTGTCACTTTATTTGTTATACTAAACTCAATAAATTTATAATAAATAATTTACTTATATACATTACAATTAGAAATATAGATAAAAAAAGCATACGGTTGCAAATTTTATGAAAGAATTATTTTGCAACATATATACATATTTAATAAACTTAATTAAAGGAGTATTTGATAATGCCAAATAAAAAAATTACTGTTCAAGATATTGCCGATGAATTAGGCATGTCAAGAAATACAGTTTCTAAAGCTTTAAACAATACTGGTCTTCTTGCAGAAACTACAAAGTCCAAAATTATACAAAAGGCAATAGAAATGAGATACAAACAATTTACTTATATGAATACATCACCTGCTTCTTCCAAACCTACAGTAAATAAAGATATAGCATTACTAACATGTAGTATGCCCAATAGTTCTGATTTTGGTTCTAATCTTTTATCTGGTTTCGAAGAAAAAATAAGTAACCTAGGTTACAGATTATCTATGTATATGATCCGTGATAATGAATTGAACTCTTCAAATTTGCCATTTAATTTTAATCCAGAATTAATCGATGGTATCATTTGTATAGAAATGTTTGATAAGTATTACAGTAAACTCATTTGTGATTTAGGAATTCCAACACTCTTTATTGATTCATCAAGTAATTTAGAAAATGAACCACTAAATTCGGACATTCTATTAATGGAAAGTTATCATAATATTTATAATATTACTAAAAATCTAATCAACCATGACATAACAAATATTGGATTTGTCGGTGATATTTTTCATTGTCAAAGCTTTTATGAACGTTGGCAGGGATTTTGCTCTGCTTTATCAGATTCCGAGATTTCTTTGGACATAAATAATTGCATACTTGAAAATGATAAAGAGCCCTATGGAAATGTTGAATGGCTTGGAAATAAAATTATGCAAATTCCAACTCTTCCTCAAGCTTTTATATGTGCAAATGATTTTCTTGCAATAAATATTATCAAAGCATTAAAATATAAGAACAAATCTGTACCTGATGACGTTTTAATTTGTGGTTTTGATGATTCTGCTGAATCAAGATTAATTGAGCCTCATATCACTACTGTTCATATTCCAAGTTGTGAAATGGGTGATATTGCTGCAAACTTATTGATTTCTAGAATGGAAAATCCATCTCTTCCTTTTAGAACAATGTATGTACGTACAGCTACTAAATATAGAGAATCAACAGGGGATATTGAATAAACATTTAGAAATTGTATGCTATAACAAGTAAAAATAAATTAGTAGATATTACAAAAAAATGTTGTTATGAGTTTACAAACTCATAACAACATTTTTTTCAAAACAAGCTATATGCATTTAAATGGGTAAAATAAATAGCTATAGTATCTGAAAACCAAACTGAAGCTATAACTCAAATGACCGCTGGTGTTTATCAAATTTCTAAGGTAGTTCAAACAAATTCAGCCACAGCACAAGAACTAGCAGCATCTACTGAAGAATTAGTTTCTCAAACCCAAATCATAGAAACAGAAATGTCTAAATATACATTAAAAGAAAATTAAACTTTATAATTTGAAACAAAATAACAGGCCAAAAATATTGGTCTGTTATTTTTTTTTGGATTTCCTTATATAAGAATTTTATTTAACTATACTTCAATAGCAAAATCATGAGCTTTTAATATTGCTGTATGTTTTCCACATTTTCTAGTTACTATTTGTATAATATAACATCACTTTTTGAAAGAATCAAACTTACTTTTGAAAAAACTTCTATTTGAAGATTTATTTTTGAAATCTTCAATGCTTTTCTTGGAATTTTTTGTTTTTTTAATTTCTTATCCTTTGTAGCATCACCTCTAAGTTATTATTACCAAAATTCTCATTCAAAGTTTCATGTTAATATTTTTTATAAAAATTTATCTCAATAAAACTCAATTGTGGAACAATTTTCACATTTAATGCTAATTCTAAAAATTTATAAAAAAATTATATAATGCTCCAATTAAATTAGAATCATTACAGAAAGTGCATTTTTCAACTTCTATTCTAGGCAAATTAGCTTTATCTTCAAATTTCTTATAATTTTTTTCTAAATTTTTTCTTATATATTCTATTAAAATTGGTTGTGAACTTATTCCTCCTCCAATTGCTATCTTTTCTGGGTCAAATACACATTGTAAATTTATAATTTGATTCGCTAAGTCATTTGTAAACTTATTTAAAATTTTTAAAACTTCTTCATCTCCAGCATTAGCATATTCAAATACTTTATATCCATCAACCTCTTCTAATGGTAATCCTTTTACTTCTGAAACACCTTTTCTTAAACTAATTGAGCCATTTTTAAAACCCCACATATTATCCAAATTATCGCTCTCAGAGATATTAGTCATCATAAAACTAAACTCACCTGCAAAAAAGTGTTTTCCCTTATGTATTTTCCTATCCTTAATTATTCCTCCACCTATTCCAGTACCAAGGACAATAACAATCCCATCGCTACATTCTTTTAGGCTCCCCTTCCAAACCTCTGCAAGAGCTGCACACTTCCCATCATTTTCTATTGTAATATTAGTATCACAACGTTCTCTTAACAGTTTTACAATTTCTTTATCATTATTATATAACAATGCTCCTCCACTATAAGCATATCCATTTTTACTGTCCAAGATTCCCGGCATACTTATAGCTATTCCACGTATTTTGTCTTTATATAAATCGTATAGCTTCCCTATTGTTTTTATAAAATTTTCTATATTATCTAATGGTGTAGGAACTTTTCCTTTTTCAACGAATTCTGCTTCATCTGTCATAATTGCATATTTGATTGAACTTCCACCAATATCCAAAACCAAATATTTATTTTCTTGCATGTCTATCTCCCCTTCAAAACGAATTACTCCTAGAATATTTCTTTTAACCTAAGTCAGCTCTATTAGTTTCAATAACTTTCCAATATTATGATCTCGATAAATATTTTTAAATTACTTTCTATTTTGAGACAGTTCCTTTTTCATTACAGTTATTTTATTAAAGTATACTGTAGTGGTTTTAAATCCTAATTAATAGTTTTGCAACTAGAATCATCTAAATTAAACCCATTATAAATTTTCGCCATTACTTTCTATTACATTTTTATACCAAAAACCAGAGTCTTTTATAGTTCTTTTCTGGGTCTGATAATCTACATGAATAAGTCCGAATCTCTCATTATATCCTTCAGCCCATTCGAAATTATCCATTAAAGACCATTGAAAATATCCTTTCGCATCTACTCCATCCTGCGTTGCTCTCTTATATTCCCTTAAATATCTATTGAGAAAGTCGATTCTCTGAGGATCATGAACCTTACCATCAAGACTTACCCAATCTGTATTAGAAAGACCATTTTCAGTTATTACTATTGGTTTTTGATATCTTTCATAAAAGAATTTTGGTCCCCAATATAAAATTTCAGGAGTTACTGGCCATTTTAAATTTGTTTGGTCATATCCTACATTTTTATTTACCATTTCAACATTACCATCTTGACCCATACGTACTCTTGAACCTTGGTAAATATTTAAACCAAGAAAATCAATTGGTTGGAAAATAGTCTTCATATCATCTGCGCCAATTTTAGGGAGCCACTTTTCAAAAGCTTTAAGACCTTCCTCTGGATAACTTCCAAGGCAAACAGGATCCATCCACCATGATGAATTCCAAATATTAGGGCTATCAAAATCAAAGGTTGCTCTTCTTGCAGCTTCAATATCTTCTTTTGACTGTGTATCTGGAAATGATGCTCCTCCAACAGGCGCATATCCAATCTCACAATCCCCCTTCGAATACTTTCTGATAGTTTGAACTGCTTTTCCATGTGCAAGAAGTGCATTGTGACCTGCCAATAAAACATCACTCATATCAAGTTTTAAACCAGGAGCATGAGTTCCAGCACCATGTCCTAATTCAATGAAACATTGAATTTCATTAAGAGTTATCCAATGCTTAACTCTATCAGATAATCTTTCAACAACAACCTTAGTATATTCAGCAAACCAATCTGAACTATCCGAATTTAGCCAGCCACCTTTTTTATACAATTCATGCGGAAAATCCCAATGAAAAAGTGTTATATAAGGTGTAATTCCATTCTCTAAAAGTTCATCCACTAGTCTGTCATAAAATTCCAACCCTTTCTCATTGATTTTACCAATACCACTCGGAATAACTCTTGACCATGAAATTGACATTCTGTAGGCTTTTAATCCCATTTTATTCATAAGTTGAACGTCTTCCTTGTATCTATGATAATGATCACAAGCAATGTTACCATTATCACCATCTTTTACAAAACCCGTTCTTTGACAGCAAGTATCCCAAACTGAAAGTCCCTTACCCTCCTCAAAGGCAGCCCCTTCAATTTGATAAGCTGCAGTAGCAGCTCCCCATACAAAATCTTTTTTAAAGCTCATTAACAAGACCTCCTATACCTTCCTTATCTATGTATAATTTTCCACCTTCGTCTTTCATTGGTATGAAAATAGGTCTCTCATATGGAGTTACATTAGGTGAATGCACTGTAAGAATTAATTTTCCATCAAAAGTTTTAAAAAGCATACCATGTCCGCCATCCTTTAATTTTAGAGGCTCTGTATCATGAATCCAGGGGCCCACAATTTCACCGCTCACTGACCGTGCTATACCTATTGCATATTCTTTTTCAGTATAGCTTGACCATAGCATTAATAATTCACCATTCTCCGCTTTGTATAAAAAAGGTCCATCAGTTACATATTGACCCTTATCATTTGAAATTGAAGTCATAATGCTATGATATGACCATTGCGCATCTGATGCATGAAACAAAAGCATTGGTTCACTAATCGTAGCTGTAAGATCTTTTGTTAGCTTCATACAACATATTTCTCCATCATTAACCTGAGCCCATTCATGACAGAATACTATCCAAGGATCCCCTTCTTCATCAATATACAGAGTTCCATCAAGACATTCCCACTCTTTTGGCGTTATAGGTTCATCCGTTAATGGTATATATGGTCCTATAGGTTTATCTGAAACGAGAATCTGTGTTCCACGACGTTTCCCATCTGCCTTAAAACTGGCTAACATATAATATTTATCTTGGTAAAAATGAACCTCAGGAGCCCAATAATTTTTATCTGCCCAAAAATCATTTGGAGCACGAAAAGCAGATAAAGGTCCTTCCCAAATTTCTAAATCTTCACTTACATATACATCAAACCCAGTGCATTTACCTTCCCAAATATTCTTATCTGTGGTACCAAAAAGATAATATTTTTTTTCTACATACACTGGAACTACAAATGGATCTCTTAAATGAACTAAATCATTATTCATCGTTCTAGTTCCTCCTTAAATTGATTATTATATTTAATATAGTGTTGACCATTAACCTTTTACTCCTCCGAGTGTTAATCCACCAATTATCTTCTTTGACAAGAATGCAAATGCTATCATTATTGGAACAACAGAAATTGCAATACATGTATATATTGTACCAAATTCTGTCTTGTAAACACCTCTTGCAACAACCTGCATAATTGGAAGTGTATATTTGTCCATATCGGATATTAGAATAAGAGGTGTTAAATAGCTATTCCAAGTTCCTATAAATGTAAATATAGACATAGTTGCAACTGAAGGCATAATAAGAGGTAATCCAATTTTGTTAAATATATAAAATTCACTAGAACCATCTATTCTTGCTGCTTCAATTAAGGATTCATGCACTGCGCCATCTGTATACCCTTTAATAAAGAAAACAGAGCTTGCACTTGCTATTGCAGGAACTATTAAAGGAATATAGCTGTTAAGTAAATCCATTTTACTTATTAATTGATAAAATCCTATGAATCCTAACTGCATAGGAATCATCATTGAACCTAATACAATTGCATAAAGTATTTTATTACCCTTAAATTTATATCTTGAAAATCCATAAGCAGTTAAAGCACTAAAATATCCACTTACTACTGTAGTAGCAACTGCAATAAATAAACTATTGGCAAATCCTTTCCATATAGCAACACTCTCAACTAACCTATGGTAATTATCTAATAATGCTGTACCTGGTAAAAGCCACAATTTTGAAGCTATTTCTCCATTATTATGTGTAGAATCTATTACCATTATATAGAATGGAACTAAACATATTAACGTAAGTAAAATTAATAATAGATAGCAGGCAACTTTTTTAATACTTTTTGGCGACTTATTAGTTTTTTTAACTTTTGTTTCCATTAATATCACCCCTATTCATTCTGACCATTTCTATTTATAAATTTGAAAGTTATTATAGATAATATAAGTATCAATACAAATAAACCATATCCAATTGCAGAACCATATCCATAGTTTGAATTTTGGAAGGCTGTGTTATATAGATACATAACTACCGTTAATGTCTTATTATTAGGTCCTCCTTGTCCTTGAGTCATAACATAAGGAATATCAAATGTTTGCATACCACCGATAAGTGATGTAACAGCAGCATATAATATAGTTGGTTTTAATAGTGGCATTGTTATACTCTTAAAACTCTGCCAAGGACTTGCACCATCTATGCTTGCGGACTCATACAATTCTGATGGAATATTATTTAAACCTGCTCCAAAAATTATCGCACTATATCCAAACCACATCCACCATGATATAAGTGCTATTATTCCTCTATAAGTACCAGCACTCAAAAACCAGTTAATAGGTTCACTAACTATATGCAAATTTATAAGAATCTTATTTATTGCACCAGTCTGCCAATCAAATAAAAAGGCAAATAACACTGCTACTGCTGTTGGTGTAATAAGGTTAGGAAGATATATAGCTGCTCTAAAAAATTCTTTCCCCCTAAGCTTTTTTATATTATTGAACAGTACTGCAAGTAAAAGTGCAAATCCCATCTGTGGAATTACAGCGCAGATCCACATTATTAATGTATTTGCAATAGACTGATAAAATACAGGATCATGTACAAGAGTAACGTAATTTTTAATCCCTACAAAAATTGCGTTTTCTGACATCCCATCCCACTTTTTAAGACTTATAACAAAAGTATATATAATCGGATATAATGAAAATATTAAAAATGTAACAAAATACGGAATAACAAAGTATATTCCATATCTTCCTTTATCTACTTTACTTTTTTTCTTTTGCATAAAACCTCCTCCTAATTTAAATGCTTATTAACTGTTTAAAATATAATAATCACATTAATTTCAAACAGCTAATAAGTTCTCATAATATTCTTATAATGTTATTCTACATTTATATCTGGAAATGCAGTCTTAACATCAGCCTTAAACTGTTGTAAAAATTCATCTTTTGATTTTTCTCCAGTTACATATAAGTCTAAATCACTTTGGAATTTGTTATTAATAGTTTCATCATATTTAGTGACTAGCTTACCATTAATTGTTGGAAGTATCTCATTATAAACCGCAGCTACATTTTGTCCACCAGCAAATTTACTCTTTCCATCATCAGTAGTTGAATATGTCTTAACCGAATCTAAATTACTTGGAAAATCGCCATGTTCTTTAGCATTCCATGTTTGAAAATCTGAAGTAGTCATATACTTAATTAGTTGCCATGCAAGCTCCTTATTCTTACTCTTACTATACATACCTAACCAACTACCACCAGCATAATAAGCTGAAGGCGCTTTAGCAAGTCCCCAATCTCCACTTGTGTCTTTAGCATTAGTAGCTATTACGAATGGTAATCCCCAAGTAGGTAGTGCATAACAGAATACGTTTGTTCCATCTACTGCGCCAGCCATTGATGCTGACCATGGTGCTGACCATGTATTAAACTTAGCATCTATATCTGCATCTCTGATTTGCTTTGCAACATCAATATATTTATTAATATTGTCATCGATAACTAACTTATTATCTTCTACCCAACCATGTGTTCTACTACCAGTTGCAACAGTGTACATTTCAGAATAATTTGGAAGTAATTTAACCTTACCTCCACTTTTCTCTTTTAATTCTTTTCCTGTTTGAATTAAAGAATCCACTGATGAAAACTTCTTAGTAATTTCCGCTGGATCATCTGTTCCAAAATATTGTTTAGCTAAACTTCTCTTGTAGAACATTCCACCTGGAGTTGCTCCCCAAGAAAATGCTCTAATACTCTTATCCTCTTGATTTCTTCCAAGATCTATAGTATACGGAATCATATTTTTTGCAATTTCTTCACCTTTATATGGCTCTTTAGAAAGATCTTCATAGTACGATGTATTAACAAATTTATTTACAAATGCAACTTCTGAAGTGAAGACATCAGGTGCACCTCCTCCTGATGCTAATACCGATGATAGTTTTGTTGAGTATGCATTGTTATCCATCGGTATAACTGTCAATTTAACCTCAATGTTTGGATATACACTGTTAAACTTCTCAATAAAATGTGATGTTTTAAATTCATCTGTAAAGGACCATAGATTGATTGTTCCTTTATACTCCTTTGGATCCTTCTCTGTAAAAGTGGTTACTACTGATTCAGTTTTTGTTGAACTTTCTGAATTACCACAACCTGTGAAAGCAGATCCTACTATTGCAATTGATATTGCGAAAATTAATACTTTTTTTAGATAGTTTTTTTTCATTACAATTCCCCCTATATAATATTAATTATCTTGTATATTATTATTTCAATAATTATTATAACTATTGACAATAAACACGTGTTTATTAAAATGTAAATAAGTTTGTGTAATTTTTATGTTCTATGGTTTGATCCTTATTTTATAAAATTATATCTAAATGTTAAATTGATGTAAATTCTGAAATCAATTACCTCAACTGATATTAACATCAATTTAACCTTCAGACAACTTAGTAACCAGAAAAGCACAAAATCATAATTTGTATAAACCCTGTTTATTCTGTGGAATTTTTTAATTCCATGCAAGTTCGTCTTTCTATTAACTTCACAGGTATTGTATGATTCACCGAAAAATCCAAATCATTTTCAATTGATGAAATAAGGCCTTTTATAGCCATTTCTGCCATTTCTGCTAATTCCATTCTTATAGTTGTTAGTGGTGGGTTTAAATATTTAGCAGCTTCAATATCATCAAAACCTATTATCGAAATATCTTCTGGTACTCTTAGTCCAGCTTCTTTAATAGCTTTTAAAGATGCAATTGCCATTTTATCATTACTTAAAAATATAGCTGTTGGCTTGTTTTTCTTTGAAAGTAACCTTTTGGTTGCATGATATCCACTTTCCTCAATAAAATCTGCTTTTACAATAAAATTATTTATAATAGGAATATTCGCATCTATCAATGCCTGCTTGTATCCTTTAACTCTTTCAATAGATGAAAATTTTACGTCTCCACCAGTAATATGAGCAATCTTTGTATGTTTAAGATTAATTAAATATTTAGTTGCATTATATGCTCCACTAAAATTGTCTGCATTTACAATTTTACATTTATTATAAACGCCTTCATCTAATTCTAACGATTGGTCTACCAATACAACTTTATATCCAGAATTTATTATCTCCTTAATTACTAGATCATCATTGTTTTCCCCAATAAATATTCCTCCAGAAATTGTCTTATCATAAAAACTTTCTTTAATCTCTTTATAACCTTTTGCATTATGTATTATATGTACAAGAACTTTATATCCTATTTCACTTGCATATTCAATTATGGAACTTGTAAATTCCAAGTAGTAAGGACTACTTGCAATTCGATTTTTCGTTCCGACTGATCTTTCTATCATATCAACAATAAAAAGACCAATAATTCTATTCTTAGCACCTGCAAGCATTCTAGCAGAAGCCTGTGGCACATAATTATATTCATCTATTACTTTTAAAACCTTTTCTCTAGTTTCGTCTGGAACATTAGAGTAATTATTAATTACTCTAGAAACAGTGCTCCTTGAAACTCCTGCAATTTTTGCTATATCGATGCTATTCACAAAATCTCACTTCTTTCTCTCTCATAAACGCGTGTTTATATTGTTATATTACATCATTCATTATTATATTGCAATCCTTTTCTTTTTAAATTTACAATTTATTTTATACTTATTCAATAAAATGAATTATATACATAATATTTCTTTATAAAAATTAGTAGTCCTAGAAATAAGTTATTTCTAAGACTACTTTAATAATATGAAACTCGATTCACTACGCTCACTGAGTAAGTTCGAAGATCAAAATCATAGATTTTGATTCTCATTTATGATAATCTAGATTTAAAGTCTTCATATCCAAATTCTTTTACTACTTCAATGCCCTTTTCTTCACTATATTTCACAATAGCAGGAAGATTCACTCCGTTAAAAGTATTATTTTTAACCATTGAATAAATAGCCATATCACAAAATACAAGTTTATCTCCTGGTTTTAATGGCTCTTTAAATGAATAATCCCCTATTATATCACCAGCAAGACAAGTTGGTCCTCCAAATCTATAAGTAAATTCAAATTCATTGGGCTTTCCTGCTCCTATAATATTAGGCCTATATGGCATTGCAAGTACATCTGGCATATGGCATTCTGCTGAAGTATCTAGTATTGCTATATCCATTCCATTTTTCATTGTATCTAAAACTGTTGATACGAGAAAACCTGTGTTTAAAGCAATAGCTTCACCTGGTTCAAGATATACATCTACTTTATACTTATCTTTTATAAAATTAATAGATTTTATTAGGGTCTCTATATCATAATCTGGTCTAGTAATATGATGACCACCACCAAAGTTAATCCACTTCATATTCTTAATATATTTTCCAAACTTTTCATCTACAACTTTTATTGTACGTTCAAGAGTATCAGAATTTTGTTCACACATAGTATGGAAGTGTAACCCATCTATTCCTTCAAGCTCATCTTCTTCAAAATTAGCTAATGTAACTCCC
Organism: Clostridium gelidum; assembly: GCF_019977655.1. Taxonomy (NCBI): domain Bacteria; kingdom Bacillati; phylum Bacillota; class Clostridia; order Eubacteriales; family Clostridiaceae; genus Clostridium; species Clostridium gelidum. The sequence goes on from NZ_AP024849.1 coordinate 5,213,611, forward strand.
ATTCTTGAATTTTCAAAGCATGGATTATATATATCTGTTTCTATCTCCGAATATTCAGGGTTGATACGAATACCACATTCGATTTTTTTACCTTGAACATTTTTAATTTTGTCTTTATAAAGTTTCCATTGATTAAATGAATTAAATACTATATGATCGCTATATTTCATTATTTCATCAAATTCATCTTCTCTATATGCAGGCGCATAAATATGTACTTGCTTTCCCATTTCTTCGTATCCAAGTCTAGCTTCAAATAAAGAACTTGAAGTAACCCCTTTTAAATACTTTCCTATTAAAGGAAAGGTTGAAAACATTGAGAATGCCTTTGTTGCAAGAAGAATATTACATCCTGTACTATCTTGCACATATTTCAAAGTTTCTAAATTTTTCGTAAGAAGCCTTTCATCAACAACATAACATGGTGATGGTAATTTACTTACTTCTATATCTTTCATTAAATTTCCTCCTTTTTAGTTAAAAGCTAATGTCCTCTAAGCTACTCTGTGGACAAGTAACCGTGAAAAGTTATAGAAGAAAGCCTAACGACTTTCTTCTATTTTAATTTCCTATATTACTTAACTAATGTTGGAGAGAAATCTTCTTTCCATGGTAATCCCCATTTATTTAATTCATCCATAAATGGATCTGGATCAAATTCTTCAATATTATTTACTCCTGGTTTCTTCCACAAGCCTTTCATAACTAAGCTTGCACCTATCATAGCTGGAACTCCTGTTGTATATGAAATTGCTTGTGAACCAACTTCTTTATAACATTCTTCATGATCACATACATTGTAAACATAATAAGTCTTATCTTTTCCATCTTTTTTACCTTGGAAAATACATCCTATATTAGTTTTACCCTTTGTTCTTGGCCCAAGTGATGCTGGATCTGGTAAAATTGCTTTTAAAAATTGTAATGGAACTATTTGTTTTCCTTCATAGTCAATTGGTTCAATAGAAGTCATTCCAACATTTTCAAGCACATTTAAATGTGTTATATACTTTTGTGAGAATGTCATCCAAAATCTAATTCTCTTAATTCCTTTAATGTTTAAACCTAAAGATTCTAATTCTTCATGGTGTAATAAATACATATCCTTTGGCCCTATTTCAGGAAAATCATAAACTTCTTTTATTTCAAGAGGTTCTGTTTCTATCCACTTTCCTTCTTCCCAATAGCTACCCTTAGCTGTGATTTCACGAATATTAATTTCTGGGTTAAAGTTAGTTGCAAAATGATATCCATGATCACCTGCATTAGCATCTAAAATATCTATGTAATTTATTTCATCAAAATAATGTTTTTGAGCATAAGCACTAAATACGCCTGTAACTCCTGGATCAAAACCACTACCAAGTAATGCTGTGATTCCTGCTTTTTCAAATTTCTCTTTATATGCCCATTGCCATTTATATTCAAACTTAGCTGCATCAAGTGGTTCATAATTAGCTGTATCTACATAATCAGTTTTTGTTTCAAGACAAGCATCCATAATTGTTAAATCTTGATATGGAAGTGCAAGATTTAGTACAACATCTGGTTTAAATTTTTCAATAAGTGCTACTAACTCAGGTACATTATCAGCATCTACCCTAGCTGTTTGTATTTTAGTTTTAGTTTTTCCTTTTAATGAAGCTTTTATAGCATCGCATTTTGATAAAGTTCTGCTGGCAATACAAATTTCTTCAAACACCTCTGAGTTTTGACAACATTTATGAATAGCAACGCTAGCAACACCGCCAGCACCAATAATTAACGCTTTTCCCATTCTAATTCCTCCAATTTCTTCATAAATTTATGATTTAAATGAATCTTTTCAAATCACAATTATTATAATCTAATTGTACCATGTAAAATATTAATTTCTATTTAGTAAGTCCCTTTAACATATGTTTAACATAATTAGGTAATGCAAAACACCCTACATGGAGGTCTGTATTATAATATTTTGTTTCTATTCCCAGCTCATTCCAAGCATTTGCATCTAAATCTTTAATAGGATGATATTTTTTTGAAGCAAATCCAAATAACCAATGTCCTGATGGATAAGTTGGAATGTGCGCTTGATATACTTTAATAATCGGAAAAAATCCTATTACTTTTTCATGAGCTTCTTTCATTGCTAAAGCATCATTATCATAATATGGACTTTCATGTTGATTAACCAAAATTCCATTTTCATTTAATGCTTTATAGCAGTTTCCATAAAATTCTTTAGTAAATAGTCCTTCTCCTGGTCCAAAAGGATCTGTTGAATCTACTATTATTAAGTCATATTCATTTTCCTTAGTTCGTACAAATTTTAATCCATCTTCAAAAAATATATTAACTCTCTCGTCATCGAGTTTACATGATACTTGTGGAAAATATTCTCTACATACATCAACAACTCTCTTGTCAATTTCAACCATATCTATTTTCTCAACTGTCTTGTACCTTGTAAGTTCTCTTATTGTTCCGCCATCTCCAGCGCCTATAACTAAAACCTTTTTGATATTAGGATTAGTTGCCATTGGTACATGAACTATCATATCATGATAAATAAACTCATCTTTTTCCGTTATCATCATTAATCCATCTAACGTAAAAAACTTCCCAAATTCCTTTGCTTCTAAAATATCTATTCTTTGAAATTCAGTTTGTTCAGTATGTAGTTGCTTTTCAACCTTAATTGAAAATTGTACATTCTCTGTATGTTGTTCTGTATACCATAACTCCATAATAACCACCTTTCCAATTAACAATTAACAGAGAACAATTAACAATTAAGGATGAAATACCTAGCGGGATTTCTGAAAATACATTTCTTTACAAATCCCATAGGTATTTGAACTTTAATTGTTAATTGTTAATTGCTAATTGTTAATTGATTTACTAACTATATTAATATTTTCAATTTTAGCATCTTCTGTACCAGTTAAAAAACAGCCCTTTTCTTTTGCATAATCTATATAATCTAAAATTTCCTTAGTAATTTTTTCTCCTGGAGCAAGAATTGGTATTCCTGGTGGATAGCACATTACAAATTCAGCACATATCTTTTTATCACTTTCATTCATAGGCACTGAAATCTTTGGTGAGTAAAACGCATCTTGAGGAGTAAGTACAACTTCTGGATTTATGTACTCATGATCAAACATTCCTGCTTTATCTTTTGAATATAATCTTTTAATTTCTGATAATGAAGATATCAATCTCTCAATTGCTAGACTCTTATCTCCAACAGAAATAATTGCTAAAATATTAGCTATATCTCCAAACTCAATTTGTATGCCATAATCATCTCTTAAAATATCATATACTTCAATTCCTGCAAGTCCTATTCCTCTAGTAAAAATAGATAGCTTTGTTCTATCAAAATCATAAATGGTATCCCCATCAATTAATTCTTCTGAAAAAGCGTAATATCCACCTATTTTGTTTATTTCATCCCTTGCATATTCTGCAAATTCTATTACCTTTTTGAAAGTTTCTGTGCCATGTAGCACTAAATCTCTTCTTGCTAAATCAAGTGAAGACATTAATAGATATGAACCACTTGTTGTTTGTGTTAAATTAATTACTTGACGAACATAACCAACACTTAAATCGCAATTTAGTAGTAAAAATGAGCTTTGAGTTAAAGAACCACCAGTTTTATGCATGCTAATCGCTGCCATGTCAGCTCCTGCTTCCATTGCAGACATTGGCATATTATCACCAAAATAAAAATGAGTTCCATGAGCTTCATCTACTAAAACATACATTCCATGTTTATGTGCAAGTTCTGTAATATCTTTAAGATTTGAGCAAATACCATAATAAGTTGGATTATTTACAAGCACTGCCTTGGCATCTGGATTTTCTTTTATTGCTCTTTCTACATCTTTAACTGACATTCCAAGTGGAATTCCAAGTTCCTTATTCACTCCTGGATTTACATAAACAGGAACTGCTCCACTAACTACTAATGCATTAATTGCACTTCTATGAACATTACGTGGCATTATAATTTTTTCACCTTTTTTGCAAACACTCATAACCATAGCCTGAACTGATGAACTTGTTCCATTTACCATTAAAAATGCATGTTTAGAACCAAAAGCATCTGCTGCAAGTTCTTCAGCTTCTTTTATAACTGATACTGGATGACAAAGGTTATCAAGTGGCTTCATTGAATTTACATCTACTGAAAGACATTGTTCACCCAAAAATTCTCTAAGCATAGCATTTCCACGACCTTGCTTATGACCTGGAACATCAAAAGAAACCACTCTAGCCTTTTTATATTCCATTAGAGCCTCATAAATAGGTGCTTTTGAGTGGGATTCTTTATTTTTCATGTTAGCTCATCCCCCCATTAATATATATTAGTTCCACTAAAAATCTCAATCATTTCTTTACGTAGGTTGCTTTCAATCTCAAGCCTTTCTTTTGGCCTAATTTCATAAACATCCTTATTAAAAAGATAATTTTGAAGTTCCATTTCTTTTATTAACATTTTAGTATGAAATATATTTGCTTGATATACATTTATATCCACAGCATCATATTTCTTCAAAGTATCCTCATCAATATATTCTTGTATTGATGCTATTTTGTGATCTATAAACAATTTCTTACCATCAACATCTCGAGTAAAACCTCTTACACGATAATCTATCGTTATGATATCTGAATCAAAACTTCCTATAAGATAGTTTAATGCATTCAAGGGAGAAACTTCTCCACAAGTGGCCACATCAATATCCACACGAAAAGTAGCAATTGAGTTATCTGGATGATATTCTGGATACGTATGCACAGTTACATGACTCTTATCTAAGTGTCCTAAAACCGTTTCCCTAGTCTTCAAAATGTCAATTTCGCCTTTATTACAAGACGAATCTATTTTTTGTATCCCTATATCCTTTTCTGATATTAAAATAGTTACGCTTGCTCCTTGAGGATCATAGTCTTGTTTTGAAATATTAAGTACATGTGCACCAATACTCTCTGTTACATCACACAGAATCCTTGTAAGTCTTTCTGAATTGTATTGCTCATCGATGTAAGCAATATAGTCCTTTTGCTCGCGCTCACTTTTTGCATAGCATACATCATAGATGTTAAAGCTAAGTGTTTTTGTGAGGTTGTTAAAGCCGTATAATTTCAGCTTGTTGTCCAACCCTAACATCACAACCTTTCTAGTTCAAATTAAGTTCTAGTTGCATTAGAATTTGTTTGAAAAATTTGTTAAGTGAAATATTGTAATTCAAACCTTTATTATCCTAAAATTACTTATTTCTTTAATTTATATTGAAACATTTTTATCATACAACATTGACATTTTACTATATTATCTTTAAAATTGCTACTATTTATAACAATATTTCTTATATACATTTAAGAATTCATTTCAAGTCGCTTATGCTCCATTTTATTTAAAAATACTTCCTATTTCTTATAGATATGAATAAAATGTAATTAATTGCTTTTTCTCAGTGCTTTTTCTTTTACATAGTGGTTGTATTCTTCTATTGTATAAAGTTCTGGTTCTCTTACTTCTTCTAAGAAATGTGAAGCTTCTGCATCAGCATTAGTAAAGGCTAACACTGATTTATGCATTTCTATTGCTTTGTTATAATCTCTATATTCATCCTTAGGTACATAAGCCCCCATATGCCATCTTATCATTAAACATTCTTCTAATGTTAACTTTACAAACTGTTGCAGTAAAATAACACTTTTTTCGCCATGCCCGAGTGGAATTTTTTCATCAAATTCATAAGAAGCATATCCTATCCATTTTCCTGTCAGCTCATCCTTTTTTAATCTCATAGTTTTTTCATAAAGATTACATTTACAAAGATCATGCAAATATCCTGTTAAATAAATTGTATCCTCACTTAATCCAATCTTATATTGTTTATTCTTTTGAATTAATAATTCCACAACATTATTTGAATGAAATGCTAAGCCTCCATCAAAATTCGAATGAAACTTTGTAGAAGCAGGTGCCGTAAAATAATCCGTTCTATCTACAAGATATTTTATTAATTCATCTATTCCATCTCTTTTAATAGAGCTTAATCTTTCTATTATCCTATCATTTAATTCCTTCATTTCTTGTGCTGCTTTAGCTTTTGTTAATTCCTTTAAATCACTTAAATCACTCATTCATACATCTCCTAACATTAACTAAGTTCTTACGCTTTCTATTTTTGCTTATAGGCATATGTCTATTCCTTCATTATGCCTCTTCTATCATTTTAACACTTTTATCAAAAAACTCATATCATTTTAACATGATATGAGTTTTTTTGTAAATCTCACTTAGGCATATGAAAATAAATAACAAGTCCAAAGTTGCCATGAATATTTTTCATCAGGCAAGGAGACGAATTGTTCTCATAGCGCGCCTATTAGGGCAATTTGCCGACGTGAGTAGAGAACCAAAATCTATGATTTTGTGTGAATCACTTACTCAGCGAGTGCATACGAGTCGAGCTTCCCTATGATGAAAAATATGCACATTAGAAAAAAGTAGCTATGCACTTATAACAAGAGCAGCTATGCTGCAATACGGAACTTTCCTGCATATACGAATTTTTCTGGCAAATGGACTTGTTATTTTTTTGATTGTGCCTTATTACAATAAAATATATTTTATACTTACATTATATTTTAAGAAGTGTTTTTTTATTCTTTTATTATTGGTAAAGAACTCAAGTTATTACTTTCATCGTCATCACGTAAACTTCTTAAGTATTCTTCGCCTTTTCTTGATGTAGCAACAGATACTCCAGATATAGAACCAGCTTTAGCTAGTTCTACTCCTCTTTCTTTTGTTATTTGCTCTCCATTTGAAAGTTCATATCCTGTTATTTCACCTGAATGTTTCATTATTGCTGTTATTGAGTTTTTATCCGTATCAGACTGCGATTTAGATACTAAATCCTCACTATTAAGATTAAATGGTAATACAGTTGATGGTATAATACTTTCATTTTGCATAATTAACGCCTCCTGCTTTTTAGTTACGGCTTCATGAAAATTACTATTATAAAATGCCTTAACTATATTTCGTAAGTTTTCAAAACAGAGTGATTTAAACAACTACAATATTATTTTCTCCAATAACTAAACTTTAATACATACTACTTTGTGTGCTTATATTCAATGTTAATATTCAATATTAATATTTAATTCTTCTAATGCTGATTTTAAATCTTTGGGATTGTTCAAAATGATTCCTTTTAAACCTGATTTAATAGCAGCTTCCACATTTTTTTTCATATCATCAACAAATACAGTTTGATTTGGTTCAAGATCATATTTATCTATAATTTTCTCATAAATTTCTTTTTCAGGCTTAAGAAGCTTTTCTTTATATGAAACGACTCCACCATCAAAATATTCAAAGAAATTATGTTTTGTAGTTACATGTTCAAAGGCAGCTAAATGAAAATTAGATAAATAATATACTTTATATCCATTTTGTTTTAATTTTTTTAGCACATCCACACTGCTTTCAATTGGAATTAAAATATCATACCAATTTTCAAAAACTAAATTTATCAATTCTTTATTTTGAATATTTCTATTAATTATATTTCTTTTAGCTTCTTCTTCACTAATTGTTCCTCTATCAAGCATTGGCCATTCATCACTTTGAAATATGCACTTGTATATTTCTTCTACTTTTTCTTCAGTAACTTTTGATTTAACGTACATTTCAGGATTAAAATCTAATAATACATTTCCAATATCAAATATTATATTTTTAATCATTTTAAATCTCCTCGTATTCTTATATATTCTCTTTATTAGCAGAACCTAAAATTACAATGCCTTTTTATTTGCACTATATTCCAAATTGTAACATATTTGTATCTGCTAAAATAAGATAATTTTATTACATTTTTAATTTTTTAAGTAAAATTTTAATATTTTGTTAAAATTTCTGTACTTTTCATCAATATTGAATTATTATAGTTTAGTTATATTAATATATTACTATTATCTATATTTTTACTAACTAAAGAATAATTAATGAAAAAGGGGGCTTATAATAATGAGCATTTTAAAAAAAATTAACAGCAGTTCTATTCGCAGCAAAAATCACTTTAAAAAATTCAAATTTAAAAAACCTTCTTTTAGGTTAAGTCTAGATTTATTTAAATTTAATAAAAAGCCTACACTTTCTAATAAAAGTGTTTCTAAATTTAATAATAATTCTATTAGCTTCAAAGTACTGCTAATAGTACTTCCTATTGTAATTTTCACTTTAACTACTCTTATATTTTGTACATACTCTTTAGGCGAAAAAGCACTTTATTCTAATAGCAAGGATTTGCTAAACCAAATTAGTAGTGTTGCAGCACAAAATATAAGTGACGTAATGTCTGAAAAGATAAAATCAATTGAAAGTTTAGCTCATAATCCAATTATTATTGATTCTGGAACTTCTATTCAAAATAAATTAAACATATTATTGGAAGAAAAGAAATTTCAACAATATTCTGATATGGGTATAGCAACTCCTGATGGAAATCTAACCCTCCTAAATGGAAATAAAGTAAATATTAAATCATATGATTATTTTAATGTTGCACTTTCTGGAAAGTCTTATGTTTCAGAGCCTTTTCAAAGTAATTTTAGTAAGGATTCTTTAATAGCAATATCTTCACCTATTAAAGACATGAATAAAACTGTTGGAGTTTTAGTTGCATTTAGATATGGAGATGATATATCTACCTTAAGCAAAAAAATTTCATTTTTAGATACTGGAAAGGCATTTGTAGTAAATTCTAGTAGTAAAATTATTGGACATTCTAATGGTGATTATGTTAAAGGTGGTTCAAATATTGATCAAATATTGAAAAGTACTGATGGTTCAAGTGATTATGATTTAATCAGCCAAATAAGTCAAGGAAAAAGTGGCTCTGCAGAAGTTATTTCTGAAAATAAGCTTCAAACTTTATCTTATTCTTTAGTTCCAAGTACTGGATGGTGCGTTATAGTTACAGTTGATAAAGGTGACTTGCTAAAATCACTTGTGAGTTTAAAATCTACAACCATTATAACAGGTGCTATAAGTCTAATACTAATATCCTTAGTATTAATATTTGCCATATCACTAATTTCCAAAAAGATTTTATACGTTGCAAGTATAATGAAAGAGTTTGCTAAAGGAGATTTTACGACCAAAATAGATAATAAAATTTTAAAGGACTCTTCTGAAATTGGAATTATGTGTAATTCACTAGTCGAAATTCAAACTTCACTAAACGGAAGCATTGATACAATTAAATTAAATTCTTCTAATCTTAATAATGAATCTCTTGGACTTTCATCTATATCCCAAGAAGTATCTTCACTAATTGAAAGTATCTCTCAATCAATTAGTAATATTTCTCAAGGTGCACAAAGTCAAACTGATAATTTAATTAATAGTACTAGTAGTTTAAATGAATTTGGCGATAACATTTCTTTACTTACAGAAAAAGTAAACAACGCTACTATTACCTCATCTGATATTGGAGATAGTGCTAAAAGAGGTAATTTAGAACTTGAATCATTAATACTTTCAATAAATTCACTTAATAATAATTTTGATAATTTCACTTCTTCTTTAAAAATAATGTCAGCTGACATTAAAGAAGTTAATGAAATGACTAATGTAATAAATAATATAGCCGAGCAAACTAATCTCTTAGCTTTAAATGCTGCTATTGAAGCTGCAAGAGCTGGCGAAGCTGGACGTGGTTTTTCTGTTGTTGCTGATGAAGTTCGAAAACTCGCTGAAATGAGTAAAAACTCTGCTCAAAAGATTTATACTATTGTATCTAATACTATAACAAATACCAATGAAATAGTAATTAGTACAAATAGCATAAATGATGATGTAAAGAATCAAACTAAAGTTGTAAATAATACAATAGCTACTTTTAAAGAAATTTCTGTCCAGGTAGAAGAAATGATCCCTAATATGTACTCAATTGCAAAAGACTTTGTTAAATTGGATAATGAAAAAGACTCTTTAATAAGTAATATTTCTAATATTTCTGCTGTATCTGAACAAATTTCAGCAACTACCCAAGAAATTTATGCTTCTTCTGAAGAGCTGAGTTCCGCAAGTTCTGAAGTGGCAAATACATCTCAAAAAGTTAATACATTATCTAGTGAATTAGATGCTAGTTTTAATCAATTTAAATTTTAAATTAGCAAATGTCATAAGTGTTACACTAAAGCACCTAAACATTTTTCAATGTTTAGGTGCTTTTATAATTACGTTCTTTATTTCTATCCACAATTTCATTAAATCTAATCACATGTCCTCTTTAATTATGTAGTATAAAAAAAAATATCTATCACATAATAAACTTGTTAAATAACTTGGCATAATTAGTATAGGAGGAGGTGAATAATAATGAGTCCAAAAGAATTGTCATATATTGAAGATGCCTTAAGTCATGAAAAACATATGAAAACAAAATGTACAGATTATGCAAATCAAATTCAAGATGCTGAACTTAAATCTTATGTCAACCAATTAGCTGGTATTCATCAACAAGCATTCAATCAATTTTTACAATTATTATAGGTAATTTAAGGAGACGTGAATTATGAATGATAAAGATTTACTTGAAGATATTTTATTAACAGTAAAAGGTGGTTCTGATTTATATTTGCACGGAACCATAGAATCTGCCACTCCAAATATTCATTCTGTATTTGACAAAACACTAAATGATTCTTTAAAAATGCAAAATGAAATTTATAATAAGATGAGTTCTAAAGGCTGGTATCCAGCACAGCAAGCTGAACAAACTAAAATAGATCAAGCAAGACAAAAATTTTCTGCACAATAATAATTTCTTATACTTTAGCCTTCAAATTATTTAACTAAAAATGCAGGTTTTATTTATAGATAAATATCTATACTTTAAAACCTGCATATTTTTTCGAATTTACCTTATATTCCTTTTGTAATTTATTTACTACTTTTTCTTCATTATATCTACTAAATGGCCACATTCTAGTTTCTATTTTACATCTAATCCATTCTGCTTTTAAATATATTTGAACAATATGATCTATATCCTTATTTAAACTTTCAATTTCATTCTCCCAGTCATTTATTATATAATCACTTTGCTTGAGTATTTCTTTTATTAATACGCAATCATCCATATAAGCTACTTTAACATTATTTCTTAAATCTAATAAATTCGCATCTTCTATTTGAATTCTATTTTGAATCTTTCCTTTATTTTCTACCAAATTTAAAAGCATCACTAATACTTTTTTTTCACTTATTATATCCACAGCTTCATTAAATTTAGTCACAAGTTCATCATCATTATCCACAGCTTTAATAGTATTTATACAATAATATAATAATAAGTAACTATTAATTGTAGCTTTTAATTCTTCTATTTTTGATATTAATTCAATATCAAGTTTTGATGTAAAATCAAGATACATTTTTATTAATGATACATTTTTCTCCAATTCTCTTCTATAAGATATTTTATTAGTTCCATCCTTAGTTATAATGTACAAATTAGTTATGTTACTCAATTCTTTCAGATTCGCAATATGTCCCCTTAGTGTAGTAATCCATATTACTCTAAACTTTGTAATATTATTTATATAAAGACTTTTTTTATTTTGAAATAAGTTAAATACTCCAGTTAAAAAAGTAATTATTATTCCTATAAATGTTATTACATCAATTATTGCTACTTCAACGTTTCCAATTCTCATAAATTACTCCCAAATTCTAAAAACTATATTCTCTTTTTATTTTGTACTATTATCTTTCTCAGCTCTTCAAAGTTATATTCTCTTTTTATTTATTTTTCATTAAATTATTTAAATACTTTATTCAATTTTTACTATACCTTATTTTCACTTTTTGTATCCATTTACCCTTAACTGCAATAGATTATACTAAAGCAATTAACAAAAAAGGTGGTAAAATGAATCCTTTAATAAACATGATAATTTCTTCTCTTTTTTCTGGGATGGGAATGGGCAACAACATGATGAATCCTATGATGCCTAATCAAAATAGAGGAAATAATCCAAATCAAATGGGTGGCATGAATCCTAATATGAATATGATGGCTGGTAATCCTTTATTAAATATGATTATGGGAATCATGGGAGGTGGCATGAATTCTATGAATGGAAATCCTTTAATGAATATGTTAATGGGTAATATGAATAACGGTCCTTCCCAATTTAACAACATGAATGGTATGAATTCAAATATGAATAGTAATAATTCTAAAAGAAGTAATACTAATACCACTCCATCTAATAATATGAATGGTAATACTATGAATAGTAATAATCCTAACATGAATAATATGGGTGATATCAGTTCACTTTTAAGCATGCTAATGGGAAATCAAAACAATATGAATAACATGGGGAATATGAACAATATTAACCCTATAAATAATACTTCAAGTAGACATTCTCATTCTAAAAAATAATAGGGATGATAATAGGTAGCTTAATTTATAAGCTACCTATTAAAATTACTTATGAATTTGCACGTTTAGTATTTTGGTTTTTATACCTCTGCAGTATTAGTAACCCTTTTCTATCAAATTTCAGTATTCTTCTTTCCTCCTATACACTTTTCTAAATTTGAAGTTATCCTTATACTTTGAAAATATATTGGAATCAGAACTAATAGGACATACTTTTATGCAATATTTATGAAATTTAACAGCCCAATCCACCTTATTGGGTAGTTGTATCCATAAATGATATTTTTAATTGAATATCTAAATTAAAATTTATTTTTCAATTTCCTCTTTACTTTTTTATAGAAATCGCTTACTATAAAGTTAAAAGAAGGAGGAATTAATTATGTATGATGTTAATTTATTAAAAAGCAATTTTACTGAACTATTTAAAAAAGACTCTGAAAGTGTTTTCTTTTCACCAGGGAGAGTTAATTTAATTGGTGAACATACTGATTATAATGGAGGTAATGTTTTTCCTTGTGCACTAACTATTGGTACTTATGCTGTAGTTGCTAAAAGAGATGACAAGAAGGTTTTAGTTCATTCTTTAAATTTTAAAGATTTAGGAGTTATAGAATTTTCTTTAGATAATATGGTTAATGAAAAAGCACATGATTGGGCTAATTATCCTAAGGGCGTAATTAAAACTTTAGAAGATCATGGTTATAAAATTCCAAGTGGTTTTGAAATACTTTTCTATGGTAACATTCCAAATGGTTCTGGATTATCATCTTCTGCTTCCCTAGAAGTTTTAATGGGAACTATATTGAATGAATCCTTTAACTTAAATATTGATATGGTTGATATAGTTAAAATGTGCCAAGAAGCTGAAAATAAATTCATAGGTGTAAATTGTGGAATAATGGATCAATTTGCAATTGGAATGGGCAAAGAAGGTTCAGCAATACTTTTAGATTGTAATACTTTAAAATACTCATACAGCAAATTAGATCTTAATGGTTATAAAATAGTAATTGGAAATACAAATAAAAAGAGAGGCTTAGCTGACTCTAAGTATAACGAAAGACGTAGCGAATGTGAAGATGCCTTAGCTAAAATACAAACAGTAAAAAATATTACAGCTTTAGGTGAACTTAGTGAAGAAGACTTTGAAGAAGTAAAAGATTGTATCGGTGATCCAATCAAAACAAAAAGAGCTAAACATGCTGTATATGAAAACCAAAGAACTTTAAAGGCTGTAAAAGCATTAGAAGAAAATGATTTAGAATTATTTGGTAAACTTATGAATGCATCTCATGTTTCTTTAAGAGATGATTACGAAGTTACTGGAATAGAATTAGATACTTTAGTTGAATTAGCTTGGGAAACTGAAGGTGTAATTGGTGCACGTATGACTGGAGCAGGCTTCGGTGGCTGTACTGTTAGTATTGTAAAAGATGAATGTGTAGACAATTTCAAAGAAACTATAGCAGTTAAATATAAAGAAAAAATAGGTTATGAACCAGATTTCTATGTAGTTAGTACTTCTGATGGAACAAGGAAGATCAATTAACAATTAACAGTTAACAATGAATAATTGATGGTGAAAAGCTTGTAGCTTTTCTGAAAATCATATGATTCTTATTTTCCATTAAAATATTGGTTTTTGATCTATACTTATCTAGTAAAAATATATATTACAATAATAATTAGCAATGTATAAATAATTATTAACAGTTAACATTTAAATTAATAAAATTTAAAATTGAAATCACGCAGTGATTTCTTCCTACTAAATTGTTAATCGTTCATTGTTAATTGAATTAAGGGAGATGTTAATATGTCAATTTTAGTTTGCGGTGGTGCCGGATATATCGGGTCACATACAGTACACGAACTTGTAAATCAAGGTAAGGAAGTTATAATAGTTGATAATTTACAAACAGGTCATATGAAAGCTGTAAATCCTAAGGCAAAATTTTATAAAGGTGATATTAGAGATTCTGAATTTTTAGATAAGGTTTTCTCTGAAAATACTATTGAAGCTGTAATACATTTTGCTGCTAATTCCTTAGTTGGAGAAAGTATGACAAAACCATTAATGTACTTCAATAACAACGTCTATGGAATGCAAATTTTACTTGAAAGCATGGTAAAACATAATATTAAACATATCGTATTCTCTTCTACTGCAGCAGTATATGGCGAACCAAAGAGAATTCCTATACTTGAAGATGATGAAACAAATCCTACAAATCCTTATGGAGAAACAAAATTAACTATGGAAAAAATGATGAAATGGGTAAGTAACGCTAATGGAATAACTTATGTTTCATTAAGATACTTTAATGCCTCTGGTGCTATAGAAGATGGAAGCATCGGTGAAGATCATTTTCCAGAAAGTCACTTAATACCATTAATTCTTCAAGTTCCATTAAAGAAGAGAGATGCTATAACTGTTTTTGGAGAAGATTATGAAACTCCAGACGGTACATGTATTAGAGATTATATTCATGTTCTTGATTTAGCAGATGCACATATAAAAGCTGTTGAATATTTACAAAAAGGTAATGAAAGTAATATTTTCAACCTTGGTAATGGAGTTGGCTTTAGTGTTAAGGAAATGATTGATTGTGCAAAAGAAGCTACTAATGAAGAAATTAAAGTTGTTATTGGCGAAAGACGTGCTGGAGATCCTGCAAAATTAATTGCTTCAAATGAAAAAGCGAAGAAAATATTAGGTTGGGATCCTAAATATACAGATGTAAAAGATGTAATAAGTACTGCTTGGGGATGGCATAAAAATCATCCAGATGGTTACGGAGACCGTAAATAAGGGGGATTCAAAATGATAAACTATGAAATAAACAGACTTATAAATTTTGCTATGCAGCAAAGACTTATAACTGAAGAAGATAAAATATATGCTACTAACATGCTTCTTGGAGCTCTTAAACTAAATGAATTTGATCCTGAAGAAGTTAATGAGAGCTTAGAAACTCCAACCCCTATATTAGAAAATATATTAGATTATGCAGCTGAGCAAAATTTAATAGAAAACACTGTGACTGAAAGAGATTTATTTGATACTGAAATCATGAATTGTGTTATGCCTAGACCTTCTGAGGTTATAAGCAAATTTAACAAATTATATGAGGCATCTAAAGAAAAAGCAACTGAATACTATTATAATTTAAGCATAGCATCTAATTATATAAGAAAAGATAGAATTGATAACAATATAGTTTGGAAGTCAGCTACAGAATATGGTGATTTAGATATAACTATAAATTTATCAAAACCAGAAAAAGACCCAAGAGATATAGCAAAGGCTAAATTAGTTAAATCAAGTTCTTACCCTAAATGCCTGCTATGTAAAGAAAATGAAGGATTTTATGGGCATATAAATCACCCTGCTAGACAAACTCATAGAATTATTCCTTTAGATTTTACTCAAGGGCAAAAGTATTTCTTGCAATACTCTCCTTATACTTATTATAATGAGCATTGCATAATTTTTAATGCTGAACATATACCTATGAAAATAAATAAAGCTACTTTTAAAAATCTATTAATATTTACAGATATATTACCTCATTACTTTGCTGGATCTAATGCAGATTTACCTATAGTTGGAGGATCTATACTTTCTCATGATCATTATCAAGGTGGTCATTATACCTTTGCTATGGCAGAATCTTCTATAGATAAAAAATATACGGTCTCTGGTTATGAAGGTGTTGAAGTAAGTAGAGTTAAATGGCCTATGTCTGTTATTAGACTTTCAGGTAATAAAAAAGATAACTTACTAGATTTAGCAGACCATATATTAACTTCTTGGAGAAAATATTCTGATGAATCGGTAAATATTATAAGTCATACAGGTGATGAACCACATAATACTATAACTCCTATTGCAAGAAAGAGAAATGGTAAATATGAGCTTGATTTAGTACTTCGAAATAATAGAACTAGTACTGAGCATCCTATGGGTATTTTCCACCCTCATGATGAAGTTCATCATATAAAGAAAGAAAACATAGGACTTATTGAAGTTATGGGACTTGCAGTACTTCCTGCAAGATTAAAAGAAGAATTAAATTTCTTAAAAGATTGTTTAATTAATAAAGTACCTGATGTTTCAGATAATGAAATGGTTGCAAAACATTCTGATTGGTATAAATATCTTTTAGAGAAACATTCAAATATTTCTGCTGAGAATGCTTATGACATATTACAAGAAGAAGTTGGACTTAAATTCCTAGAAGTATTATGTCATGCTGGTGTTTTCAAGAGAGATGAAAGTGGCCTCGCAGCTTTTGATAAATTTATAAATACATTATAAGGTGGAATAATTATGAAAATAACTATAGTAGATGTGGCAAAAAAAGCAAATGTATCTGTTGCAACGGTTTCAAGGGTGATGAACGGAAATTACCCTGTTAAAGCTGAAACAAAAAAAAGAGTGTTAGAAGTCGTTAATGAACTTAACTATATTCCTAATATGCAAGCACGTGAACTTACACAGCAGAAGTCCTCTACTATAGGTGTTGTAGTTCCTAGTATTAATAATATGTTTTTCCCTGAAGTTATAAAGGGAATTGAAAGTAACTTAAAGCTTAATTCTTTATCTTTAGTTTTAGCTTGCAGTAACAATGATAAAGAAGATGAAAAATTATGTGTTAATAACTTATTATCTAGGAATGTATCTGGAATAATAGTTATTGACCCTAATACAGACAATATTAATTCTAAATTTTTTCATAATATTTCAACTCAAACTCCACTTGTCTTTGTAAATGGTCATTCAGTATCTGCAAATATTTCATCAGTTATTAATGATCAAGCTATGGGTGCAGGTATGGCTTTAAATTATTTATTGGAGAATAATCATAAGGATATACTGTTTGTTAGAGGAAAAGATAGTTATTCTTATAATGTAAAAGAAAAAGTATATAAAGAAATTATGACCGATTTAAATATTTTTAATCCTAAAAATATTATTAACATAGGCGATGGAAATAGTAATGAAACTGTGGATAATACTGTTAACATATTTCTTGATATATTAAAAACTTCTTCTGCAACTGCTGTTTTTGCATGTAATGATCTTATGGCTGTTGGCGTTCTTAATGCTTGTAAAAAATTAAATTTAAATGTGCCAAATAATCTATCCATTATAGGATTCGATAATATAGCTTTAAGTAAGTTTGTAGAACCTAAATTAACAACTATAGATCAAAACATGTTTCTTCTTGGAACTAATGCAGCAACGTTATTGTTAGAAAAGATAGAATCTGATAATTCTTCTAGCAAGCGAATAATACTTATAAATTCTTTAATTGAGCGTGATACTGTAGCTCCTTTAAAGAAATAACACTTTAATAATTTATGTTCTCATAACTCATTAATATGTATATACCAAAAACAGGCAGTCTTTAATTAGGGCTGCCTGTTAAATATAGCATAATATTATTTTTAAAAATCTTCATTCAATAAAATGTACTTAATACCTTCATTATTTTAATATGCCTTATATATATCATAATTGCTTTTAAGAAAGTGTACTTGGTAATTCTAAAGTCACTTTAGCACCACCAAGTTTTTCTGAATTGCTCAAGTATATTCTTCCATTATGTCTTTCAATAAACTTTTTTGCAATATATAAACCCATACCATAATGATTTTTTGAACTTCTACTTTTATCTCCTTGAAAAAACTGTTCTGTGGCTGAACTTAATCCTTCTTTGGTAAAGCCTCTTCCTGAATCTTCAATTATAAACCTTATATATTTATCCTTAAAATCAACAGAAAATATTATATCTCCATTTGCTTTTGAATAATCAATTGCATTAGAAATAATATTATTTATAGCTCTTTTTAATTCAACTTCATCAATAAGTGCAAATTCCGGAAGATTTTTAGTTTCACATAAAAATCTTAATCGTTTGTTTATACTCATTGAAATTCCCTGTTCAGTAATTTCCTTTACAAAGGTTTTTAAATCTATCTTTTTCTTTTCAATTGCAGGTTCTTTTTCTGATTTCATAATTTCTATTAAAGATTTGATATAAGATTCCATGTTGCTTACTTCATTTAAAATACGCTTATTAAATTCAGCTTGATCTTGTTTTAAATCTAATTCATTTAAAAGTTCTGAATTTCCTTTAATAATTGTAAGTGGAGTTTTTATATCATGTGCTAATGCTGCAATTTGTTCTTTTCGCATTTCTTCCATCTTCCATTGTTTATTAAGTGATTCATATAATTCTGTCTTCATTTTATCTAAAGCAGAAAGTACTTCATTAATTTCTATTATATTGGAATACTTCATTTCGAAATCTAAATTTTCCATTTGTATATTTATTGTAGTGTCTTTTAAAATTTGCATTTCCTTTAACATTCTCTTTCTAAAACATTTAGAAAAAATAATTATTTCAGTAATAAATAAAATAACAAATATAATTACAACTCCTAAATCAGCACTAGGAACATATTTCCTTAAAATAGGATTAGCAAAATTGCTTACTAAAGTATATTCTACAACACATACTTCACCTTTTCTCTGTATAATTTTATAATACCTGCGTCCATTAATTTTTTCTCCATTTTGCACAAACTTCCAAACATTTAATGATTTATCTTCTGAAAAAGTTCCTTGAAGCTTCTTGCCTTCTAAATTATAAACTGCATATTCACATTCCTTAGGTATTATTGCACTAATATCTTCTACACTCGCTATATCATCTCTATGTTTTTCAATTTGTTGCTCATAATAATTAGCTGGCAAAATTAATCCACTATCTGCTGCAACTAAAAATAAAATCGAATCAAATACTACTATAATAGCTGCTACTATACAAAATATTATTATATACATTGCAAAAATCTTAGAAATGCTTTTTTGTCTTTTTACGCCTTCCACTTATATCCAATCCCCCAAACTGTTTCTATTGGATTTAATCCTATAGTTTTCAGCTTACTACGAATATTCTTAATATGTTCTACTATAGTTGCTATATCACTATTTCCATCAAAGCCATATATGTTTTCATAAATTCTCTCTTTAGAAAATACTTGTCCATGATTAGTGGCTAAATATTCACAAATACTATATTCGCTTTTGGTAAAATAAATTAATTCATTATTATAATATACTTCCTTTGCTGTCATATTAAATTTAAGATCAGAAATAGAAAAAGCATTTTGTTTTTCTCTATGCTCGCGCCTTAAATGCGCTGCTACCCTAGCTCTTAATTCACTAATTCCAAAAGGCTTTACTATATAGTCATCCCCACCTAAACTTAATCCCATTACAATATCCTGCTCCATTGTCTTTGCTGTAAGAAATATAATTGGACAATCAACTAATGCTCTGATTTCTTTACAAAGTGAAAAACCATCTATTTCAGGCATCATAACATCAAGGAGAATTAAATCATATTTTACATAATCCTCTTTAGGAAAAGATATAGCATCAGTAACTGTAACTACATTATGTCCTTCTTTTTCTAATGCACTTTTTATAATACTTAATATTCCTTCTTCATCATCAATTGCTAAAATATGTGCCATTTAACTTCCCCCTTCATTTTATTATAACCCAGATTAAGGCACAATCAAAAAAATAACAAGTCCATGTGCCTAATAATTAATCACTTTTTCAATTTATTAATAAGTGAAGTACTGATTAAATTAATTTAATAATCTATTGTTTTTCTCCGTTACTCTCATAGAAGTTAAACCATATTAATAAAAAGACTCCAAATAAAATTGTGAATATCACACTATTTCTAATACCACTCATACTATTGCTAATTCCAACATTTATATCTGCCACTTTGTTAAATGCATCTATTGAATTTGCTTCTCTAATAAAAAGATTATTGCAAGTTTTAATACCCCACCCACAAGGTATCCACTGCCATATTCCATCACCAAGTCCTGTTATAAACAATGCTGAAACCAAGCTTTCAAATATCCCCATCCCTATGGATGCTCCACTTCCAAAATTTAAGCTCAACCATAAATGAAATAAATAAATAAAAATTTGATACCAAAATATAATTAATGTTACATAAATATAAAAACTAAACTGTAATGTATTTTGTTTTAATAAATATTGAAAACCAATATAGAATGCACCTACTACTAAGGTAAGAGAAAGAAAACCTGTTAAAATCAGCATTAATGTCTTGCTTAATAGACACTTACCTCTTCCATATTTTGTACCAATCATTTCTTTAAATTTCCCAGCCATGGCTTCCTCTTGTACTGCTGCTGAACATACAATTCCAATCAATAAAGGAAATGCCATTAATAACGCTTGTAAATATAAATTTAACTTAACTACATCATTTGACTTTGAACCAGAAAAATAAGCCAGAAAAATAATTACTCCTATAATTGGTATACACACATGAATTAAGTAAAATGGTGTTCTCTTCATTTTCACAAAATCTGCCTTAATCAATCGGAAAATAGCTACCATATTATACAGCCTCCTGTCTTTCATACCATTTAGCAGTTAAATATGTAACTACTAAAAACAATATAATAGATATTATAACTCCTAATGGTATTACAGAATAATCAAGCAATTCTGGTGTGAAAGTTGGATTACCTGGCTCAGCTGGCATTCCATTAGGAAGTATTTTTAATATTGGACACATAAGTCTTGACGGATATGAAAAGGGACTAATCCACCAATACTTCCCTATGGCAGCTACAATACCCATTAAAAAATTAACCACTACACTTAAAATTATTGTTGGAAATATTCCCGTTTTACTCCCTAAAAACATAAACAGTGGAACTTGCCACATAAATGTAATTACAATTATTATAATACCAGTCAAACCGCTTAATATTGTGACTTTTCCAATGCTTTCTATTGGTAGTATAAAAATGCCTATTTGTGCAAGTACAAAAATAATCATGCAGGAAAAAGATATATTCTTTACCCCTACAAGTACTTTTGCAATCCATATCTTTTTTAAATTTACTGGAAGTGCTATCACTGCTCTATTCTTCATAGAATTATCCACTCTACTTAAAAGTACACAGGTTAAAGCAAGAATACCTGGAAAAATCAAAGTATACCACCAATTGTAAGTATCAACTTGAAAGTAATCTACTGTAAGGAAAAATGATATCAAACTCATTAGAATTGGAGCTAGCCACATTAATTTTTTCATAAAAGTATGTTTAATTTTTGCATTTTCACTTAAAAAACATTGTAACATTTCTATTCTTCCCTTCTATATTTTTCTGCGATTTCCATAAATAGTTTTTCTAAGTCTTGTCCCTTTTTAAGTTCCCCTTGATAGCCCAATATTCCATTAGACATAATTCCAATATGATCTGCAATCTGCTCGACCTCACTTAACATATGACTTGATAATATTACAGTAATGCCTTCCTTAGGAAAAGAGCGTATTAATTCTCTTAATTCTTGTATTCCAAATGGATCAAGACCATTTGTTGGCTCATCTAAAATTAAAAGTTTTGGATTATTAAGTAAGGCAATAGCAATTCCTAATCTCTGCTTCATTCCCATTGAGAATTCTCCAGCTCTCTTTTTTCCTGTACCTTTAAGATCTACTATATTAAGAACTTCCTCAATTCTTGAATTTGGTAATCCAAGCACTGTTGTACGAACTTTCAAATTTTCGTTTGCTGTCAAATTTTCATATAAAGGCGCTGATTCAATTAAAGAACCTATTTCACTTAAATCTTTCCTATTCCATTTGTGCCCATCAAATAAAATTTCACCTGAAGTTTGTCTGAGCATTCCTGTTATCATTTTTAAGAAAGTTGACTTTCCAGCTCCATTAGCTCCAAGAAGACCATAAATTGAGTTTCTTGGAACTTTAATTGAAATATCCTTTACCGCTTCCTGCTTTTTAAATGTTTTACATAAACTTTTTGTTTCTAAAATAATTTCATTCATTTTTTCATCCCCCTGACAATTTAATAATAAAGAATAATTATAAGGAAATCATAAGGAAAATAAAAAAACTTTAGTAACCAATTTAATCATAATATTCTTTAGAAGACGAACAAAAGGAACTCAAAAAGAGTTCCTTTAAAAATGTTGTATTATGAATGCTATCATTAAACCTAGCCACTATAGAAAACTATAATTTAAGTTTTCCATTACAATCTCTTATGACATCAATTGATTTCTTTAATTCTATCATTTCATCATCACTTAAATGATATTCAACCAGTTCTTTTACGCCTTGACCATTTAAAACTGCTGGTACTCCTGCATATATGTCTTTTTCACCATATTCGCCATTAAGCATTACAGATACAGGAATTACTTTGTTTTCATCGCGTAATACTGCTTTAATAATTTGAACTGTGGTTGCAGCAATTCCAAAGGTTGTTGCGCCTTTTGCATTTACGATACGATAAGCTATCATTTTTATATCTTCTGAAACAGAATTAATATCAAAACTTTCTAATCGCACTTTATTGTCATTAAGAATATCTAAAAATTTCTTACCGCCTACTGTAACCTGGCTCCAAGGAATTATTTGAGAATCTCCATGCTCACCCATGCATAATGCATGCACACTTTGAGGATCAACATTCATAGTATCTGCCAAATGATATTTTAATCTTGCAGAATCTAATGCTGTACCTGTTCCTATAATCTTGTTAGCTGGAAGCCCTGAAAGTTTATGTACATAATATGATATAACATCAACTGGATTTGTTATTACAACAATAATTCCATTAAAACCGCTTTTCATAATAGGCGGAACTATACCTTCCATTATACCAGCTGCTTTTTCAAT
This sequence comes from Clostridium gelidum, assembly GCF_019977655.1. Lineage (NCBI taxonomy): Bacteria > Bacillati > Bacillota > Clostridia > Eubacteriales > Clostridiaceae > Clostridium > Clostridium gelidum. The sequence continues at coordinate 5,236,877 of NZ_AP024849.1, forward strand.
CATATCCAATCTTGTTTGTCCTGTAATATAAAGAAGTGCTGCAGCTATTACAATTAGGTCAGCATCTTTACACTCTTCATATTCACCATTTTTCACTTTCATTTTACTTCCACTATATCCAAGGGAATGCTGAAGATCTGTTGCTTCTGCCCATGATTTTTCCTTATTAATATCAATTAATATTAAATCATCACAAACATGATTCATTACTATATCAAATGCTACTGCTGCTCCAACTGCTCCTGTACCAACTACTACTACTTTACTTCTACCAATTGCCATATATATCATCCTTTACTAATTCAATTATAAACATTATATATCTTCCACTTAATAATGTACAACACTAGAAACTATATTATAATTCTTGATAGATTAAATTTTAGCCATTTAATTCTTTTTATTTTCTTTCATATGCCTAGTTAAAAAGAAAGGTTGTATCAGAACATATATTCGTATATAATTATATTATCGAATGTATGTTCTGCATCTATTTTTATTTAAAAGGAAGTGTAAGTAATGGATTTAATGGATAAATTAAAAATTTTATCTAATGCTGCAAAATATGATGTCTCTTGTTCTTCTTCTGGTTCAAAGAGAAAGAACTCTAATGATGGAATAGGTAATGCTTCTGAATCTGGTATATGCCATAGCTTTACTCCTGATGGGCGTTGCATTTCTCTCCTTAAAATATTATTTTCAAATGATTGTGTTTTTGATTGTAAATATTGTATAAATGGTGTTTCTAGAGATTTTTTAAGAGTTAGCTTCACTCCTGATGAGGTCTGCGATCTTACAATTAATTTTTATAGACGTAATTATATTGAAGGACTTTTTTTAAGTTCTGCTATTGTAAAAAATCCTAATAATACTATGGAGCTTTTACTTAAGACAGTAAAAAAACTGCGTTTAGAGAAAAATTTTAATGGATATATTCATCTTAAAGCAATACCTGGTGCTGATGAAAATTTAATTCAAGAAGCTGGCACCTATGTTGATAGAATGAGTGTTAATATTGAACTTCCATCTAGCGATAGTCTTAAACTTTTGGCACCACAAAAGACTAAGGATAATATTTTAAAACCCATGAGTATTATTAAAAATTCAATAATTAACCATAATGAAATGAAGAAGAGCATAAAAAGTACTCCCCTCTTTGTTCCAGGTGGTCAAAGTACTCAGCTAATTGTTGGTGCCACTCCTGAAAGTGATGGAAAAATCATTAAACTTTCAGAAAATCTTTATAACAAGTTTAGTTTGAAGAGAGTTTACTACTCTGCTTACGTTCCTGTTATTAAAGATAATAAACTACTTCCTGATATAACTCATCCGCCTATGCTTCGAGAACATAGACTTTATCAAGCTGATTGGCTTCTTAGATATTATGGTTTTAAAGCTGATGAACTACTGAAGAATGAAGATGATAATTTTGATTTGAATTTTGATCCAAAAACATATTGGGCATTATCAAATTTAAATGAATTTCCTATTGAAATTAATAAAGCCTCTTATGAAAATTTATTGAGAATACCTGGCATTGGTGTTACTTCTGCTAAGAAAATTTTGAAAGTTAGAAGAGTTCATAATTTAACTTTTGAGGATTTAAAAAAATTAAGGGTAGTTCTTAAAAGAGCTAAATATTTTATTACTTGTAGTGGCAAATATTGTGGTGATGTTTTATTTGATGATGTTAAAATAAAGAATAAGCTTTTAGAACAAAATCTCCCTAAACATAATAGTATAAATCCTAATCAATTATCATTTTTTGATAAACCATCAATAGAAGAAAAAACTACAGCGTCTGGTATTATAATACCAAAAGAAACTATTTTCTCTCCAAGTATTATCTATTCTATAAAAAAAGATAGACCTTCAAATATTATATTGCCTGAAACAAATATTCTTAGGGTAAATGATAGACTTACTTCTGTACATGGAGAGTTTTGATTATGAAAATATTAATATATGATGATACTTTTGAAGGGTTAATAACTGCTATATATGATGGGTTTTACTCTAAGGAACCATTAGCTTCTATTTACGGAAAAAGTGAATCTAATGCACCTCTTTTTCTCGGAGAAATTCTTGAAATTATTACTGACAAAGATAAATTTAAAAAAGTTAGACATTCAATTATAAATAAGATAGATTTTGTTGCATTAAAAAAGATATATATGGTTTATTTAAGTAATGAGAAAGATAAAGCTATGGTTATCTTTAAATATTTAAAGGTAGCTTTTAAACTCGGACATGATGTTCATAGTTTTTTGAATGTATATGCAATAAGACTTGTGGATGATATAAATAGACGCGTTTCAATGGAATGTCATAGATTTGAAGGTTTTGTTAGATTTAATTATATTGATGAAAAATTTTTATATTCCTCTATTGAACCTGACAATGATATTTTAGAGCTTCTTGGCGACCATTTTAAAAAAAGATTTTCTAAAGAATATTTTATTATTCATGATATCCCTAGAGAAAAAGCTTTAATATATAATGGAATTTGTTATGAAATAATTGCTATGGATAAAGATACTTACGAAAAACTTAAACTTCATGACGATGAATATGCAAATCTTTGGAAAGCTTACTTCAAATCTACAACTATTGAAGAAAGAAAAAATCTCAAATTGCAGTGCAGAATGATGCCCAAAAGATATTGGAAGCATATATTAGAAACTTCAGATTGTGACATGTAATTTAATTGTCAATGTCAATTATTAATCATTGAGTATTGAATATTGACATTGATACTTAAATTTATAGATGTCCACTACTAAAGTTTTACTTATGCTTGGTATTATATTCAACATTTACTATACTTAGTAGCATATCCAAACAGAGAAATTGGATACATATTTGTGAAGTAGGCATTGAAAATAAGCTGCTGAAGCTTCTTAATGGGAGGTTGTTCCATTATAGTTTGTCCAAATTTTACATTTGGAGCAAACTATAATGGGTGCAACCTCCCATTTAGAATGCTTCCAGCGAAATTTTCACAGTCCTACGGAATAAATATGTATCCGATTTCGGCGGATGTAGGCATAAGTACGATTTTCACTGTGGGTATCTATATTTCTTGAGTATCTCCATTTATTATGATTTCTATTTCCCCTGTTTCTGAACTCATAATAAGGCCATGCACTTTTATGTCTTTGGGAAACAGCGGATGATCTTTTATCATCCTTACACTTTCTTTTATAGATTCCTCAACAGATTCAAATCCACGAAGCCACTTTTCAACCTTAATTCCTGCATTTTTTAATGTCAGTAAGGTTTCTTCTTTTATTCCTCTATCTATCATTTTATTAATAAGACTTGTTGTATCTAAATTACTCATTCCACAACCTTGGTGTCCTACTACAAAAACATCTTCCGCTCCAAATTCGTATACTGCAACTAATATACTTCTCATTACCCCACCAAAAGGATGAATAACAGTTGCTCCTGCATCTTTTATTATTTTTGCGTCACCATTTTTTATATTCATAGCTCTTGGTAATAATTCTGTTAATCTAGCATCCATGCATGTTAATATTACCATTTTTTTCTTAGGTATTTTAGTTGTTATGTACTCTTCATATTCTTTGTTATTTACAAAATTTCCATTATACTCTATTATTTGTTCTAATTTACTCATTTAGCCCCACATCCTCGTAAATTTAGTTAGTATTTTGCATATATACTTTTTTATTTTATTAATTTAATATTAAGTTAAGTTTAAAGTGTTGTAAAGTTAATTTTTTTATATTTTATCCTAATACTGGTTATTTACTTATATATTCTTTGTATTGAAGACGAATTGAAACCCCCGTGCCATCAAATTTATATTCTGTATCATAAAGAGGATTTCTATTATACACTAAATTCATTCCAACAGTATAAAGAGCTTTAGCCAGATCAGAAGGATCTTGAAGAACAGAACCTGTCATAATACCTTCTTTAATTAATTCTTGAGCTTGTGGTATTGCATCGACTCCGACAACTGTTATTGTTGGGGTTTTATCCCCTTTGTTATAACCATATTCTTGTAGTGATTTAATAGCACCTATTGCCATAGAATCATTATTTGCAATTATTGCTTCAATTTTATTACCAAATTGTAAAAACAGTGCTTTAGTAATATCTTTAGCTTCTTCTTCACTCCAGTTGCAAACTTTTAATGCAAGTTGCTGTGTTTCTATTCCTGCATTATTAATTGTTAAAACAGAATATTTTGTTCTTGTGATTGCTTCTAGATTATCACTTTCACCCATTAACATAATATATTGCAGTACATTATCATTATTTTTATCTACAGCTGCTTTATTACTATTCCATGCCTTAGTAATAACTTTTCCTTGTAATACCCCAGCTTCTTCAGCCTCTGTACCTATATAGTAAGATTTACTGTAAGATTTGATAGACTCTATAGCAACAGGCTCCCTATTAAACAGAATTACTGGAATATTCTTTTCTTTAATTTTATTAATAACTAATCGTGTACTGTTTGTTTCCACTAAATTTACTAATAAAAGATCCACATGGTCTTTTTCAAGTAATGTATCAATACTCTCATTTTGTATGGACTGATCATTCTTGCCATCATAGAAAGTAAATTCAACCTTTCCTTCATTTTCTTTTTGAATTTCTTCTAAACTTTGTCGAACTAAAGAAATATAATCATCATCAAATCTGTATAATAATACAGCTACTTTAACAGGTTTTCCTTCAATAACTCGTGAACTAGTGCTAGTAACACTTTGATCACAACTTGCTATTAGTGCAGTCATGATAACTGAAACTATCATAACTGCTAATATTTTTTTAAACATTTTCATTTGAATCCTCCATATCATTTTCTGAATCATAATACAGAAATTTTAATATCTTTAATCTTAGGTAGTATTTTTATTATAGTTATTCACTTATATATTCTTTGTAGGGAATACGAATTGCAACTCCTGTATCATCAAATTTGTATTCTGTACCATCAAGAGGATTTCTATTATAAACCAAGTTCATTCCAACAGTATAAAGAGCTTTAGCCATAGCAGGAGCATCTTGAATAACAGTACCTCCCATAAATCCCTTTCTAATTAAATCTTGAGCTTCTGGTATAGCATCAATTCCAACAATTTCAATTGTTTTTGTTTTATCTCCCTTGTTATAACCATATTTTTGTAACGCTTGAATAGCACCTATTGCCATAGCATCATTATTTGCAATTATCACTTCAATTTTGTCACCATATTTTAAAAATAATGGTTCCGTTGCATTTTGCGCCAATTCTGTATTCCAGTCAGCAAATTTCAACTCAAGTTCCTCCGTTTTTATTCCAGCTTGTTGAATTGTTGAAACAGAATATTTTGTTCTTTCAATTGCTTCTATATTATTACGCTCACCTTCTAACATAACATATTGCATTATATTATCTCTATTTTTATCGATAGATTCTTTATTAGTATTCCATGCATTAATAAGAATTTCCCCTTGTAACACACCAGCTTCTTTCGCATCTGTTCCTACGAAATAACCTTTAGAATATGATTGAACCGCCTGCTTATCAAGTGGTTCCCTGTTAAATAGAATCACCGGGATATTAGTTGCTTTAATTTTATTAATAACTGTTTGTACAGCTTCTCTATCTCTATAAGAAACTAAATTTAATAATATAAGATCAGTGCCTTCTTCTAGGACTTTATCAATCTGTTCATTTTGTATAGCTTTATCCGACTTCCCGTCATAGAAGGTAAATTCAACTTTTCCTTCATTTTCTTTTTGAATATTTTCCAAATTTTCACGTACTAAAGAAATATACTTATCAGTAAAATCTATTAAAAATACCGCTACTTTGACAGGTTTTTCTTGGTCTGAACTAGTACTTACAGCTTTTTTGCTACAATCTGTTAATGTAACAATAATCATAGCTGTAACCATAAAAATTGTTAGTATTCTTTTTAATATCTTCATTTTAATCCTCCATATAATCACCTAAATTATAATACAACAATATCAAATTACTATTTACAATTAAGTATGATTTTATTATGCGTTTTAATAAAAAAATTTATACTAAAATAAGTACTACCTAAATTCATTCTACAAATGTTCTTCACTCGATTTATTGTACAAATCATGCTAAACCTTCAAAAGAACCTAATGATGGATACTTTATTGAAAAAGATCCAAATGATAGTTTTAGTTCTGAAGGAACTGTTAGGCATAATCAAAAAAATAACAAGTCCATTTGCCAGAAAAGTTCCGTATTGTAGCACAGCTACTCTTTTCTAATGTGCCTATTTTCCATCATGCTACGTCGGTAAATTGACCTAATAGGCTCCCTATGAGGGCAATTTGCCTCTTTGCCTGATGAAAAATATTCATGGCAACTTTGGACTTGTTATTTATTTTCATATGCCTTAGATATGAAGAGGAACAAGATCTTGCTGATTTATAAAAATTAAACTGTTCATATCTGTTGAATATAAAAAGCCATGAATAGATTGCTTTTTCTAAAAATCAATCTATTCATGGCCTCTTTAATGTCTCACTAGCTACTATATAATTTACAACGTTTAAGAATTGTAATATTACTTATTTTCTAAATATAAATCTACGTTATCACTTGTAACTTCAGTGTGAGATGTTCTGATGTATTTACCTTTTTCCAGTCCTTCTATTGAATTCATATTTCCATGTGTAGCTAATGTATAAGAAATATCAAAAATTGCTTTTGCCTGTGCCTTAGAATCATTTATAATAGTTCCAATCATAGACCCATTCTTCACAGCTTCCAAAGCTTTAGGTATTCCATCAATTCCAACAACTAAAGGTTTATTGCCAATTATATTGGCATTATTTATTGCATTTATTGCTCCAAGTGCCATATCATCATTATTACTAAATACAACTTCTATTTTATCACCAAATTCTTTTATCCATTGTGTCATTTTTGTGCTTGCTTGCGCAGATTGCCAATTTGCAGTGTCATCTGCTAACTTTTCCAATTCAATTCCATTTTGAGTTATAGTTTTAATACAATATTCTGTCCTAATTGATGAATCTTGATGACCCGGCTCACCTTCAATCATTACATACTGAATCTTTCCATCTCCGTTTTTATCTATACTAGAGATATCTTTTTTATAAGCATTTACAATTATATTAGCTTGCATTTCTCCTGATTGTTCTGCTTGCGCTCCAACATAATATAACTTATTCCAACGTTGCATATCTTCTTCTACAGGTTCACGATTAAAAAAAACAATCGGAATATTAGCTAATTTCGCTTTATCAATAATCATTGATGCCGCAGTACGATCAACCAAATTTACACATATAATATCATAATTTTGTGAAACAAATTTATCTACTTGATTACTTTGATTGCTTGAGCTTCCTTTTGCGTCTACAACATCAATAGTTATTTTATATTTACTGTTACTTTCCTTTTCTTTTGCTATATCTTCAATATTTTTAGTAATTGTTGATATAAATGCATCATCTTGTTTGTATAATGTTACACCTATTTTTATCTCTTTCACACTATAACTATTATTTATTGGATTTGCAGTACATGCTGACAATGAGGTGAAAATTGAAAATACTGTTAATATTCCTGATAATTTCTTAATTAATCGCACTATAGATCCCTCCCCGCAATATTATTATATTATAATGTGAACAAATACCCATTTAAAAATGAAACTAATAGTTCTTTGAATATCCCTTATCTAACAAATGGAAACAATAATCTTTGATTCTCCTCAGAGTACATATTTCTTATATTAATAACAGTTGAAGAAATAGTATTATTATTATTATTATTTTTTTTACCATTAATCTTATTTACTGCTGTTTCTACTCCCAAATATCCAATATTAAATTCGTTTTGAATAGCAGTTGCACTAATTATTTTATCTTCTAAAAAAGAAATTATTTTGCTTGTACTTCCCACTCCATAAATTTCAACAAATGTTTTCTCTTTATTAATACTACTCAAATCTTTTTTTACTTCCGCAATCGTCTCTAATATACTAGGATCAAAAGTAACTACCACATCCACATCATTATCTTCTAATAATTTCTTTGCTTGATTATAATAATCCGATTGTTTTCCACCTGAAACTTCCCATGATGTAATTGTATTCTCTGTATCTTTAATAGCACTCATAAATCCATCATACCTATCTTTTATACTACTACACTCTAAATTATTTTTAACAATAGCAATATTTGCTCTTTTATTTCCCATTTCTATCATTTCTTTACCCAAGCTTACTCCAAGATTATAATTGTCACATGAAATACTTGATAGTACTTTTTCTGATTTAACTTTTGATTCAATCAGTATAACTGGTACTTTATTCATTGCATTTTCTATAGGTTCACTCATTTTTTCATAATCTACTGGTGCTATAATAATAGCATCTGATTTATTCTTAATTTCTCGATTCATAAGCTCCATTTGTTCAGACGCACTGTTTTCTTCTGATAATGTAACAAAACTTATATTTGCATTCATTTCTGAAGCTGCTTGATCTATTCCTTGTTTCATTATCATTAAGCTTTCACTATTTCTCCCCCTAACAATAATTGAAATATTATATATTTTTTTATTTTCTTCACTTAGTAGCGTATCATTTAGAAGAAGTAAGAAAGATAAGACTAATAATACAAATAAAATTATAGATATTTGTTTTCTTTTCTTCTTCACTATTTTTCTTCCTCCTTTTTATTAATTTCATAATAATTTACACCTGGCATATGAATTCGAATTGTTGTTCCTTCATCTGGCTCACTATAAATTTCAAGGCCATATTTTTTCCCAAAATATAACTGTATTCTCTCATGAACATTTTTTAACCCAATACCTGAACTTTTTCTTTCACGTTTGCTTTCATTTGTTAACAGAGTATCAGCAACCTCCTGTAGCATGCCAAGTCCATTATCTATAACATCAATATACAAATCAGTTTCTTTAGAGTATGTCTTTACTAAGATCTCACCATCTCCCCCCATAAATTCTACCCCATGATAAATGGCATTTTCAATTAAGGGTTGAATAATAAGCTTAATACTTGCAAAATCAAGCATTTTCTCATCTACTTCAATACTATATGTAAACTTATTTTTATAACGTATATTTTGAATTGTTAAATAATTACGTGCATGTTCAAGTTCATCCCTTACTGTTATTATATTTTTGCCTTTACTTAAACTAATTCTAAAAAGTCTTGCGAGTGCTGTTACCATAATAATAGCCCCATCATAGTTTTCATTTTCTATCATCCATATAATAGAATCTAAAGTGTTATATAAAAAGTGCGGATTAATTTGTGCTTGAAGTGCATCAAGTTCACTTTTTCTTTTTGATTCCTGTTCAATCATTATGTTGTCCATAAGTGTATGCATTTGATTAACCATTGAACGAATTGCTTTTCCTAAATGCTGAATTTCATATGATCCACTTATTGAAATATCCACATCATTCACACCGTTTTCAAGTTTCTTTACACATTTCTCTAATGCTCTTATTGGATTAGCTATACGTGATGAAACAAACATATTTATGAATACAAGAATAAATATAGCAAAAAACATAATAAACACTGCAAAAAATCCCATTTTACGGTAATCAGATGTAATATCTTCCATCGGCATAATACCGACAATTTTCCATCCTGTATAACCAACAGTTTTAATTGTGACTAATCTTTTTTCCCCTTGAAAAGTTTCTATATGGTTTCCATCTTCATAATCCGCTTGTACCTTATTATTTTCTTCTATTAAATCAGAATAAATAAGTTGCTGTCTAGGGTGATATATTATTTCTCCTTCTCTATCAACCAAATACACATATCCTGATTTTCCTACATTTACACTCTTACAAATCTGCTCAATTCCACTAAAATTAATATCTACTAGTAAGACTCCAGATGTAGTCTTTTTATTGTTGGTTAATTCTACTGCACGACTTAGTGATACTACCCATCGATATTTATTGTCTGGATCTACAAATAAATTTTGAACATGTGGTGTTGAAAAGTGTAGATTTTCCTTCTTATTTACAGCTGTAGAAAACCATTCACTTTCCCTTGGATCAACTGAACTTTTTAATTCTCCAACTGGAGATGCTGATACAACTTGACCATTTTGTGAAAAAACACATATGCTAATAAGTGAATCCTTATTTGTTTCATATAATAAATCCATTTCTTTATTTATACTATCTGTTGATAAATCTTTCTTTTTAATAACATTATAATAGGTTGCATCAGATACTTTCATCATGCTCCGAAGGTAACTATCTAAGTTTAAATTCACTTGATCTAACATAGATTTATTATTTTCAGATACCATAGATTGAGTAGAGTTTATAAAACGTAAATATAATGCACTTCCTACCATAAGCATTCCCATAACTGCAATCACTGTAAATGAAATTGAAATTATGTACTGTATACTTGCATTTTTATATTCTTTTATTATCTTTTTTATTTTTGATTTAATTAAATTACGCATAGTATATCAGCTCAATTCTTTCTATACTTTGATGGTGATACTCCAAATTTTCGTTTAAAGACATAGCTAAAATAGTTAGCTTCTGGATATCCAACTTTATCAGCTATCATATATGTTTTATCATCTGTAGTGTTTAAAAGCTTTACTGCTTGCTCTAAACGTACTGTAGTAAGAAAATTCACAAAATTCATTTCTGTTTCACGTTTAAAAATTGTTGAAAAATATGTAGGACTAACATGTAGCTGTGCACAAAGCTTTTCTACAGAAACATCATAATCACTGTAATTATCTTTTACATACTGCTTTGCCTTTTCAACAAGTAACATAGATGAATTTATACGTTCTTTTTTTATGAAACTGCTTACTTTGATAGATTTCTTTATAAACCACGCTTTTACATCATGCATGGAATCAAATGTCTCTAAATAACTATAACAATTGAAGTCTTTACCGAATATTTCATCTATATCTAAATTATATGCTTGTACTAGTTTTAAAAGAGATGTCATAATTTCCATAAGATAAATTCTATATTTATTAAATGGTAAAAGTAAATCTTCAATTTTTCTAAATAATTTATCTATTGTTTCTGTAATTTCCTCTTCTGAAGAAATTTTAATTGCATTTAACATTGAACGTTCTTCTTGCTCATCAAATTGAAGCTGAATTGAATTGTCAGGTTCAACATCATCAATATAAATAGCTTTTCCCGTTCCAAGTATAAAACTATAATCCAAAGCATTTTGTGCACTCCTATATGAGAATCTTATTTCCATAGGATTATCATAAACATATCCAACTCCTGCTGATATTGTTAATCCCATAATACGCTCATAAATTTTACACACTTCATTTATTCCTTTAATAAATGATAATATATCTTGTTTTTTCTCAAAGTTTCCTATGACCACAACCATATCAGAATATGGAAAACTAATAAATTTACAATACTTCTCCATATTTTCATCTACTATCTTTTTTATTGAAATAGATACTAATGCTGATTCCTTTTGAATTGAAATAATATTTTCTTCATCAGATGTTACTGTCCCATCTGCATGAATCAAGGCTACGCATAAATAATTTTCTTTAAACTCTATATCTAATTTTTCAGCTTGTTCATTCCACTGATTTTCACTTATTCTCCCCTCAATAGCACCTACTAAAAATTGCTCTCTAATTACAGGTAAACTTTCGACATAATGCTTATAAAGTGTTTGTAAATTTCGCTTTTCATCATATTCACGATCTAGTTGTTTTTTCAATCTTTTTAGCACTTCTATAAGTTCAACAGAGTTAATCGGTTTCAAAACATACTCGATTACATTTATTTTAATTGCTTCATGAGCATACTCAAAATCATCACAACCTGAAAATACAATAATCTTTGTAGATGGCATTGATTCTGCAAGCCTTTTGCCTAATTCTAATCCATCCATAAACGGCATTTTAATGTCAGTCATTATAACATCTGGTTGAAGCTTTTCAGCTTTTTCAAGTGCATCTTGACCATTTTCTGCATCACCAACTATAACAAATCCATTAGTTTCCCAATCAATTTTCTTAATAATCCCCATCCTTATTTCTTCTTCATCATCCACAACCATAATTCTATATAAATCCATTTAATTCCCTCCTATAGATGACTTTTAAATCTATAATAAATTCCTCAAGGCTCTATTCTGCATTTAATCATTCTATAATTTTTAAAGCTTTATGTTATTTGCATTATAACATCACATGCTATACTAGCATTATTAATTATACATTAAGTGTTAAATAATTACTAGCATGAGTATAAATACAACAAAAATACAGGTAAATCCACCACTTAATATTTAAGTAGGGATTCACCTGTATTTCTTTAGATATATTTATTTTATTTATTTTTTTATTTTCTTCTATATTTTGCCATATCAATTGCAACTGCAACTGCAATAATGGCACCTTTAATAACTTGTTGCCACATAGGGCTAACAGCTATAAATTGTAATCCATATTGAATTACAGTAAAGATTAAAACACCACTTACGATTCCACCAACTTTACCAACACCACCGTTTAGTGAAACACCACCAACAACACAAGCTGCGATTGCATCAAGTTCATAACCATTACCATAATTGTTTGTTGCACCAGCTGTTCTAGATGCTTCGAGTACTCCTCCAACACCATATAAAAGTGATGCAAATATGAATATTCCCATGATAGTTGCAAATACATTAACTCCAGAAACTACAGCAGCTTCACGGTTACCACCAATAGCGTATACATTCTTACCAAATACAGTTTTGTTTAAAATAAACCAAACTAAAATAATAAATACTACAGCAATTGGAACTAGAATTGATATTCCCGGAAAATCACCTATTTGAAATAACTTTGTTTGTCCAAGAGCTATAAAGTCTGGACGAATACCACCAATAGGTTGTGATTTATTTGGAGGCAAATCAAAGTATAAAGAAGTTACACCATAAACTATAACTTGTGATGCTAGCGTTGCAATAAATGGATGCATATCATATTTAGCCACTAAGAATCCATTAAGTACACCAAATATTGCACATGCAACAATTGCTAAAACTATAGGAATAATAACTGCCACTTGTGGCATATTAGGGAAGAATCTATTTGCATAATCAGGATTTTGTAACATTGAAGTTGAAACTACAGCTGCAAGTCCAACCATACGTCCTGCTGATAAATCAGTACCTGCAATAAGTAATGTAAAACAAACCCCAAGCGCAACAATCATTTTAGTTGATGATTGTGTTAAAATATCTAAAAATACTGCATACTGCATAAAACGTGGTTGAATTATCATAATTACAACTACTAATACTAATAATGCTAAAATAATCGCATTATCTGTTAAAAAATGCTTTGCAGTTTTTGCTGAAAAAACAACATCCATACCTTCATTTTTCTTATCGGAAAATTGTATTGCTCCATAAATAAATAGGGCTACCCCAACTCCGTCTACATATATTGGTAAATCATAAACAACTTCTGGGTCTAAAATAAAATTAAAAACAATTCCTAAAGCCACTAAAAGAACACCAATGCCTAAAAATATTTTTCCAAAATCTTTTTGTGAAATTATCTTTTCTCCACTCATATTATTATATTCCTCACTTTCTTTCTCCTACAAAAAAATCATTTGTTAATAAAATACATTTATAAAGGAGATATCTCTTATTTCATAAATTTTGTAGCAAGATTCATAACTTTTACTGAATCCGCTTCACTTTGATCTAAAATTCCAGTAACTTTACCTTCACACATAACCATAACTCTATCTGACATTCCAAGTAGTTCTGGCATTTCAGAAGAAATCATAATAATCGACTTACCTTTTTTAACCAATTCATGCATGATAGAATAAATTTCGTACTTAGCTCCTACATCGATTCCCCTTGTAGGCTCATCTAGTATGAGAATATCTGGATTTGTAAGAAGCCAACGTGCAATTAAAACTTTTTGTTGATTTCCTCCTGAAAGGTTCTGAATCAATTGTTCCATGTTTGGTGTTTTAGTCCTTAATTCTTCATTAGACTTTTTAGCAGCTTTATATCTGCTTGCATCTTGTAATACACCTAATTTAGCATAATCTTTTTGGCTTGCAATTACAGTATTATCTAACACTGAAAGAATACCAAATATTCCACTAGCACGTCTTTCTTCAGTTAAAAGTGCAAATCCATTTTCTTTTGCATCTTTTGGAGTTTTTATTTTAATAACCTTTCCATCTTTTTCTATAGTTCCAGACTCTACTTCGCGAAGTCCAAATAGTGCTTCTACTAATTCTGTACGTTGTGCACCAACCAGACCACCTATTCCTAATATTTCACCCTTATATAAGTCAAAGTTTACATTTTGGAATGACTTTTTAGTTGGTGAACAGAAATTTTCTACCTTTAATACAGCATCTTTACTTGGTGTATATTCTCTTGGTGGGAACCTATTAGTCATATCACGACCAACCATACGATTTATAATTAAGTCTGTTGTAAGGTCTTTGGCATCCCAAGTTCCTACATACTGACCATCTCTCATAATTGTTACTTCATCAGATATCTTAAGAATTTCCTCCATTTTGTGGGATATGTATATTATTGCACATCCTTTATTTTGAAGTTGCTTTATTATTTTAAATAAATGCTTAGTTTCATTTTCTGTTAATGATGAAGTTGGTTCATCCATAATAATAATTTTAGAATTATAGCTAACTGCTTTTGCTATCTCAACTAATTGAAGTGTAGATGGTGAAAGTGTTCCAGCTAATGCTTCAGGATTAACATCTAATTCAATTTCTTTAAATAATTCTTTTGTTTTACGGATCATAGTTTTTTTATCTACTGCAATTCCTTTCATTGGGAATCTGCCAAGCCAAATATTTTCCATAACTGGGCGAAAACGAATTGGATGTAATTCTTGATGTATCATTGATACACCTATCTCCAATGCTTGCTTTGAAGTATTAATTTCCATTTTCTTCCCATCTAATATTATTTCTCCACCATCTTCATGATATATTCCAAAGAGACATTTCATAAGTGTTGATTTACCAGCACCATTTTCACCCATTAGTGCATGAACGCTACCTTTGCTAACTTTCAAGCTTACATCATCTAGAGCTTTTACTCCCGGAAAAACTTTCGTTATATTATTCATCTCCAGCAAATATTCACCCATACAACCATCCTCCTTCTGTTAAACAATAATTTAGGGATGGGAATTTATAAAATAAACTCCCCCCCCTGTTTATTGTTTATTTATATATTTAGGTTTATCTTATTTAAGATAATCTTTATAATTTTCTTGAGTAACTTTTACATAATTAATCCATACATATTTTCCATCTGTTACTTCATAACCAATATTTTCTTTTGTAATATCTTTACCTGCAGCAGCTGCAGCAGCAATATTAACAGTAGCTTTTCCTTGGTTAGCTGCATCATTTAAAACAGTTCCAAGAAGTGATCCTTCTTTCATAGCTTGTAATGCTGGTGCTGTTGCATCAACTCCAACTACTGGAATATATTTAGCTGCATCGCCTTTGTTATATCCCTCAGCTTTTAAAGCTTCTACTGCACCAAGTGCCATATCATCATTGTTACAAAGAACAGCTTCTATTTTATCAATACCTTGACCTGTCATAAATGCTTTCATAAGGTCAGTAGCTTTTGCTTTATCCCACATTGCTGTATCTGCAGCAAGTTTTTGTGTCTTAAATCCAGCAGCTTCAATAGCTTTTATAGAATATTCTGTACGAAGAGTAGCATCTTGATGCCCTGGTTCTCCTTGAAGCATTACATATTGTATTACTCCATCTTTATTTTTATCTGCTTCTGGATGTGCCTTAAAATAATCTGCTATAATTTCTCCTGATTGAGTTCCAGATTGTTCTGCATGTGCACCGACATACCAAACCTTATCGTAACTCTTCATGTCAGTTTCTGATGGTTGACGATTTAAGAATACAATTGGAAGTTTTTTAGCTTTTGCCTTTTCAATAACTGGACCTGCTGATGTACTATCAACTGGATTTATTGCTAAAGCATTTACACCTTTTGTAATAAATGTATCGATTTGTTCATTTTGTGTAGGTTGTTTATTTTGTGAATCCACTAATTCAAGAGTTGCTCCTTTTTCCTTTGCTTGTCCCTCCATAGCAGTACGAACACCTGTCATAAAAGTATCATCAAACTTGTATATAGCAGAACCAATTAAAACCTTTGAAGTGTCAGCGCTTTTCTTTGCATCTGAAGCTGCTCCACTGTTCTTATTTCCTGCACATCCTGCCAAACTAGCAGTAATCATAACTGTAGCCATAACAATTGGTAATAATTTTTTAAATCTTTTCATATTTACCCCTCCATATTCATATATAAATCATATTGAACAAACACTAATGTTTTTGTTCTTCGTTTACATTCCTAATTATATAGATTTAATTGTTTACACTCCATACGAAATTCTTCACACTTTTATCGAATTTCTTAAGTGATATACGTAAGAATCCAAAAGTGAGAGTCCAAATTTTACATTTCGTTCTTCGAACTTACTCAGTGAACGAATGTGATCAGATATTTTTTAATTAAGATATTTATGTATTTAGCTCTTTAAAAACAGAAACTAAAATCAATATTACTTGAATTATTCATTTTAACCCATAACTTTCACCTCCACACATAATAAACTTGTTAATATATTAACAAGTTTATTATGTGATATATATATTTTTTTATACTCCATATTTTATACTGCTAATTATAAAAACAATAAAAAATAAAGTTAAATTATTTTTTACATCTCATACCTAAATCTTAAATTTTTGTACTATTTTATTAAGTTTTTGAGCAAGTTCTGCTTGGCTTTGTGCTGTTTTTGCCACTTGTTCTATAGCTTTAGTCGTTTCATTCATGTTCTCTTTTATATCTTCAGCTTGTTCATTAGACTTTTGTGATGTTTTTGCCATATTTTGTACTGCTTCACTTACCTGACTTACTGTAGCTGTAATTTCTTCTGACATAGCTGCAATTTCCTCTGACATTTTACTTACAAAATCCGAATCATTATAATACTGTTTACCAGTTTCTCCATATTCATTAAGTTGCTCATTTACATCTGTATTAATAAATTGTAGTATATCTTTTCCAGTATCAATACTATTTGTAAATGCTTCTTGAACCATCATAATAGTATCCTTAATACCTATTACTGCTTGGGATGACTGTTCAGCAAGTTTTCTTACTTCCTCTGCAACAACAGCAAATCCTTTTCCTTGTTCTCCAGCTCTTGCTGCTTCTATAGCTGCATTTAGTGCCAGCAAATTGGTTTCCTCTGCTATATTTCCTATAGTATCTGCCATAATCTTAATATTGTCTACTACCTTTCCATTCTTAATAGCCTGTAACATATTATTTTTCTTTTCGGAATATAACTTTTTTGTTTCATCTATAGCTTGGCTAATATTCTTTTGAATTTCTGAAGCTCTTTCTTTAGACTGGTTTGCATTATTGCTTCCTTCCATAGCTTTTTCTGAAAGCTCATTAATACTTGAATCTACTTCTTGAACCGAAGCACTTATTTCTTCTGATGTTGCACTAGACTCCTGCATACCATTTACAATTTTATTTACAGCTTTATCTACACTTACAACTTTAGAAGATAACTCCTCTGCAGTTGCTGAAAGTTCTTCACTAGATGCACTTATATCTTGAGAGTTTTCCATGATCTCCTTAACTAAATTGTTTACATTTTGTTGTGCTTTATTCAAAGCAACACTTGTTTGTCCAAATTCATCTTTTATATTAATATTAATCGGATTTGAAAAATCATATAATGCTAACCTTTCTGCGAAATCTTTTATTTTTTTCAATGGTTTATTTACACCACTTGACATAATTAACCCAAGTAATATTGCAATTATTAAACCTATAAAAGTTAATACAACAATAGTTATATTTGCATTTTTATATGTCGACGAAATATCATCTTTTGCTAGTTTTGCTTGGGATAAATTCATATCTATAACCTTACCAAGACTATAAATCATATTTGTCTGTACAGGTACCATTTCTAAATATTTTTTTTGTGCTTCATCTAAATTATTAGATTTAACTGATTCCATTACTTTATCCCTAATATCTTCATATTTTATCATACTGCCATTAAACTCTGCCCAGACCTTTTCTTCATCTTTTGTCATTTGTGACTTTTCATAATCAGATATATATTTGTCATTCTCAATTAATGCAGATGCAATATTTTTTTGTGATTCTTCTACTTTATATTTATCTTTTTCATACATAATAATTAATATACCACTTTTAATTTCTAAAACATTGGCTTTTATGGATAAAATCTGATTAACATGTTGGAGGCTTATAGTATACATTTCTGTTGCTTTAATATTTACAGTTTTTAATGATAGTACTCCAATAGTTCCCACTACCCCAATTAAAATAGATACAACCAAAAATGCAATAATTAATTTAGATCTTACTTTTTTAAATAAATTCATTTTAATATTTCCTCCTAATTTAAAATCTATATACTTTTTTACTCATTTGCTAAAATAATTTTTATTCTTTAATACACATTAGGGGGGACAAAAAAATAACAAGTCAAAGATGCTATGAAATGTTCTTATATGTAGGAAAGTTCCGTATCGCAGCATAGCTGCTCTTTTATAATGTGTATCTTTTTCATACGCAAAAAAATACAGATAAACTTCGTACTTAACTACTAAAAATTCGCCTGTTTTTCTTTATTTAACTCATATTAAAAAATAGTGTCTTATTTGTTCTTCGTTTACATTTTTAATTGTATATACTTTACGATTTACTATCCATACAAAATTCTTCACACTTTTATCGAATTTCTTAATTAAATATTACTTAAACAGTCTTTACAGAAATATAAGCAAGTTGCTATAGCAACTCGCTTATATTAAAATTATCATATTACCTAAAGTATTTTTACATATCTCATATCTAAATTTTAAACTCTTGCACAATTTCATTAAGCCTTTGAGCAAGTTCTGCTTGGCTTTGTGCTGTTTGCGCCACTTGTTCTATAGCTTTAGTCGTTTCATTCATGCTCTCTTTTATATCTTCTGCTTGTTCATTAGATCTTTGTGATGTTTGTGCCATATTCTGTACTGCTTCACTTACCTGGTCTACAGTAGCTGTAATTTCTTCAGACATAGCTGCAATTTCCTCAGACATTTTGCTTACAAAATCAGAATCATTATAATACTGATTACCAGTTTCTCCATAAGCATTAAATTGTTCATGAACCTCATTATTTATGAAATTCAGCATATCATTACTAGTGTCAATACTATTGTTAAATGCTTCTTGAACCTTAATAATTGTATCATGAATAGATGTTACTGCCTGTGCTGATTGTTCTGCAAGCGTTCTTACCTCTTCTGCAACAACTGCAAATCCTTTCCCTTGTTCTCCAGCTCTTGCTGCTTCTATAGCTGCATTTAATGCTAATAAGTTTGTTTGCTCTGCTATACTCCCTATAGTATCTGCCATAATTTTAATACTATTTACTACTTTTCCATTTTCAATAACTTGTAGCATCTTTTTTTCCTTTTCAGCATATAACTTTTCTGTTTCATCTATAGCTTGTCTACTATTATTTTGAACTTCTGCAGCTCTTTCTTTAGATTTGCTTGCATTGTCACTTCCCACCATAGCCTTTTCTGAAAGTTCATTAATACTTGAATCTACTTCTTGGATTGAAGCGCTTATTTCTTCTGATGCTGCACTAGAGTCTTGCATTCCACTTGCAATATTATTTACTGCTTCATCTATGCTTACAGCTTTAGAAGCTAGTTCTTCAGCAGTTGCAGAAAGTTCCTCACTAGATGCACTTATGTCTTGAGAATTTTCTATAATTGCTTTAACTAAACTATTTACATTTTTTTGCGCTATATTTAAGGCAGCACCTGTTTGCCCGAATTCATCTTTTCTTGTAATTCTAATTGGAGTTGAGAAATCATATAAGGCTAATTTTTCTGCAAAATCTTTTATCTTTTTCAATGGTACATTTATATTTCTTGACATAAATAATCCAAGTATAATTGCAATTATAAATCCTACAATAGTTAATATAAATATACTCCAATTTGCAGATATGTATGTTAAATCAATATTTTCATCTGCTACTTGTGCAGCATTTAAATTTATCCCTATAACTTTATCAAGGCTATCTAACATCTCCTTTTCTATAGGTTCCATTGATACATATTGTTTTTGTGCCTCATTAAAATTATCAGAATTAACAGCATCTATTACACCATTTCTAGTATTTCTATACTTTGTTACATTATTTTTAAACTCAGCCCAAACCTTTTCTTCTTCGGATGTACTAATGAGCTTTTCATAATCTGCTATATATTTATTATCCTCTTCTACCATCGAAATAATGTTTTTACCGGCTTCTTCTACTCTAGATTTATCTTTTTCATACATCATTGTTAAAAGCTTACCTTCAATTTTTGACATATTTGCTTTTACTGATAAAACCTTATTAACACTTTGCAGATTTACACTGTACATTTCTTCTGACTTCGTATTTACATTTTTTAATGATATTGTTCCAACTGCACCCACTACAGCAATTAATATAGCTACAAGCAAAAATGCTGAAATTAATTTTACTTTTACTTTCTTTAATAAATTCATTTTAATATTTCCTCCTTTAGTTAAGATCATATATTAATTCTATTGTTCTATTTTGCTATTATTTTCTAATAATAGTTCCATTTCATACATTGGAAGTGGCTTACTAAAATAGAAACCTTGAATTATATTGCATCCCAAATCTGCAAGTAAATTTATCTGATCTTTTGTTTCCACACCTTCAGTAATTATCTTATATTTTAAATCTTTTGATAACTCAACAATACTTTTAATTAGTGCTTTGCTTTTATAGTTCTTAATGTTATCTATAAAAGTTTTATCTATCTTCAATGTATTAATGGGAATATTAATTAAGTAACTTAAAGAAGAATATCCTGTTCCAAAATCATCTATTGCAATATTAATACCGCTCTCCATAAGTTCATTTAATACTTCTATTTTTTCTTTGCAAATATCTATTAAAGTACACTCTGTTATTTCTATCTCTAAAAAATTAGGAGGAACATTATATTTAGCACACAAATTTAATAAATTCTCTTTAAAATCTATTTTCCTCATTTGAATTGGTGATATGTTAACAGATATAGTGTCAAATTTATAGCCTTTATTCCTCCATATAAAAGCTTGTCTTAATACTTTATCAATAACCCAATCACCAATTTTTATTATATCGCCAGTATTTTCAGCAATAGGTATAAACTCAGCTGGGGAAACACGTCCAAGTTTAGCATTATTCCATCTTAAAAGTGCTTCCATCCCTACAATGTTATTGTTTAATGAATTAATCTGTGGTTGATAAAAAATATCTAATTCCTGCCTATTAATAACACTTTTTAGTTCACTCTTAATTAGTGCTTCTCTATAATATGTATCTAGTGCTTCATTGTTAAAAACTGTATAAGTACTTTTTCCTTCATGTTTGGATTTATGCATTGCAAAATTACAAAATCTTAATAGTTCATCAGCATTTATACTATTATCTGGGAAAATTGATATTCCCATACTTACACTAATATGCACTTTATCATCCATTATTTTTAAAGGTTTCTTCAAGTTTTTATAAATCTCATTACATATTTCTTCTATTTGTCTTATGTTATCAAATTCATGAACCAGAATTGCAAATTCATCACCATTTAATCTTGTTAATTCTGAACATTCTCCAATACATCTATTTATTAATTCAGAAAATAATTTTAAAATCGAGTCTCCTAAACAATACCCCAAATTATTATTTATAACCTTATAGTCATCAATATCTATATAAATAACTGCACCCTTTTTATTATTAATCTTAATTTTTTCTAATGTATTATTAAGTTTTTCAAAAAAATAGACGCTATTAGGAAGCTTAGTAAGAATATCATACTTAGCTATTAATCTTCCCTGTTTTTCAATTTTTATTTTTTGTTTCCTGTATATACTTTCAATGAATTTGCTTTTATCAAAGTTTATTAATTTTAATTTATATTGTTTAGTAGAATATATCCTTTTAACTTTATTCATAATAAATTCCTTATTAAATTAATACCACATTCCCTATATATTAAAAAAATTATTATCCCATTATCTACTTATCCATCCAAATATAATACTATTTATCATATTTTTGGTGACAATATTTTCCTTTTGACTTTTCTAATAACTAATTATAATATTTATTGGAACATAATAAATATTTTGTCTGATTAAATTGATTAATAACTTATTTATTCAACCCAAAATATGAAAAATTTATATATTTATCTATTTTAAGGATGACATTATTCTAAAATATGTATTAAAATTCAGTTTTTTTATACAATATTTACATATGCTTCAATATGTACTATAATAAAATTAGACAAAATATTTATAATGTATTATTATTTCGCAAAGGAGAATATACATGAGAGCATCTACTGAAACTAAAATCAAATATTTGACACAAAAAGAGGCCTTATCATTATTTAATTCAATAGCGAGTTCTGGTAGTTTACACTCAACACGTGATCTAGCTATATTTAGGTTAGCTTATAGATGTGGTCTTAGAGTTTCAGAAGTATCATTACTAAAATTACAAAATTATAATATGTCAAAAGGCGAAATATACTGTAGGCGTTTAAAAGGAAGTAATAATAACACTTTAAGACTCGACGAAAAAACAAAAGTTGCTTTGGATAACTATATAAATGAAAGTAATATAAAATCTGAGTCTCAAATTATTTTTACAAGTCAAAAAAATAATCCAATATCACGTCAAACCTTGGATTATCTTACAAAAAAATATTGTACTATGGCTGATATTGAAGATAAATCAAAACATCATTTCCATGCACTAAAACATACTACGGCTGTTCATTTGGCTGAATGCGATATGGATATTAAAGAGCTTCAATGGTGGCTAGGTCATAAGTCTGTTTCTAATACAGAAATATATTTTCAATTTACTACTAAACAGCAAGATAAAATGTATGAGAAACTTGAAGGAAAAAGTGAAATGGTATAAAGTTATTCCACTATAATTCTTTTAATAAACTATTTAGTTGCTATTAAAAATAGAGGATAATGTGTTATTTTGATTTCTGAAAAATCTATACAACACATTATCCTCTATTTATTTGTTTAAATTGAAATTATGTCAAAATACAAATTATTTAGTTATTTGGGCACAAATCTATAACTTAAAAATCTAATGTTAATTAGATTTCCCTACTAGAATCTAAAATCACGTTTTCCTTCATTTAATTTACTTAAATTTTCTTCAGCAATTTTTCTGACTTTTTCATTTGAAATCCTTGGAATCTCATTTTTAATCACTTCTTCACCTTTTCTTTTTGTATCTTCTGAAGCATAATCCTCTAAATACTCTTTTAAAGTCATAAGTGCATTTGGTTGACAACAATTTGCTATTTGTCCAGACTTCACAAGACTCATAAATCTATCTCCTGTTCTTCCTTCTCTATAGCACGCAGTACAGAAGCTTGGAATATATCCAAGTTCAAGCAACCAATTTATTATTTCATCTAAAGTTCTATCATCACTTACATCAAATTGAGCTGAATTATCTTCTTCCTTTTCCTTTTCAGCATATCCTCCAACACTTGTAGATGATGCTCCACTTATTTGAGAAGCTCCAAGCTTAAGCACTTTTTCTCTTGATTCTTGAGATTCTCTAGTTGATATAAGAATACCAGTATACGGTACTGAAATTCTAAGTACTGCAACTATTTTAGCAAATATATCATCTGAGATTCCATTTGAAAAACTCTCTGGGTCTATATCATCAGCAGATCTTATTCTTGGTACACTAATTGTGTGTGGTCCAACTCCCTTAGCTGTTTCTAAATGCTCTGCATGCATAAGTAATCCAACAAAATCATAACGGTACATATTTAATCCAAATAACACTCCAATTCCTACGTCTTCAA
Organism: Clostridium gelidum; assembly: GCF_019977655.1. Taxonomy (NCBI): domain Bacteria; kingdom Bacillati; phylum Bacillota; class Clostridia; order Eubacteriales; family Clostridiaceae; genus Clostridium; species Clostridium gelidum. The sequence continues at coordinate 5,260,962 of NZ_AP024849.1, forward strand.
TTCCACCTTCCATAGCTCTGTCCATTGCTTCTGTATGATAAGCATAGTCATGCTTTGGTCCTGTTGGATGAAGCTCTTCGTATATATCTTTGTTATATGTTTCTTGGAATAAGATATAGGTTCCGATTCCTGCATCTTTTAATTTTGTATAATTTTCAACAGTTGTTGCTGCAATATTTACATTAACACGTCTTATAGCACCGTTCTTATGTTTTATACTATAGATTGTCTTTATACTTTCAAGTACATATTCAAGTGGAGAATTTACTGGATCCTCCCCAGTTTCCAATGCAAGTCTTTTATGACCAAGATCTTGAAGTGCTATTACTTCCCTTTTAATTTCTTCTTGAGTAAGTTTCTTTCTTGTTATATGCTTATTTTTATGATGATATGGGCAATAAGTACAACCATTTACACAATAATTAGAAAGATATAACGGAGCAAACATTACTATTCTGTTACCATAAAATCTTTGTTTAATTTCGTGCGCAAGTTTATACATTTTTTCATTTTCATCTTCTAATTCACATTCAAGTAAAACTGCTGCTTCTCTATGGGTAAGTCCCTTGCAATCCTTAGCTTTTTCTAAAATCTCATTAATTAGCTCTCTATTGTTTTTATTTGCCTTAGCATATTCAAGACTTTCTAAAATTTCCTTGTCATCAATAAATTCTGTTGCTCGATTTGATTTTACATTATACATATATTTATCTCTTCCTTCTTTAATTAAATTTTTTCTGTTACCTCTTTGGGTGTCTCTAAAGGTGCTCATAAGATAAATTTTTTTATTGAATGTATTTTTATTAGCTTATATTTTTTTGAATAGGAATGAACTTAATGTATAGCTCTATTTTCCAGTTTTTGAATAAACTGCTTTAACACTTATTCCTTCAATCATACCTAGTTTTCCAGATAATGAGCTTATAACATCATTAGTAGCATCTATCACTACGCTTATAATACTGATATCCTTTTCTCTATAAGGTATTCCCATTCTGCCGATAATATATTGTCCATATTCATGCAAAATAGTATTTAATCTTTCTGTAACATTGGTGTCTTCTACTATAATACCAATTACCGCAATTCTTGTATCCATATTAATTATTTCCTTCCAAAAAAATAATCTCTGCGCAAAAAAGGCGCAGAGATAGTTTATTTAAAGCTATCTTATAATACCGCCTTATCATTTGGGACTAACCCTCATAAAATTCAGAACGATTTCTTTTTTATTAATCTTTCTTCTTAGTTTTACCTTCAAAGTCAGATTATATTATCATTTTATCACAAATATATCTTATAGCAAAGCTTTAAAATTAAAGCCATAATAAGTAGAATTCACTACCTATTATGGCTTTATTAACTTTATGGATGTGAAATAAAATAACAAGTCGTTAATAGCAAAATACAATCCCGCCATCATCTGCATATATTGTGCTTAATCCACCCGCTTCAAATATTATTACATCCTTAAAATCATATCTATTTTTAATTTCTACTTTAAGACTTTCTGCTTTCTCTCTGCAATTTACATGTGTTATTCCAAGTACTTTATTTTTTAAATCTGTGCCTTCTTCTCCAACTATGTCAAGTAACCTATTTAAAGCCTTTTTTCTGCCTCTTACTTGCTCTTTTAAAATTAATTCTCCATCTCCGTTATCACACATTATAGGAACAACTTGCAATAGATTACCTATAAAAGCCTTCTTGCTACTTATTCGACCATTTTTAGCTAGGTTGTCCAATCTTTCTGCAAATAGGAGTGTCTTCATTTCTTTTATGTATATATTAACTTCTTCAATTATTTGATTAGTATGCATTTTTTCTTCTATAAGTTCCTTTAATTTTAAAACTACTAAACTAGCTCCTGCAGTTGCTGTCTTACAATCAAAAACATGAACAGAGCTTTCTGGAAATTCTTCTTTTAACATTTCTTTTGCTACCATAGCACTATTATATGATCCACTCAATTTTTCAGAAATTGTAACAACAAAATTATTTTTACATTTCTTAAACGATTCCAAAAATTCATGTGGTGAAGGACATGATGTTCCTATTTTATTCTTACTATTCTTCATCTTTGTAATTAATTCACTTTGTTCTAAATCTAAATCTATAATTTCTTCATTATCAATGATAATTTTAAATGGTATTCTTTCCATTATCTTTTCGTTATCAAATACTTCATTGTTAAAATCAACGCATGAATCCATTACTATTTTAGCATCCATTGTATTCCTCCATTTTTCATTTAGCTATACTTTCAATATCTTATCTCTTATTATTTTCTAATTATTAAACATATATTATTTAATCTTCATTAGCACATTCAAAAAAATAACAAGTCAATATGTCGTCTATTTCGTCTTAAGACGAGTTAAACTAAATTATATATTAATTTTTTTATTATTAATAGCTATTTTTCGTATATTGTGTTCCCTAAATTAATATTTTAGATAAAGTTCTTCAATAAATGACAAAAATAGAAAGCAAGTTTTGCAATTTTAAAAAATTATTTATTGCAAAACTTGCTTTCATTACTATATTATTTGTTTATTATTATATATGTGTATGTAAAGTGATAATTATAAATTACTTCTTTTGCTTTGAATATAAATCAAATACTACTGCGAATAGTAATACGAAACCTTTAATGGCTTGTTGCCAGTTATTATCAACTCCCATTAAAGACATACCATTGTTAAGAACTCCGAGTACCAGTCCTCCAACAACTGCTCCCATAATTCTTCCAGTACCACCAGCTGTAGATGCACCACCGATGTAACAAGCTGCTAAAGCATCTAGTTCAAAGTTGACACCTGCTTTGGGTTGTGCTGAGTTAACACGAGCTGCATAAGCAAGCCCTGCAACTGCTGCTAATAGTCCCATATTTACAAATACTAAGAATGTAGTTTTATCAACTTTGACACCTGATAGAGCCGCTGCTTTTTTATTACCACCAACTGCATATACTTGTCTACCAAATACTGTTTTAGTTGTAATAAATGAATAAATTGCTATTATTATTCCTGCAATTACTAATATATTAGGTATTCCTTTATAAGATCCTAATACAAATGTTGCAGCAAGAATTACTATAATTATAGCAACATTTTTAGCAATAAACGATGTATTATTTTCAGCTGTAAAATTGTATTTTTGAAGTTTATTTCTACCTTGTACATTTTTAAATACCATAATCACTGCCAGTATAATACCAATAATTAGTGATGATCCAACTAAATAACCTTCACCCATTTTTAGATAAAATAGTGGTGGTAAAAATCCAGATCCTAGGTTAGCAAATGATGTTGGAAATGGTGCAATTGTCTTACCATTTAATATTATCATTGTAAATCCTCTAAAGATTAATTGACCAGCTAAAGTTACTACAAAGCCAGGAATTAACTTATAGGCAATCCAATATCCTTGAACACCTCCAACAACTACACCTATTAGAAGTGATATAATAACAGATAGTACAGGGTTTATTCCCCTATTAACCATCACAACCCCTGCTACTGCTCCAATAAAGGCACAAACAGAACCAACTGCAAGATCAACAGTACCTACAATAACTACCAGTAGCATACCTACTGCAAGAATAAGTACATATCCATTTTGTTGAATTAAATTTGTTATATTAAGTGGTTTTAACATAATTCCTTTAGTTAAGATTTGAAATATAATTACTACTGCAAGCAGTGCAATAAACATACCATTTTCCGTCATAAATTTACTTAATGAACTTTTTTCAATTTTTTTATTTTCTTCTTTATCATTATTTTTTACAATTTTTGCTTCACTCATTATACTGCCTCCTCATTTTTTGCTGCAACTATTTTACTCATAATAATTTCTTGAGTAGCATCTTTTCCATCTAGTTCTCCTATCATTTTTCCTTCATTCATAACATAAATTCTATCGCTTATTCCAAGAACTTCTGGCAATTCAGACGAAATTACAATAACAGCTTTTCCTTGAGCTACTAAATCATTTATAATTGTGTATATTTCATATTTTGCTCCAACGTCAATTCCTCTAGTAGGTTCATCAAGGATTAATATGTCTGGTTCTGCATAAATCCATCTTGAAAGTATTACTTTTTGTTGATTACCGCCGCTTAAGTTACCTGTAATTTGCATTATGCTTGGCGTTTTTATATTCATGGATTTTCTAAATTCTTCTGCTGCCAAAATTTCAACTTGTTCATTTATAACGCCTTTATTAGAAATTTTATTTAACGAAGCAATGGTAATATTATGACGTATATCATCAATTAAATTTAAACCCGCTTCTTTTCTATCTTCAGTTACATAAGCAATACCTGCATCAATTGCATCTTTAACTGTTTTTATATGAATTTCTTTACCGTCTTTTATAAGAGTTCCAGAAATTTTTTCTCCGTATGTTCTTCCAAAAATACTCATTGCAAGTTCTGTTCTTCCTGCACCCATAAGTCCAGCGATTCCAAGAACTTCGCCTTTTCTTACATTTATATTTACATTATCAACCATTTTTCTATCTGGATAGTCTGGATGATAAACATTCCAATCTTTCACTTCAAATAATATGTCTCCTATTTTAGGAATTCTCTTTGGATAACGATCTGTAAGTTCACGACCTACCATGCCTTTAACAATTCTATCTTCTGATATTTGTCCAGTAGATGCGTCTAAGGTTTCAATAGTCGCTCCATCACGCAATATAGTTATAGAATCACAAACTTTTGAAACTTCATTTAATTTATGTGAAATCAAAATAGATGTAATTCCTTGTTCTTTCAACTCTAACATTAAATCTAATAGATGTTCACTATCATCATCATTTAATGATGCTGTCGGTTCATCTAGAATTAATAATTTTACATTCTTTGATAATGCTTTAGCAATTTCAATTAATTGTTGTTTACCAACACTAAGTGTATTGACAATAGTATCTGGATCTTCATTCAATCCAACTTTTTCAAGTAATTCTTTAGTTCTAATTCTTACCTCATGCCAGTTAATAACTCCATATTTTGCAACTTCATTTCCAATAAAAATGTTTTCTGCTATGCTAAGGTAAGGACTTAAAGCTAACTCTTGATGTATAATAACTATCCCATCAGCTTCACTATCTTTTACGCTTTTATATTTACAAGCTTTCCCATTATATAAAATAGCTCCTTCATATGTTCCATAAGGATATATTCCACTTAGAACTTTCATTAATGTAGATTTACCTGCTCCATTTTCTCCACAAAGAGAATGAATTTCTCCAGATTGTACTTGTAAATTAACATTATCTAATGCTTTTACGCCTGGAAATGTCTTAGTTATATTTATCATTTCAAGAATAATATCATTACCCTTTAACATATGTTACGTCCCTCCTTATTTCAATTATAGTGGCAATAAATTGCCACTATAATTGTTATAATATAATTCTATTTAGAAAGATCTGATTCTTTTATATATCCTGAATCAACTAAAACTGTCTTATAATTAGTTTTGTCTACTGAAACTGGAGTACATAGATAAGATGGTACAACTTTTACGCCATTGTTATAAGTTTTCTCATCATTAACTTCTGCTTTTTTTCCATTTAAAACTGCATCAACTGTCTTAACAGCTTGAGCTGATAATAATCTTGTGTCTTTAAATATTGTTTGTGTTTGTTCACCAGCAACAATAGATTTAACTGTTGCAGTTTCTGCATCTTGACCTGTAATTACTGGCCATGGAAGATCCTTAGATCCATAACCAACACTTCTTAATGCTTCTACAATACCACGGCTTAAGCCATCATAAGATGAAAATACAGCATCAACCTTTTTACCAGATGCGTAATTAGCTGTCAATAAATTTTCCATTCTTGCTTGTGCTAAAGCACCATCCCATCTTAATGTACAAACTTCATCAAATGTTGTTTGTCCTGAAACTACAGTTAACTTTTTAGAATCTATATAAGGTTTAAGTACGCTCATTGCACCGTCATATAACATATGTGCATTGTTATCATCTGGAGAACCTGCAAATAGTTCTATATTAAATGACTTACTTGCATTTTTTAGATCTAATGATTTTTCAATGTATTGACCAACTTGAACACCTACAAGTGTATTGTCAAAAGAAATGTAATAATCTACATTTGGAGTATTTTTAATCAAACGGTCATAGGCAATAACAGGAATTCCTGCGTCCTTCGCTTTTTGACAAACATCAGTTAAAGACTCACCATCAATATTTGCAATTACTAAAGCACTTACACCTTTTGTAATTAAGTTTTCAGCTTGTGATACTTGAGTTTCTACAACATCTTCTGCATATTGAAGATTTGTAGCATAACCAAGGTCTTTTAATCCTTTTACCATATCATCTCCATCTTTTATCCAACGTTCTGAAGACTTAGTTGGCATTAGAATACCAATTGTTTTTCCATCAGACTTTGTTTGCTTTGAGTCTGAAGCAGAACTACCCTTATCATCTGCGCCGTTTGGAGCAGTAGTTGATACCCCACATCCTGCTAGTGATCCTAGAAGTGCCATTGATAATAACATTGCCATTAATTTCTTTTTCATAATTATTTCTCCCTTCAATCTCCATAAATTTGACTTTAAATTTATATTTTCTTTTACTCTATTTAACCGTTATCATTTGTGATAAATTAAAATAGCCTAAAAGGTAATATACTAGATTAATTAAAACATCTATTACTTTACATTCCATATCTCTAATTTCAAGTAAATCTTTTCTTTTTGATTACGTTTTTATTGAATGTAAATGTTCTTATATCTATTTGTAGAAATTGTATGATAATTCAAAGATAACTAATACAGCCATAATATTTGCATATTTATTACTAATATTAAACTTATACTCCGCATTTCTTTTCTTATATACCATTGGGATACTTACACCTAAAATGATAGCTATTCCAAATATTAATAGCATTGCAAAAGAAGAAGTAAGAACACCCATATCAATCATAACGAAATATAGTAATAAACCTGGTGCTATCAAATAGTACAATAATTTGTTACATAAAGTAACGTGCTTTTCATTCATTAAATCATCTCCAATCTTAATAGATATTATTATTTCACATTAAATTGATATTATTCTTTTAATTTGAATATGAAAAATGTAATATATACTCTTTATATATGTTCTACGATATATATCTTGTAAGTACAACAATATTTTTTTAATTTCTTACCGGACTAAAAATTTTCGTTTCCTCTTTCTTTACATATCCAGCATGCTTATATCAAGTAAGTAATAGCCTATTTCATCATCTCCATTCTCTTTCATCTAATAAAACATGCTATAAGTTCTTAATATATTATAACTTTATGAAATAATACTTGTTAAGACGTTGTACGTACTTGATGTTTTTATTATATATCGTTTTCATCATTATATCAATAGTTTTTCATTTTTTATTTAATAAATAGCTATAATCCGCTAATATTCTTTTCATTTTAATATTATATGTATAATATTTTTGTATTGTATCAACCCTGTACATACATCTAAATCTCATTTGTATTTATAAAATTGTATACTAATATCTGTATTTTAATATGTGGAAAAAATATTTACTAATACTTTGATATACATAAGCTTCATATTTCTTCGCTAGATGATGTTTCTCCTTAAATTCCTTACATAAGACAACCGTCTCCTAGTTAACGATCCGAAAAGAAGCTGTCGCTCCTGATTCAAACTTAATTAGGAGCGACAGCCATTCAAGTGTATTATAATAAATATCTATTTAAGGTTATCTATTGCTGCTCTTTCAATAGCAAGTCCTTTGGTATATCGCTTCATAAATTCGTTAAATCCTTCAACATCCTTAGGATCTGGATCTATCTTTGTACCAATTTTTCCTGCAAATACTTTCTTTGTGAGATAATCCTCTAATGTCTCATTCTCCACTTTGTTTAGCATATATGATGCAAGTATTGCAATCCCCCATGCTCCGCCTTCTCCAGCAGTTTCCATAACAGAAACTGGAGCATCCATTGCAGCTGCCATGATTTTTTGTCCTACATCTTTAGTCTTAAATAATCCACCATGACCTAAAATTTCATCTAATTGAACTCCTTCTTGCTTAAGAAGAATATCCAAGCCAGTTTTCAATGCACCTAATGATGTAAATAAATTAACTCGGATGAAATTAGCTAAGTTGAATTTACTTTCTGGTGAACGCACAAACAATGGACGTCCTTCTTCAAAATTAGTTATATGCTCACCTGAAAAATAGTTATAAGCTAATAAGCCACCACAGTCTGAATCTCCTTCAAGTGCCTTATTATATAAAGTTGCAAATAATTTATTCATATCAACTTCCATACCCATTGCTTCTGAGAATTCTTTAAATATTCCAACCCATGCATTAAGGTCTGAAGTACAGTTATTACAGTGAACCATAGCTACTAGGTTACCAGTAGGTGTTGTAACTAAATCTATTTCTTCATATACCTTTGATAAGTCTTTTTCAAGAACAATCATTGCAAATACAGATGTTCCAGCTGAAACATTACCAGTACGTTTTGCAACACTGTTAGTTGCAACCATACCTGTTCCTGCATCACCTTCTGGAGGACAAAGTGGAATACCTGGTTTCAACTGTCCTGTCACGTCTAAAAGCTTTGCTCCTTCGACCGTAAGAACACCAGCATTTTCACCTGCTACCAAAACCTTTGGAAAAATTTCGCCAAGTTTCCATGAGAAGTTTTTAGAAGCAACCAATTCATCAAACTGCTCTATCATATGTGCATTATAGTTTTTTGTATCTATATCAATAGGGAACATTCCAGATGCTTCACCAACACCAATAACCTTTTTACCTGTTAGTTTCCAATGTATATATCCTTCTAAAGTTGTTTGAAAATTAATATCAGATACGTGTTCTTCATCATTTAATATAGCTTGATAAAGATGAGCAATGCTCCATCTTTGAGGAATATGATATTTAAACAATTTTGTTAATTCTTCTGAAGCGTTTTCAGTAATAGTATTACGCCATGTACGGAATGGTACTAAAAGTTCTCCATCTTTATTAAAAACCATATAACCATGCATCATGGCACTAAATCCGATTGCGCCTATATTTTGAAGAGTTACTCCATATTTTTGTTTAACATCTTCAGCCATATTCTTATAACTGTCTTGTACACCAGTCCAAATATCGTCTAAGCTGTAAGTCCATATATTGTTAACATATCTGTTCTCCCAATCATGACTACCAGAAGCAATAGGTTGGCTATCTTCACCAATCAAAACTGCTTTAATTCGAGTTGAACCAAATTCAATACCAAGTACTGTTTTACCATCGATGATGGCATTTTTTATATTATTGATTTCTAGACTCATAAAAAAACCTCCATTATATATATTAATTTTGTTTGAATCGTTTACTTTCCTAATATTAAATCAATCTACTTTTAAATGAAAGCAAGTCATGCAGATATATAATTTTATTAAATGCAAAACTTGCTTCAATTATTCTATTACTAGTTACAATATAATCTTGTTTGACAAAAAAAGTTCCGTATTGCAGCATAGCTGCTCTTTTTATATGTGCACACTTTTCCTAATTTATATAATTATTTTGTTATTCTCTTTTATATATTATTATTATTTTTGCTTAGGTTATTTAGCTGCAACTTTAACTGCTTTTTGTACAACATTTTCTACAGTAAATCCAAATTGTTTAAATAATGTATCTGCATTTCCTGATGCTCCGAAAGTATCTAATGAAATAACATCTCCATCAAGACCTACATATTTATGCCATCCAAAACTTGTTAATGCTTCAACAGCAACTCTTGCTCGAACTTTATTTGGTATAACTGATTCCTTATAAGCTGCATCTTGAGCTTCAAATAATTCGAATGATGGCATACTTATAACTCTTGCATCTATTCCTTTAGTAGCTAATTCATCAGCTGCTTTAAATATTAATTCAACTTCTGAACCTGATGCCATAAGAAGTACATCTGGAATCTCCTTCTTAGAATCTTTAAGGATATATCCACCCTTTAATGCTCTCTTAGGGCATCCATCATATAATGGCAATTTTTGTCTTGTTAAAACTAATGATGTTGGTGTTGTTCCATTAGTTACAGCATAATACCAAGCTGCTGCAGTTTCCTTTGAATCAGCTGGTCTAAATACTGTCATATTTGGCATACTTCTAAGTGCTGCTAATTGTTCTATTGGTTGATGAGTTGGACCATCTTCCCCAACACCAATGCTATCATGAGTTAAAACATAAGCTACAGGAAGATTCATAAGAGCTGATAATCTCATAGCACCCTTCATGTAATCACTGAATACGAAGAATGTTGAACAGAATACCTTAAGTCCACCATGAACATACATACCATTAACTATAGCTGCCATTGCATGTTCTCTAACTCCAAAGTGAAGGTTTTGTCCGCTTCTGTCTGTATCTGAGAAATCTCCTTTGCCAGCCATATAAGTTTTATTTGAAGGAGCTAAATCAGCTGATCCTCCTATTAAATTAGGAATTAATTTTGCTAATCTATTTATCAATATTCCTGAAGATTCTCTTGTAGCCATTTCTTTATCAAAGCCCCAGAATTCTTCATTATTTAATAAGGCTTCTTTATCTATTTCTCCACTCATCCATGCAGCATATTCTTTTGCAAGTTCAGGGTACTCTTTAGAATATTCACTGAATAATTTATTCCAAGTTGATTCTTTTGAAACACCTTTTTCTATGTGTTCATTCATATTTGTATATACTTCATCTGGTACATAGAAAGCTGGTTCTGTCTTCCAACCTAAGTTTTCCTTCATTGCAATTACATTTGCAGCACCTAGTGGCTCACCATGAGCTGATGCTTTTCCTTGTTTTGCGGGACATCCAAAACCAATTTGATTTTTGACTATTATAATTGAAGGTTTTGAAGTTTCTGCTTTAGCTGCTTCTATTGCACTTTCTATTGCATCTATATCATTTCCATCAGCAATTTTTAATACTTGCCAGCCATAAGCTTCATATCTTTTAGCTACATCTTCTCTAAATGCTATATCAGTACTTCCTTCAATTGAAATATTATTTGAATCATACAATACAACTAATTTTCCAAGTCCTAAAGTTCCTGCAAGTGATGATGCTTCTCCTGAAATTCCTTCCATAAGGCAGCCGTCTCCACATATTGAATATGTATAGTGATCAATTACACTATATTTTTCTTTATTAAACTTTTCTGCAAGATGTGCTTCTGCCATAGCCATACCTACTGCATTACATATTCCTTGACCAAGTGGTCCTGTTGTAATTTCAACACCTTTAGTATGACCAAACTCAGGATGTCCTGGAGTTAAACTTCCTACTTGTCTAAAGTTTTTAATGTCGGAAACCTCTACTCCGTATCCAAATAAATGTAATAATGAATATTCAAGCATTGATCCATGTCCTGCCGATAATACAAATCTGTCTCTATTATCCCAAGTTGGATTTTTTCCATTATGGTTCATCTTTGCCCATAAAGTAAATGCCATAGTTGCTGCTCCAAGTGGAAGTCCTGGATGACCAGACTGTGATTTTTCAATTGCATCTGCTGAAAGTACTCTTATTGCATTAATAGATAACTTATCTAATTCTCTACTCATTTTTTTCCTCACTTTGCATTATTTATTTTTTATAATATCTGCCTAAATCCGCATTCTACAAGCAAATTCTAAAATTCTGAAATTCTTAAGTTCTTAAGTTCTTAAGTTCTCGGATAACTATTTATTATTATTTACAAATGATACATTTATTTACCGAAAGCTGCAGCCCAATCTGCCTTAAACTTTTCTAATCCTTGATCTGTTAGTGGATGTTTTATCATTTGTAGAACTAAGCTATAAGGTATTGTTGAAATATCTGCTCCAGCTTGTGCTGCTTGAATAACATGAATTGGATTTCTTACGCTAGCTGCAATTATTTCTGTTTCTATTCCATGAATTGCAAATATATCTGCGATATTTCTAACTAGTTCCATTCCATCCATAGATATATCATCTATTCTTCCTAAAAATGGACTTACATATGTTGCTCCTGAATTCGCTGCAAGTAATGCTTGTGTTACTGAGAATATTAAAGTTACATTTGTTTTAATTCCTTCTTTAGATAAAACTTTAGTTGCCTTAAGTCCTTCTGCTGTCATTGGAATTTTTACAATCATGTTCTTATGAATTTTAGCAATTTCTCTTCCTTCTTTAATCATCCCTTGTGCATCTTCACTTATAACTTCTCCACTTATTGGTCCATCTACTATTTCTGTTATTTCTTTTATAACTTCATTGAAATCTCTACCTTCTTTTGCAATTAAAGATGGATTTGTAGTTACCCCACATATTACTCCCATTTCATTTGCTTCTTTAATATGTTCTATGTTTGCTGTGTCTAAAAAAAATCTCATTTTATTAACATCTCCTCTTTAATTATTGCTTATATAAATTATCCTATACATAAGTAGAATTTCAAAATAGGAGTTCCAATCTTGATTTTGAAATTCTTCTTACAATATGGAATTTCTTTATGTTATAAGTTCTTATTGTCCATAATATGCATTTGCACCATGTTTTCTAAGATAGTGTTTATCTAAAAGATGTTGTTTAACACCTTCTACCTCTTTGTTTAAAGTCATAGTTTTATATGCAATTTCAGCTACTTTATCTAATACTACTGCATTATAAACTGCTGAATTCGCATCTTTTCCCCAAGCAAATGGTCCATGATTTTTAACTACAATAGCTGGAATTTCTAATGGATTTTTATCTCCAATTGTTTCTACTATTACGTTTCCTGTTTCTTTTTCATATTCTCCACTAATTTCTTCATTAGTCAAATCACGAGTACAAGGAATATCTCCATAGAAATAATCTGCATGAGTTGTTCCAAATGCTGGTATAGACATTCCTGCTTGAGCAAAAGTTGTTGCCCAGTCTGAGTGAGTATGAACAACTCCACCAATACTTGGATAAGTCTTATACATAACTAAATGAGTTGGTGTATCAGTAGACGGTTTATATTTTCCTTCTACAACATTTCCATCCAAGTCAACAACTACCATATCTTCTGCTTTCATAGTATCGTAATCAACACCACTTGGTTTTATTACTACTAATCCACTTTCTCTATCAATTTCACTAACATTTCCCCAAGTATAAATTACCATTCCTTTTCTTTGAAGTTCCATATTTGCTTCGTAAACTTTCTCTTTTAATTTCTCTAACATAAATTACCTCCTTGTTGTATGTATGTACGTACAAGAGTACATAATATAATATTAACACTTTATTTAATAATACATATATGTTAAAATTTATCTTTGCCTTAGTGATTAAAAAATGTAAAGCAAAGATAAAAATTAAACTCTAGAACAAGATTCTCTAACAATAAGCTCAGCATTATATGTATATTGAGGCTTATCTATTCTTCCTTCAATCATATCAATAATACATTTTGCTGCGTTTATTCCCATTTCTTCTTTGGGATGCTTTATTGTTGTAAGTTTAACATCTGATGAAACTGCCAAGCTAGAATCATCAAAACTTACAATTGATAAATCTTTCGGTATTACTATACCTTCTTTTCTACAATTATCTATTACTCTTAAAGCAACTTTGTCATTATAGCAAACAATTGCTGTTGGTCTATCTTCAAGATTTAATATCTTTTTAGTAAATTGGTCTATATACATTTCTTGATTATCAGTTATAAATTCGCCTACTATATTTTTATTAAAAGTTAGATTATATTCATTAAGAGCTTTTATATAACCTTTTCTACGTTTTTCACCTTGTAAATCATCGGCTTTAAATATTGCAGCAATATTCTTATGCCCAAGTTCTAACAAATAATTTGTTAGTTTATATCCACCTTGTTCATCATCCACTATAATGAAAGCTGCATTTTCTTCATCACAATTAGTATTTATTGCAATATATTTAATATTGTTCTTTTCTAATTTTTTTATGCACTCATGATGCAAATTATTTATAGTGCTTTGTGCTGGTTCTATTATTAATCCAGCTATATCTTGATTGATAATATTTTCAAAACAAATTCTTTCATTTTCAATATCATTATTACTATTAAATAACAATAAATTATATCCTTTTTTTCTCAGCTCTTCTTCTATACCCGATATAATTTTAGGAAAGATATAATCTGATATATATGTTGTAAGTACAGCGACATTTTTCTTAATTTCATTTGTTTTCTTATTAGAGTAAAAACTGCCTTTTCCTCTTTCTTTAAATATCCATCCTTCTTGTACTAAATAACTAAGGGATTGCCTTACAGTATGCCGGCTTACATTAAATTGAGTGGCTATTTCATGTTCAGAAGGTAATTGTTCTCCTGGCAAAGCCTTGTTTCCTTCTATGAGCTTTATATAATATTTTTCAATAATCTCGTGTTTTGTTTCAGATTCTTTCATTATTTATCAACTACTTCCATTCAAATAGAGTATGCACTACTTTTCTTAATATATTAAATTTCAGAAGTTGTACGCACTTGATGATTTGATTATATATCCATTTTATTATTATATCAATAGTTTTTACGAATTATTTATTTAATTAAATTGAAATATCTCACTGTATCGTATGTTTTTACTAATAGATTATACAACACAGTCTTTAAATAAATCATCAATAATAAGTCCATCTTAATATGTACTCTATTTTTCTTTTGTTTTATAAAAAATTATTAATAAACTTTTTATTTCCCCCTTGTATGTACAACATTATTGTATTATAATATGCTTGTACATACATCTAAACTTGTTTGTGTATATGAAAAAGTATATTTAAATCCGATAAATATTTTATTATGTAGGAGGAATGTTAAATGATAAAGTTAAAAAATTATGAATTTTGGTTTGTTACAGGAAGTCAACCTCTTTATGGTCCTGAAGTAATAGATCAAGTATCTGATAACACTAAAAAAATTGTTGAAGGGTTAAATTCAAAGAATTTACCTTATAAAATTGTATTTAAAACAGTTGCTACTAATTCTGATTCAATCAGAAAAGTATGTAATGATGCTAATACTGCTGAAAATTGTGCAGGTATAATCACTTGGATGCATACATTCTCACCAGCTAAAATGTGGATTCATGGTTTAATTGAACTTAGAAAGCCATTACTTCACCTTCATACTCAATTTAATAAAGAAATTCCATGGGGAACAATTGATATGGACTTCATGAACTTAAACCAAGCAGCTCATGGAGATAGAGAATTTGGATATATTGGAGCTAGACTTGATATAGCTCGTAAAATAGTAGTTGGTCACTGGACAGATGCTTCTGTTGCAGCTGATATAGCTAAGTGGATGGCTCCTGCTGTTGCTGTTACTGAAGGACGTAGCATTAAAGTTGCTCGTTTTGGAGATAACATGAGAGATGTTGCAGTTACTGATGGTGATAGAATTGAAGCTGAAATCAAATTTGGTTGGACTATAGATTATTATGGTGTTGGTGATTTGGTTGAATCAATGACTAAAGTTACTGAAGGTCAAATTGATGGACTTATGGCTGAATATAAATCATTATATGATATAGATCCTAAGGCTTCTATAGATTCAATTCGTGAGCAAGCTAAAATTGAAATTGGTATAAGAACTTTCTTAGATTCAAAAGGATATACTGCTTTCACAACTAACTTCCAAGCACTTCATGGATTGAAACAACTTCCAGGACTTGCTGCTCAACATTTAATGGCTGAGGGTTATGGATTTGGTGCTGAAGGAGATTGGAAAACTGCTGCACTTCTTAGAGCTATGAAAATCATGGCTGAAGGAAAAGGCACAGGTTTAATGGAAGATTATACTTATAATCTTGATTCTGAAAACGGACTAATTCTTGGTGCACATATGCTTGAAATTTGTCCAACACTTGCTGCAACTAAACCAGTTATTGAAGTACATCCACTTGGAATTGGAGATAAAGAAGATCCTGCTCGTTTAGTATTTAAAGGAGCTTCAGGTCCTGCAGTTGCTGCTTCATTAATAGATATGGGTAACAGATTCCGTCTAATTGTTAACAGTGTTGATTGTGTTGAAGTAACTGAAGATATGCCTAATTTACCAGTAGCAAGCGTTCTTTGGAAACCACAACCATCATTAAAAGAAGGTGCTAAAGCATGGATTATTGCTGGTGGTGCTCACCATACTAGTTTCTCATTCATAGTTGATGAAGAACAATTAGTAGACTGGGCTGATATGGTTGGTATCGAATGTGTATTAATTAATAATGATACTAAACTTTCAACTTTCAAAAATGAATTAAAATTTGCTAGCGTTGCTTGGAAATAATTCATTATTATTTGCTCTCATAATCTAATTCATATATAAAATAGTAAATCTTAGTGTTATTAATATAATAAACTCATTATTTAATTAATCATACCCCTGATTAAAAATAGATACTCTTTCAAAATACTATTATTTACTATTTCTCACAATTTTAAAAAAGATAAAGTCTGTTTCCCAGACTTTATCTTTTTTTATATAAGGCACATGAAAATAAATAACAAGTCCAAAGTTGCCATGACTATGGCAGTTGATTTTATTATCTAAGCCCTAAAGCTTTAATCCAAAAATCTATTTAATCATTGGATGCCTTAGCTCTACACTAGTTCCTTCCCCATAAATACTTTTATATGTTAGTCCATATTCATCCCCATATATAAGTCGTATTCTCTCATTTACATTAAAAATTCCATATCCTATTTCTGCTTCTTTTTCGCTACTATTTGTAAGCATTCTATTTATTTTATTTAATAGATCTTCTTCTATTCCTTTTCCATTATCGCTTACAGTGAAACACAGCATATTCTCTTTAATCTTACCTGTTATTAAAATCTTTCCATTTCCTCTTTTTTCTTTAATCCCATGATAAATTGCATTTTCGACTAATGGCTGCAATATTAATTTTATTAATTTATAATTAAATATGTTTTCATCAAAATCAATTTCATAATCTAGCTTATCTTCATATCTTATTTTCTGTATAGTCAAATAACTTTGTACATGATTTAATTCTTCTTTTACGCTTATTATTTCTTTTCCTTTACTCAAACTTATCCTAAGCAAATTAGTAAATGACTCTATTATTTCCACTATATCCTGTTCATTATGTTCTTCTGCCATCCATCTTATTGTATCTAATGTGTTATACATAAAATGTGGCTTAATTTGAGCTTGAAGGACATTCATCTCAGCAATTCTTTTATTCTTTTCTTCTATTTGCACTAAATTTATAAGATTATCAATTTCCTTTACCATAGTATTAAACGAACTTCCTAGTTCACCTATTTCATCAATATACTTAACATTAAAAGATACTGTCAAATCTCCTTCTTGAGCTTTTTTCATCAATTGTTTTAATTTTTGAATTGGCTTTACTATAGATCTTGTAAAGAGTGCTACTAGCCCTACTGCAATTATTAGTGCTACAATACTAATAACCAGAGAATAATATCTTATATATTCTATTACGCGTAGTCCTTCACTTTCAGGAAATACGCCTATGGTTTCCCAACCTGTATATTTTGATGAAACCTTAGTTAATTGATAATTCTCTCCATTTATACTTTTTATTATTATTTCATCATTAATATTTTCTATCCAATCATTATTAATTCTATAAACTATATTATTAACAGGAGTATATACTATATTTTTATCACTATCTATAATATATATAAAACCAGCTGTTCCTGGCTTTGAATTTTCAATAAAACTTTTAATGACATCCAATTTTATATCAATAAGGATTACACCCTTGATTTCTTTGGTATTATAATCTACAACTGCCTTAGATACTGAAAAAACTTCATCAGCAGAATAACGAAATATATTATCAATATTTCTTCCCATTGGTTTGGTAAATAAATGTATCTTTTCCGGTTCATTATATGATTTTTCATACCAATCTTCATATATTAACGAATCTCTTGATACCTTATTCATAACATCACTTATGTATCCACCATTAGTATTTACTATCATTATTCCAGCTATTTCCGGATTGAACTTAATGAAATTATATATTGGCTTATAAGCATCATCTTCTACATTATCGGTATCCAACTTGTTATCATCAAAAAACTTTAATATTCTAGGATCAGTAGACATGTAATTAATTATATTTTCTGTATTATTTACATAAGACTCCATACTATTATTTATTTGCTTTATTATTTGATTAGTGTTTTCATTTTGTGAATGATTTATAGAATTCTTGTATAGTAAGTTTCCTAAAGTTGTTGTTGTAATTGTTACTGCTAAAATTACAATAAAAAAATATAATATAAGCTTATAGCTCATACTTTTATTCATAAAATATGATTTTATATTGTTCAAATCATCCACTCCAATCAATGTATATATGTATTATATTCCTTATACAAAATAAAGTGTAGAGTTTTTACATTTGTAAACTCTACACTTTATTTTTCTGTACATGAAATAAAATTAACTGCTTATAATACTTTTATATTTTATTCCATGTTCCCTATATATCTTTATCAACTTACTGGTATAGGTACTTTTTGTTTTTCATCTCTAATAACAATTATTCTTTGTAATGCTATAAACAAGAATAATAACATTCCAACTGCTATCTTAGTCCACCAAGAATTTAGTGTTCCATCAAACATTATAAGACTTTGTATAATTCCTGTTGTAAGGACACCAAATAATGGTCCTATAATGTATCCATAACCTCCTGTTAATAGTATTCCACCTATTACGCAGGCTGCTATTGCATCCATTTCCATTCCATTACAGTGAAGACCATATCCTGAAAGTGTGTATATTGTAAACAATAATCCACCTAAGGCTGAACAAAATCCTGAGAATGTATATACGAGTATTTTTGTTCTATCAGTTGGCAATCCCATTAATTTAGCTGAATTTTCGTTACCTCCAATAGCATATATTGTTCTACCAAACTTTGTGAACTTCAACATATAAGCTGCTACAGCTACAACTAATAAGCTTACTACTACATTAATTGATATAAATGCTCCTGGTGCTATCGGTATTCTAATTGATGAAATTTTAGTAAATACAGGATTATCAATAATTATTGTATCTATGCTTATTACATAGCTTGCCCCTCTTGCAAAGAACATACCTGCAAGGGTTACTATCCATGGATGCAATTTAAACTTTTGAATTAAGAATCCTTGAACTGTTCCAAAAATTATTCCCACAATAAGCACTATTATCATTACTAAAAATGGATTTACTCCCTTTTGTAATAAACTTGCAGTAATCATACTCACAAAAGCTATCATAGCTCCTACTGAAAGATCTATTCCACCAGTTATTATTACTACAGCTTCACCAATTGCAACTACTATCAAATATGCATTGTCAATGAATAAATTTGTGAATACTTGTATTGAAAAAAATCCTTTGTACATAACTGAGCCTATTAAGAATAATCCAATAAACAATCCGATTGTAGTATAAATTCCAATATAATCTTTATTTATTTTTAATAATCCGTTTTTTTCTATGGATTTATTCATAATCTAATCACCTCTTTTTCTTTTAAACTAACCTTCTCTTTCTTTTTCATATTGAGCATTTTTCTAAATTCAGGAGATTGAATTATACATACAACTATAACAACTATAGCCTTAACCACTAATGTGATTTCTGGTGCAACTCCTAAACTATAAATTGTTGTTGTCAATGTTTGAATAAATAGAGCTCCTATTACAGTACCTCCAAGATAAAATCTTCCTCCTGACATAGAAGTTCCTCCTATAACAGTTGCAAGTATTGCATCAAGTTCTAACCATAATCCTACGTTATTAGCATCTGCACTCTTTATATTGGCACATAGAATTATACCTGCTATACCTGCAAGCATTCCGCATATAACATAAAGCGAAAATACAACTTTTTTAGATTGAATTCCTGCAAATTTACATGAATTACTGTTAACACCTATAGATTCTATAAACAATCCAAGTGCCGTTCTTCTTATTAATGTATACATAATAAGTGCAACTATAAGTGCAATAAATATTGCTACTGGAAGTAATAGATATCCAGTCCCTATAAATATATAAGATTCATTAGTAAAAGTTAATACTTGACCTCCAGTTATAAGTTGAGCAATTCCCCTACCTACTATATACAAAATTAACGTTCCAACCATGGGTTGAACTCCTATATACGAAACTAAAAATCCGTTCCAAGCTCCACATAATATCCCACTAACAATTCCTACTAATATAGCTAGTGGTACAGAACCACCATCAACTATGACTGTTGCGGATAATGCTGCACTTATTGCTATTATAGAACCTACTGAAATATCAATTCCTTGAGTTGCAATAACAAGTGTCATTCCTATAGATATAAGAATAAGGGGTGCTGCACGATTTAATATATCTATTGTATTACCAAATAAATGTCCATCTTTCATAGTTATACTTAAAAAACTTGGTGTCATAATAAAGTTAACTAAAAGTAAGACTATCAAGCTTCCGGCTGGCCAAAATATTTTTGCACCATAAAACTTTCGAAAAATATTTTTTTCTTTTTTCTTCTCCATATTAATTTGCACCTCCTGCTATAGTCTTCATTATGTTTGATTCTTCTATTTCATCTCCAGATAATTCACCTATAATATTTCTATCTCTAAGTACTATTACTCTATCACAGCACTTAACAACTTCTGAAAGTTCTGAGGAAATAAATAAAATAGTCATGCCGCTCTTAGCTAATGCTAGTATAAGTTCCATTATTTCACCCTTTGCTCCAATGTCTATTCCCCTTGTTGGTTCATCCAAAATTAAAAGTTTAGGCTCGGTTGCAAGCCATCTAGCTAAAATTACTTTCTGTTGATTTCCACCACTTAAATTACTTATTTTTTGCTCCATACTAGGAGTTTTAATTTTAAGTAAATCTATATATTTTTGTGCGACTTCTTGTTGTTTTTTCATTGGTAAATATTTAAATATTCCCCTGTTTGCTTGTAAGGCTAATATTATATTCTCTCTTATAGTTAAATCTCCAACTATTCCCTCAATTTTTCTATCTTCTGGACAAAAGCCAAGTCCCTCTTCAATTGCTTTTTGAGGATATATATATGAATACTTCTTTCCATTTATAGTTATACTTCCACTAGTGGATTTATCTATTCCAAATATTGCTCTTGCACATTCACTTCTACCTGATCCAAGAAGTCCTGCAAAACCAAGAATTTCTCCTTTTTTGATTTCCATATTAAATGAATTTATTGTTCCAACTCTACCAAAATTATTGATTTGTATTAAATTATCTCTTTTTATGTTATTGCTTTCTTTTTTTATTCTTGTACTCTTTTCTATTTCACCATAATCTTTACCTATCATTTTAGAAACTAATTCAATTCTAGAAAGCTTGTCAGCATCGTATGTTCCAACTAATTCTCCATTTCTAAGAACTGTAATCTTATCTGAGACTTCATATACTTGATCTAAAAAGTGAGTAACGAATATTATTGACATTCCTTCTTGTTTAAATTTTTTCATAATTTTAAATAATTGTTGTACTTCATTCTCATCTAAACTTGATGTTGGTTCATCAAGTATTAGTATTCCCTTTGAAATATCTACTGCACGTGCAATCGCTACCATTTGTTGTACTGCAACTGAATAATTATTTAATACTTTTTTTACATCTATTTTTAAATTCAGTCTCTCTTGTAGTAATTTCGTTGCACCCTCATTCATCTTTTTCCAATCAATACTTCCATTTTTCATAGGCTCACGACCTATGTATATATTTTCAGCAACTGTTAAATTTGCACATAAATTAACTTCTTGATAAACAGTACTTATTCCATAGCTTTGAGCTTCTTGTGTACATGAGATTTTTATTTCTTTTCCTTTAAGTATAATTGTTCCTTCATTTATTTCATAAACTCCTGTAAGCACCTTTATTAAAGTTGATTTTCCAGCTCCATTTTCTCCCATAAGCGTATGGATTTCTCCCTTTTCAAGAGTAAAATCAACATTTGAAAGAGCCCTAACCCCAGGGAATATCTTACTTATCCCCTTCATTTCTAAAACTATATTAGAATCACTCATTTATAGCCCTCCTTTTATTCTTAACATGTACGTACTTCTTTCTTTCAAATATAAGAGCTTGGATCTAATCCAGCTCTTATATCTATTGGACTATGTCATAATATCAACATAGTTCTAAACTATAATCTTAATATTTTCTATTAGGTAATTCAGTAGCAGCATCTTTTTGTAAGAATTGGCTTTCTTTAGACTTTATAGATCTTTCTACTTCTTTACCATCTAATATGTTTTTAGAAACTTCTAATAATTGAGGTCCTAGCAATGGATTACATTCAATAATTGCATTTGATTTACCAGCAGCCATTAATTCAAACATATCTTTAATACCATCAACTGAAACTATAAATATATCTTGTCCTGGCTTTTTACCGTATTCTTCTATGGCTTGAACAGCTCCAACTGCCATATCATCATTATGAGCCCATAATACATTTATTTTATCTCCATCTGATTTTAAGAAAGCTTCCATAACTTCTTTACCCTTTGCACGAGTGAAGTCACCAGTTTGTGATTTTATGATTTTGTAGTTTTTACAGTCTTTTATTGTATCATTAAATCCTTGTTGTCTTCCAACCATAGCAGTTGATCCAACAGTTCCTTGAAGTTCTGCTATATTAAGTTGTGCATCTTTTCCAAACTTATCTATTATAACTTGAGCCGCTTTTTTACCTTCTTCCACCATATCTGAACCTAGGAAGCATTTATAAAGTGATTCATCTGAAACTGTTACTTTTCTATCAACAATTACTACTGGAATTTTCGCATCCTTAGCTTCTTTCAAAACTGTATCCCATCCTGTTTCAACAACTGGATCTAAAGCAATTATATCTACCTTTTGTGCAATAAATGATCTTATTGCTTTTATTTGATTCTCTTGCTTTTGTTGACCATCAGAGAATTTTAAATCAATATTAGGATCTAAAGTTGGAATTGTTTTTATAGAATCAGTTTCTGCAGTTCTCCAACCACTTTCTGCACCAACTTGTGCAAATCCTATTACCTTTTTAGCTGATGAGCTACCACTTGCTGTTGACCCTGCTGCACTTGAAGTTGCTGTAGTTGATCCTCCACATCCTGCAAGCATACCCACACATAATACTGTGCTCGCCATTAGTGCAAACATTTTTTTAAATTTCATAATTAATTCCCCCTATACTTATGATTTCGTTTTCACAACTTCATTATATAATCTAATTTCTAAATTGTATTTGTACTAATCAGCACTTTTGTATACTTTTATGGATTTTACTAAAATTTGTATAAGGCACATGAAAATAGATTTTATTAATTCTTTAAACTTTCTTTAGTAATCTTATTGGCTTCTAATATAACTTTTTTGGGAATATCCTCTTTTTTATTTAGTATTTTAAGAGCATACTCTACAGCTTCTTTTCCTCCTGTTTTGCATGTAAAAGTTCCTTGAAACATACCATTCTTAACGAGTTCTATCCCACCATCACGGCCTTCAAGCCCGTCAATTCCTATTATCTTAGCACTGTTAGCTTTTGTACCTAATTTAGCATAATATGCACCCAATGCCATATAATCACTATGTGCAAATATTATATCTACATCACTACTTTCTTTTAATATTGCTTCTATCTTATCTTGCGCCTCATTTTTTTGCCAATTTGCTACAATAGTTCTATCAATAACAATATTTTTATACTTACTAATGGAATTCTTGAATCCATTAGTTATTTCTTCATCTGAGCTTGAATTAAGCATTCCTTGTACTTCTATAACCTTTATATTATTGTTCCCCGCTAATTTCACTACTAATTCTCCGGCTTGCAATCCTATAGATTTAGTGTCTGATCCTATATATAATGTGTAGTCATCACCTTCAACTGACCTATCCAATAATATAACTGGTATAGATTCATATGCTTTTTTTACAGTTTGCGTTAATTGTTTAGAGTCATTTATGGATACTATTAATAAGTCCGATCCAAAATTAATCAAATCTTGTATATCTTTTTTTTGTTTTTCCTCATCTCCACCTGCATCTTTATAAATTATTTTTATATTACTGTGTTTTTTTGCTTGTTCTTCTATTTCTTTATTCATATTAATTCTCCATGGTTCATAGAGATTAGATTGAGACATTCCAATTATAAATACATCAGATTTATTAAAGCTTGTACTATATAAATATATTCCTACAATTATTGTTGAAATTGTGAAAATTCCAATTATATATACTATATTATTTTTAATCTTCATCTTACTTTCCTCTCTTATATTCCGTAGGAGAAAAACCAACAACTCGTTTAAAAGCTCTACAGAAATAATGTTGATTACTATATCCCACGAGTTCTGCAACATCATAAATTTTGATTGTAGTATCCTCCATAATATACATAGCTTTTTTTATTCTTATATTGGTTAAATAATCAATAAATGATGAACCGGTTTCTTTCTTTAATAGTTTACTTAAATATGAAGATGTCACTTCCAATTTATCTGAAATATCATTTATATTTAAATCATTTGAATAATAATTTTCTTCTATATATTTAATTATAAGTAGTGCCATAGGGCTAAATTTCTTTTTTTCATTTATTCTATTTATTATATTTAAGTAAATATCTTTTATTTTTAAAATTCCACTTGATACATTTGCTTGTTCAATTATCACATTGCACTTTAAATATTTTGATATTTCTACTTCTAATTGATTACCAAGAGCAATCCACTCAAGCATATCATCTATTTTATTGACTAATATTATGTTCTTTTTATCATCAGCAAAAATAAATTTTATATTTGCTTCCTTGAACTTATCGTTTAATAAATTAGCAATTGCAAATTCCAATAATTCTGTATTCCATTTCTTATCCATTATTTCAATATTCAATTTGTCCACAAGTTTTATAACCATAAGACCTATGTTTTTTCCAAAATCAATATTAAAAAACTCCATTTCTTTTAATACTTGTTCATCACTCAACTCATTATTTAACCATTCACTAAAAAAAGTCTTTTTTAACGCATCAACATTTTCATTTAGTTGTTTATTCACCCATTCTAAGTAATGGGTTTCCTTTTCAATTTCATTAAGTTTATCGACTGCTTTCATTATTATTTCTTCCATACTATTTTTATTTACTGGTTTCAAAATATAATCAAAAACATTGAGTTGTAATGCTTTTTGTGCATATAAAAAATCATCATATCCACTTATTATAATTACAATACTCTTATTATTAATATCTTTTAACTTCTGCAACAGATTTAACCCATTTAAAAATGGCATGTTTATATCTAATAAAATAATATCAGGGTTTTTTTCTTTAATTACCTCTAGTGCAATTTCACCATCTTCTGCTTCTCCTACTATCTCAATATTAAACTCATTCCAATTTAATATTTTTTCAAGTCCCCTTCTGATTTTAGGTTCATCATCAGCAACAACTAGTTTCCACATAATACCCTCCATTTTTATTTAATCCTAAATATATTGTAAATGTTCTTATTGTTTATATTTTTTAACTTTACCTAATAAGGCACATGAAAATAAATAACAAGTCCAAAGTTGCCATAAATATTTTTCATCAGTCAAGGAGACGAATTGCCCTCATAGCGGGCCTATTATGGCAATTTGCCGACACAGAATGATGGAAAATAGGCTGGCAAATGGACTTGTTATTTTTTTGATTGTGCCTAACATCTATATTAGATATATATTTATATTATTTCAATATATTTTATAAATTTAATATAAAATAATTGTATGTACAATTATCTTGTATTATAATATACTTGTCCATACATCTATAATAGTATGAACTTTATGTAAATGTATACTGAAAAATAAATGATTATTTTATAAAATTCGGAGGTGTTCATAATGGCAATAGAAAAAAAACTTTTTGGAACAACGCAAAGTGGAGAAGATGTTTATATTTATACTTTGAAAAATTCTAATGGAATGGAAACAAAAATATGTACTTATGGCGGTGCAATTGTTTCAGCAATGGTTCCTGATAAAAATTGTGAATTTCATGATGTAATTCTTGGATATGATAATTTAGAAAGTTATTTAAAAGGCGATAAATTTTTCGGAGCTTTAATAGGACGCTTTGGAAATAGAATACAATACGGTAAATTCACCCTTAACGGCAATGAATATAAATTAGCACAAAATGATGGAGATAATCATCTTCACGGTGGAACAAAAGGCTTTGATAAAGTAGTATGGGATTCAAGAATAATTGAAAATGAACCTAATACATTAGAACTTTCTTATTTTAGCACTGATGGTGAAGAAGGATATCCTGGAAATCTTAAGGTTACAGTTAATTATGTCCTTACTGAAGATAATGGATTAGAAATAAATTATTTTGCAACTACTGATAAAGATACAATTGTAAATCTTACAAATCATGCTTACTTTAATTTATCAGGTCACTCTTCTGGTGATATTCTTAAGCAGAAGTTAATGATTAATGCTGATAAGTTCACTGTAAATGATAAATATTCAATTCCTACTGGAGAAATTAAAAAAGTTTTCGAAACTCCTATGGACTTTAGATCTTTAACTCCTATTGGCAAAAATATAAATAGTGACTATGATCAAATTAATTTCGGAAAAGGATATGATCATAATTGGGTATTAAATACTAATGGTTCAGATACTTTGAAGGCAGCTCAAGCAATTGATGAAAATACAGGCATAGTAATGGATGTTTATACTACTACTCCTGGTATTCAGTTTTATAGTGGAAACTTTCTTGATGGATCTGATATTGGTAAAAATAAAGCCATTTATAACATGAGAAATGCGTTTTGTCTTGAAACTCAATACTTCCCTAATTCTATAAATTGTAGTAATTTTGAATCACCAATTCTTAAGGCCGGAGAAGAATATAAACATAAAACAATTTATAAATTCTCTATACTATAGATAACTACAGTGGAACTCATACTTATGCCTACATCCGCCGAAATTGAATACATATTTATTCCAGCGGACTAAGAAAATATGTATCCAATTTCTCTGTTTGTATATGCTCCTAAGTGTAGTAAATGTTGAATATAATACCAAGCATAAGTAAAATTTCAGTTGTGAGTATCTATATTTACTTCTATGTGGAGTATATTAAACTTAACATTATTCTTAGGCACAATCAAAAAAATAACAAGTCCATTTGCCAGCCTATTTTCCATCATAAATGAAGCTCGATTCGCTACGCTCTTCTTGAGTAAGCGATTCACACCAAATCATAGATTTGGGTTCACTGCTCACGTCGGCAAATTGACCTAATAGGCCTGCTATGAGGACAATTCGTCTCATTGCCTGATGAAAAATATTCATAGCAATTTTGGACTTGTTATTTATTTTCATGTGCCTTATTTGGCAAGAAAACGTTTTATTTAATTTCACAGAAAATTTATATAGTACTAATTGAGATTTATGAAATTTATTAAATTATTAAAGGGGAATTAAATATGTACAATAAATTAAAAGAAATCATGAAGAATTATTCTATACATACCAAATTAAAAAGAACATTTGCATCTATACTTGGATTAACACTTTTTCTTATGATAGTTACAATTTGTGTTGTATTCTTCATGTCATCAAGAACAAATTCATTATATGATGGACCATATAAAGTTTCAGAGGTAATCTCTGATATTAGAGTTAATCTACAAACAACAAAAATGGATATGTATAGATCTATTGCTGAAACAGATTTATCAATCAGAAATGTATATTTAGAACAAGCTGATACTGAATCCAAAGATCTTGCAAATAATGTAGAAACCCTAAAAGGAATGTTTAACAAAAATCCAGAATTATTAGATGAATTTTTATCAAACTTAAAAAATTCCGAAGAAAAAAGAGGTAAATTAAGTGATTTACTAAAATCAGATGTTAATCCTTCTGTATTAAGAGTAAGTCAAGATACTTATTCTTCACAAATTAAAACTACTCAAGACAGTATAGTTAAACTTTTTCAATTATCTCAGGAAAGTGCCAAATCTTTTGTAAATAGTTCAAATATATATAAATATATATCTGTTATATTTATTGTTATTATCATAATTATTTTGATAGTAATATCACTCTTATTAAGTAAAGTATTAGAAGATGTATTGCTTGAAGGAATTAATCATATTAAAGATATAGCTAAAAACTTATCTTCAGGAAATCTTAAGATAGATTCTAAATATGATTCAAAGGATGAAATGGGTGAAATGTCAAATGATTTGACTAATTCTATAGATATGTTAGTTAGTTATGTTAATGACATAACTAACACTTTAGAGACTTTAGCAAGTGGTCGCTTAGATATAAACTTAAATGCATCAATAAAATATATAGGTGATTTTACTCCTATACAAAATTCACTTGAAAATATTATTGATTCATTAAATACTATATTCTTTAATATGAATCAATCAATATCTTCAATTTCTAATGGTTCCGAACAATTATCTTCAACTACACAAATGCTTTCTGATGGATCTGCTGATCAAGCTGGCTCTGTTGAAGAACTTTTGGCTAGTTTTACTGAAATACTATCTCAAGTTAAGAAAAACACTGAAAATGCTGAGAAGGCTAACGAATTTTCTAACACTACTAAGCAAATTGTTGAGGATGGTAATACTAAAATGCAAAAATTAATGGATTCTATGAATGAAATAACCATCTCTTCAAAACAAATTTCTGCAATTATAAGTACAATAGAAGACATAGCTTCTCAAACAAATCTTTTAGCTTTAAATGCAGCTATAGAAGCTGCTAGAGCTGGTGACGCTGGCAAAGGTTTTGCAGTGGTTGCTGATGAAGTTAGAAATCTTGCAGAACAATCTGGTGACGCAGTAAAAAATATTACAGTAATTATAGGAAATTCCTTATCCGCTGTAACTAACGGAGAAAATTTAACTAAAGAAACTGCATCTTCATTAAGTATTATAGTAAAAAATGTAGACGATACAGCAAATTTGGTAAAAGAAATAGCTATAGCATCTGAAAATCAAACTGAAGCTATAACTCAAATGACTGCTGGAGTTGATCAAATTTCTCAGGTAGTTCAAACAAATTCAGCCACAGCACAAGAATTAGCAGCATCTACTGAAGAATTGGTTTCTCAAACCCAACTTATAAAAACAGAAATGTCAAAGTATACATTAAATCAATCAATCACAGATTAAGGCACAATCAAATCAATAACAAGTCAGTATACTAGTATATTTGACTTGTTATTTTCTTTCACATCCCTTATTTTTATTTTTGTTCTTCTAAGACTTTGTAAATTGCTTTTGCAACTCCTAAGTTATCGTTAGTGTCAGTAATATACTTTGCTATTTCTTTTATTTCTGGAATAGCATTTCCCATTGCAACTGATTCTGTAAACTCTGTAAACATAGAATAATCGTTAAAGCTATCTCCGAGTACCAATACTTCAGCTCTTTTAAATCCCATCTTTTCAGCTACCTTTGTAAGTATTATCCCCTTTTGTGCAGTTATATGTGTAATTTCCATATTATCTCTAAAAGAAGAGGATACCGCAATATTGGCTAACTCTCCTATAATTTTTTTCATTTTATTTATGAGTTCTATATTACTATGAAAAGCAACAAACTTTCTAATTTCCATATCACTCTTTAAAAATTCATCTAAATTAGAAATATAATTAAGATTAACAAAATACGGTTGTACCTTCGCAAATTCTAATGCTTCTTCTTGTGTAAAACTTGGATTAAATGATAAAGTTCTATACACCATTTCTTTTAAGGCTTCTTCCTTAGTATCAGTAGTGTATATTCCTTTATTAGTAAATATTCTTGCAGATACTTTTTCTTTCTGCAATATATGTATTATTTTAGTTGCAATTTCTTGTTCTATATTTATTTCTTCTAATATATTTCCTTCTTCATCTCTGTACTCTGCACCATTCATAAGCACACATTGACATTTTATATTATTTTCTTTAAGAAGTGGTTCAACCGTGTCGTATTCTCTCCCGGTAGAAATAGCAAATACAATTCCTACCTCTTCTGCTTTCTTTATAGCAACTACAGTTTCTTTATCTATTTTATGTTTTTCATTTAATAAAGTCCCATCCATATCTGATGCAATCAGTTTTATCATTTGGAATCATCCCCTTAATTTTTTTAATAAACTTTCTATATTATATTATAACAAAGTTTACATAATTTATTTTATATATGCATATTCCAGAAAAATCCTGCCATTTGTAATATACAAATGACAGGATTTTTATTTCTGAAGTACCAACTTGATGAATATAAATATTTACTTAATACTTACTGTTCTAAATTCAATCTTATCACTTCTATGATGAGCATTTGAATATTCAAAAGGTTGCCCATTATCTAAAAACCCTACTTGTTCAACTTCTAATATTGGAAAATCATTCTCTATTTTCAGCCATTCTTGTTCTAATTCATTAGGCAAAATTGCACGAATTGTTCTATGTGCACTTTTTATTTTCAATTTCAATTTTTTTTCAATATAACCATATACTGAACTCAGTAGGATATCATTTTTTATTCCTGGTATAAGACTTATAGGCATATATGTATATTCAATTACATATGGTTCATCATCTGCGTATCTGGTTCTTATTATATAATAAACAAAATCCTCAATTGTAATCTTCAATTTAGTTGCAATTTCTTCAGTTGGATGAACCACTTCAAATCTTACAATTTTAGAACTTATCATCTTACCTTTATGTGTCTCTGTAAATCCAGCAAATTGTTTAGCCAAGCTTAATTCTTTAACAGCACCACCATCAACTGCTTTTACAAAAGTTCCCGATCCTCTTCTCTTTATTACTAATCCTTGAATAACAAGTTCATCAACAGCCTTCTTTATTGTAATCCTACTAACTCCATAAGATTCACACATTTGCTTTTCTAAAGGTAATTGTTCATTTGGATTATAATTACCGCTTAATATTCTACTTCTAATATCTTCAGCAATTTCGTCGTATTTCGCCATTGTATGTATGTTCACTCCTTACAATATAACCTATTTGCATGTTATATTATATCATTTTTATACTTTATTATATACCTAAAGTTGTAATTTTACTTACCAACTTTACTTAATTCATCTATTATACTATTGGTTTTGTCTTTTTTATTTTAACTATAATAAACTATTCTAAGTTTTTTTAGAATACCTTATGCTTAATATTATATTTAACAAAATATTTATGAATAATAATTTCAAAGGCTTCAATGCAATATCCAAAGAAAGGGTTAGGATGGAAATTATCATTATCTAATTTCTCACAATCTGGTATTAAGAAGGTAATATCAGAATTTTTAGCTAAAGTACTTTGCGGATTACCAGTAAATGAAATTATTTTCAAATTTCTTTCTTTAGCCAGCATGCATGTTTTCACACAATGATTACCCTCACCAGACTTAGATATAAGCATAACTGAGTCTATTGTTTCTACGTGATTATCGAAGAGAATATCAAAATCTATAAATGTAGAAAGTACACTTTTCTTTCCCAGAACTAATAATTTCATATAAATATATTTTGAAACAAGTTCTGAAAACCCTTCTGCTGAAACTAGTATGTTCCCTTTATTAATACAATCTACAAAATCATCAATAGCATTATCATAGTTAGTGCTAAAAATATCCTTATTTTCTATAGCATTAATAATTTCGCTATTATCTTGGGTTGATGCTTTAATCTTTAACGAATAAACTAATTCAACAAATCCGTTATATCCTAATCTTTTGGATAATCTCATTATAGTTGATGGTGATGTGTATGCTTTTTTAGCAATCCCTCTTATTCCTTCGTCCATACAACTATCAATATTATTTAATATATATGTAATTATGCTTTCTTCAAGAGAAGTAAATTTTATATCTCCAAATAGTTTTGTTACATCAAGCATGTTTTTATCTCCTCTTACTTTTAGATTTTCATATACTTCTATGATAACATGTTCCATTCCATGACAACAGGTTTCTAAAGCTCTCTAAAGTATATAATTTAAAAATTATATATAGTAATATGCAATTAAGGCACAATCAAAAAAATAACAAGTCCATCTGCCTAATAGTAAAAAAAATTATTAACTGTCTATGGTCTAAATGTATTATAACAAAGTTAATCGGTAAATTCACAAAAGAAAGAAGGTAATAAACATGAAATTAATTATTGTTGAAAATTATGAAGAAATAAGTAAATTAGCAGCTATAAATATAAAAGATGTTATTAATAAAAATCCCAATGCAATTTTAGGATTAGCTACCGGAGGTACTCCACTTGGCACTTATAAAGAACTTATTAAAATGAATAAAGAAAATGAAATAGATTTTTCTAAGGTTACAACAGTAAATTTAGATGAATATATAGGCTTAAGTGAAAGAAACACTCAAAGCTATAGATATTTTATGAATGAAAATTTATTTAATCATGTTAATATTAAGAAGGAAAATACTTTCATCCCTAATGGTTTAGCAAAAGATATTCAAGAAGAAACAAATAACTACGATAAAAAAATAGACGAACTCGGTGGAATAGATATACAAATTTTAGGGATAGGTACTAATGGTCATATTGCCTTTAATGAACCAAGTGATTTTTTAATATCTGGTACTCATTTAACGGATCTAACCCAAAGTACAATTAATGCAAATTCAAGATTCTTTAATTCCATTGATGAAGTTCCTAAAACTGCTATAACAATGGGCTTAGGTCAAATAATGAAATCAAAGAAGATATTATTGCTAGCACATGGTGAGAATAAGGCTGAAGTTATAAAAGAAGTTTTATCTGGAAATATAACTAGTAAAAATCCTGCTACTATGTTACAAATGCATAAAGATGTGACTATAATAGTAGATAGGACAATAGGAGACTTGATAAAAATAACAGACATATAATTAATAAAATTATCTAATTTCTAAAAAATAAAATTCAAACTCCAAAGGAGTTTATTCCTTAACTCTTAACTGAACTAAATTGGAGGTTTTAAAATGTTAATAAAAAACTGTAATATTATTTATTTAAATAGAATAGAACAAGGTTCACTCCTTATTGAGAATGGACAAATCAAAGAAATCAATCCTCTCACATATAATAATGAAGATGTCTTAGATGCAGATGGTTTATATGTTTCCCCTGGTTTTGTCGATGTTCATATTCATGGTGCTGGTGGCTTTGATACAATGGATGGGACAATAGATGCAATAAATACTATTGCTAAAACAATAGTTAAACATGGGACAACTTCCTTTACCCCAACTACCATGACAGTTTCAATTGAAGCTATACATAAATCTATGGAAATAATTAAAAAGCTTAAAGAAACTGGAACTGAAGGTGCTCATGTTTTAGGTGCTCATTTAGAAGGTCCTTTTATAAATCCAGATGCAATAGGTGCTCAAAATCCAGATTATATTTTATCTCCGACTATATCTGCTTACAATGAAATGGTAAAAAATTGCGATGATGCTGTTGTTTCAATAACGCTAGCCCCTGAAATTCCTGGAGCTAAAGAACTTATTAAATATCTTACAGAAAAAGGTGTTGTTTGTTCAATAGGTCATACTAAAGCAACTTATGAAGAAGCAATAGAAGCTATTGAATGTGGCATCTCCCACTCAACTCATCTTTATAATGTAATGACTCCTTTTAATCATAGAAATCCAGGAGTTGTAGGCGCAATATTTGATAGTGATATAACAACTGAAACTATTTCAGATGGTATTCACATTTCCTACCCATCATTGAGAATTGCTTATAAACAAAAGAGCACTGATAATGTTTTATTAATAACCGATGCTATGATGGCTTGTTCAATGATCGATGGTGAGTATTCATTAGGCGGTCAAAATGTTACAGTAATTGATGGTGCAGCTCGTCTTAAAAATGGAGCCTTAGCAGGTTCTGTTCTTACTCTTGATAAAGCTGTTAGAAATGTATATAAAAATTCTAATTTGCCATTACATGAAATTGTAAAAATGGCTTCATATAATGGTGCTAAACATTGTAAAGTCGATGCTCATAAAGGACAAATCAAAGAAGGTTATGATGCCGATTTAATTTTATTTGATGATGATATTAATATTAAAAAAGTATTTATTTTAGGTAAAGAAGTTTACACTAAGTAATCTTAAATTTTTGATTTTTCATATCTTGTATTATGGCTAAGTTTATTTATTTTAATTTTGCTACAATATGAAACCTAAACCAACACGAATTGTAGTGTAGTTTAGGTTCCTTTCATAATTATATATTTACTATAAATGGACTTGCAGGTAATTCATTTTTATTATAAAGATTAACTTCAACATAATTAGCCCATGCATATCTAATACTCTTAGGCTCATTAATATTTTTACAATCAATTACTACTAAATTATTTATAATTTCTCCATTAACTTTAATAAACTTATTATCACTACCGCTAACTTCAAAACCATTTAATTCCTCACCATCTTTTATAATAAGCTCTTGTTTCTGTGCAAAATCAAATGATATTATAATTTTATTTTCTTTTAATTCCATGCTTTTAAAGATAGGTGAATACCCATTTACATTTTGATTATATATTACATTTCTTACGAGTAATGCTAATCGTTCTCCAACAGGTTTCTTATTTACAGGATGAATATTACGTTGTTCTCCACAATCAATAGCTACAATCATATCACAATTATTCGTTTCCTTCATAACAGATAATTGTGCTTCTCGTACAACTGCCCAACTATTTATTATTTTATCATCTTCATAATTAGGTAGCTGTACGAAGATAAATGGAAGGTCATTATTTTGCCATTCTCTTCTCCAATTCTCTATTAATGAACTAAATAAGCGTTTATAAAGTTCACTATACTTAGTATCTTCTTCTCCTTGATACCAAAGAATTGCTTTCACGCTATATGGAACTATTTTCTTAAGCATAGTTTTATACAAACCACAAGGACGTAAATATGATTTTCTTCCAAATGGTGGTGGCCATGGAGTATGTCCAGCATAACTTTTCAACTGGCTTAATGATATACCTGGATTCTTCTTCTTATGTTCCTCCAATTTTTTATTATATTTATCTAATATTTTAAGATATTCATTTGTTCTTTTATCTTCTTCTTCCTCTGAAAGTCCATTAACAGCATTTAAGTATTCATCAACATATGCTTTCTTAATATCTTCATCTCTTAATAAATATTCTTTATCCATCCAACATGATGCTGAAGTTCCACCTTTATTGCAACTTATTATTCCTATCGGTACATTCAAATTTTCACGCAATTTTTTCGCAAAATAATATGCAACTGCTGAAAATTCTTCTACTGTTTCAGAACTGCAAACTTGCCATTTTCCTTCTTCTAAATCTGGAATTCTTTTGTTTTCATCTTCATATTCAATTTGAGGCACAGTATAAAGTCTTATATTTGGATAATTTGAATTCAAGATTTCTTCTTTTTCAATAGTTGAATCCTTTAATTTAAATTCCATATTAGATTGACCTGCTGCTACAAATACATCACCTATTAATATATCTTTTAAAGTAATTTCATTACTTTTATTTTTTATACACATATCGAAAGGTCCACCAGCGTTTAATAAATCTAAAGTTATTTTCCAAGTTCCATTCTTAGCTATAGCTTCTTCATGTTGACTACAGAATTCTATTTCTATTTTATCATTGTCCTCTGCCTGTCCCCATATATTTATTTTACCTTCTCTTTGCAGAACCATGTTGTCTGTAAATACAGAAGCTACTTTAAATGTATTAGACATTATTACACTCCTTTCAAAATATATATGTTGTAATTAGACTTCAGCATAAAATTCTTCAATTGCTATTTATTTTACTGCTAAATCATTAATGCAACATATATAAGATTAGGCACTTACACTCTTAAAATTCTGATTTTTACATGCTAAGTAATAACCACCCTTCGTAGGTGAACCATATTCATCTATTATTTCGAAATCGCTTATTTCATCTGATAGATATCTTATATAAAATTCCTTCATCATAGGAATTTTAGTAAGAATGCTTCCTTTTATAGCTATTTTAACTTTAAATGAAAATCCAAGCAGTTTATAAACCTTTACAGTAATCTTTACTAAATCTTTACTAGCTTCTTTTAATATATTTATTGCATACTCATCATTGTTTTGAGCTGCTTTTACAATAATTGGAACTATAGCCGCTATATCTGCTTTATTTGAATTATATACGAATTTAACCATATCAAAGATAGTTGCTGCATTTATAGTCTTCAATATTTCTTTACTTAAAGCCGAACTTTCTAACCCGTCATCTTTTTCACTCACAATTTTTTTTAATGCTTGTAGTGCTATGTTATAGCCACTTCCTTCATCACCTAATATATTTCCCCAGCCTCCAGCACGAGCATGTTTATTGCTTAAAACTCCAAAACTTATGGAACCCGTGCCTGAGATTGTTAATATCCCATCTTCTCCTTTTAAAACAGCGTTAAAGGCTAAATCTGCATCGTTAAGTACAGTAATTGATGTAGGGAATCTACTTTTTAAGTAATTTTCTATTATTTCCTTATTGTTGCCTACCTCCGCTCCAGCTAGCCCCGCATATATATGAATACAATTATTCACATTTAAATTTTCCAGGCATTGAAGTATAGATATTTCTATATTCTTTAGTCCTTTTTCCTCATTGACTACTATGTTTCCACATCCTGAATACCCACTGGATATTTGTTTTCCATCTTCTGTATAGGCTATTGCTTCTGTTTTAGTGCCTCCACCATCTACACCTATCACATATTTCATATATTTCAAATCCTCTCTATACATTTCTTTAGTCACATTATCTTATATCCAATATATTTTTTACTAATACGGCACATGAAAGAAATTAACAAATCCAAAATGCCATGATTATATTTCATCAGGCAATGAAATATTGGATTGTATTTCATATCTTCTCTCGTTTTCTTCTTCCTCTCGTTTAACCATAGAAACTGTACCTTCTAAGACAGTTGTTTTAGTATTGTAATCAAGACTTAAAAAGTGAGCGTACAACACATCAACTACTAATAATATTGGAAATTGAGGTGAAATAATATTTCCCACTTCAAGATTTTCTCTAACTGCAACTAGTAATACTTCATCACAAAATTCATGCAATTTATCATCATTATTTGATGTTATAATTACTGTTTTAGCTCCTTTGCTTTTAGCTACTTCTAAAGACTTTCTTATAATACCTAGTTTGGCACTAAGCGTAATTCCTATAACCAAACACTCTTCATCTAGCAATACTCCATTCATTTTCATAATGTGTTCATCTACAATATATTCAACATTTAGTGCTAATCTCATAAATCTAATTTTAAATTCTCGTGCAACTACGCCAGAGCTCCCTATACCATATACATATACTTTTTTGCTGTTAACTATCAAATTGCATATTCTATTAATCTGTCCATCATCTATTAGTGAATGCCCTTTTTTTAACAATTCATCATAAGTACTAAAAACTTTTTCAGTTAAGTTATCTACTTTGATATAACTATCTCCAACTGACTTTTGATATTGAAATATAAATTCCCTGTATCCATTAAAACCACATTTCTTTGAAAAACGGGTTAATGATGCTTGAGATACATAAAGCTTATCAACTATTTTTTTTGCAGAAAAATCTTTCCTTTCTTTATTATGAATAAAGTAATCTGCAATTTTTTTTTCCGAATCAGTAAAATTACTGTATACTGACTCTAAAATTGAAACTATACTAAAATCTTGATTTATCATAACCTCACCTTTCTATGATAGAAAATAAATCTATTTGTTACTATCATAACAAATAGATTCTTATTTACAATTATTTTTTCAATATTGTCAGCTCTAAATCAACCTCAAACATTCTTCTCCATGGCAATATTACTCTTTTTAAATCTAATCCATATATTTTAGAGATATTAAGCTTTTCATACTCTTCAACTAATAATTTCTTAATTTCTTCTTCTACCTGGTTTTGTTTATCTTTAAAATCATATATATTTAGCTCAAATTTAGGTAAATACTCATTAGATACCTTTTGTCTAACTGTAGATTGATATAGCACATCTTCAACAATTCTATATACCTTGTTTGTACATATCTCTGAGCTTTCTTGATCGAAAGCATAAATACCAGAAGCTAAAACAGTACCTAAAGTATTACAATTTGTGTTCCATCCAGCATAAGCTATAATTTTATCTAGTAAACCAAGGCGATCCATAAAATCTATTAGTTTTAAATCCCCTCCATTAGAAAATGCTGAATCACAAACAATTACTTTTTTGCCTTGCTGTATGTATTTTTGTATGTTATAAACAAAATCTTGTAAATTTCTATGAGAACTATATGTTAAATCTAGATTTTTCAATTGATCAAAAGATTCTTGCATTTTTTTCCCTGGACAGTTAATTGCTAAAATAATATCTGCATCCTTTTCATTATATACAATTTCTGCTCCGCAAACACGAATATGATATTTTAAACTTTCATTCATTGGTCTATCTTCATATAAAGGAATGATACTAGCGCCTAAAGTTGATGCATAAAATGGATAAATTTTAATAGTTCTCTTTAAATGGTCGTTTAATGCTCTAGCTAATAAAGAGCATCCTACTTCATCCGCTCCTGGATATATATTCACTTTAAACTCTAACTTGTTCTCTTCAACAAATTTAATAACTTTTTTCTGAGCAATAGCTGTATAACCATACTCACTAGAGTCATCCTGAGGAATTGTCAAAAATTCAATTACTCCTTCTGTAACTAGTTTAACAACTTCAATGTTAACATTTAAATTAAACTTTCTCCTATTTTCATAATCATTTAATACTTTCTCAGGGATTTTTATACTTTCAAGTTCCATTTCTTCTTCCTTAGAAATTTTATATCTTTCCTTTTTATCCATTAAATAAGCTCTTCTAAATAAATTATGCCCATAGGTCTCATAATACTCTGGTTCTTCTTCTGAAGAATTATACTGAGGAGAACGCATTATACAATTGAACCCATAAATTTTAATGATTGGATTAAAACCCTTAATTTTTCTAATATTTTCAATATAGATTTTGGCTTCTTCCATATCTAATTTATGAATTCTTGAAGGTATTAAACCACCATAAACTAACATATCAATAGAAATGATAGCATAATCACAATTCCCTACATTTTCAAAAACAAAGCTCCATAATTTTTTTACATCCCTTGGATTTTTTTTATCTCCTAGTAGCTCCTTTGGAGGAGTTACTAATTCAACATCCTTGCGTGTTTTAATTATAGACTGCGGGAAATTAAAATTGCATGGTCTTTCATCTAAAGGAATAAATAAAACTTTCATCATTTTAATAATTCAAGTGCTTGGTTTAAAGCACCCTCTCCATCCATCATTCCATATGTTCTCATATTAATTACAGCCACTGGTTGACTTGGAAATATCTTTTTAATTTCATTAATAGCAAACTTCAATTGTGGTCCTATTAGTACCACATCTACATCCTCGCTAAGATTGTTAGCCTCCGAACTTGAAACAGCCCAAATTTTACAATCAAGATCCTTTTGCTTGGCTACCTTTTCCATTTTCACAACTAAAACAGATGTTGACATTCCTGCGTTACAAACTAATAAAATTTTTTTCATAATTATAACCCCTTCTTATATAATTTATAAAATTTTTGAGCAATTACTTTCATTGTTTCAGTCTGCATTAATTGGTCTTCTGCATGCATTAAAAGCAATGAAAATTTTGTTTCCTCTCCCCTAGCTTCCTTTTGGATTAACTCGGTATGAGTTTTATGTGCTACTATCAAATACTCTTCGGCTTCTTTAAACATATCATCAATAGAATCAAATTCTTCTACTTCACATTTGTTTAAAACCTCCATATATAGAGATTTTGCTGATCCACTATTGGCTATTATATTAAAGGCAATTTGTTCATTACTGTCCATTTTCTTCCCCCTTGATAATTTGTTTTAATGCTTCGTAGATTGAACTAAAATTATAAGTGGCTTTGTTACAAGAACCTTTTCCTACGTAATAAGATTTCTTTGATAACTCAAACATAGAAAAATCATTTTCTGAATCTCCAATAGAGATGATTTCTGAATTTGGAAACAGCTCAACTACTGTATTCCCTTTAGAAATTCCTTCGGAGAGAATCTCTAGCGAAGAATCTGAAGTCCTTATAGCTTTTACTTTATTATAATTTGAATTAATGTGTTCTTGTACAACTTTTATTTTATCACTTTCACCTATTACTAAAAATAAAACAGCGGGCTGATATTCAATAACATTTCTGAAATCATGTACTATATTTGATGAATCATAATATTCTTTTGGGAAATCCGGATCACGATCTGTATGCCAATATCTATTACTTACAGTATTTAATTCTACTCTTAAATCTGTAGTTTTTAAATATTCATAAATATTTAGTGCTTCATCCTTATCCAAAAGTTTAGCATTTAATTCCTTATTTTTATTAATCACTGCTCCATTTTGAGAAATAGCATAATTAAGCTTTAAATCATATCTGTTATTAATATAATAAATATCGTGTTCTAATCTACCTGTACTAACTACTAATTTATATCCTATATTTTGCAACTTTTTAAGAGCATGTATTGTTCCTTCTCCACCTATAATTTCATTTTTATCATTAATCAAGGTTCCATCTAAATCAAAACATAATACTTTATTCATTTATTTCTACCTTTTGCTTATTTGTAACTACAACAAATGGAATATAAATCATTACAGAAACCCCGATTATTATAAGTGATACAAAAGCTGCTTTAAAATCTCCACCGGTTGAAAAGAATGCACCTAAAATTGGTGGAGTTGTCCATGGGATTAGAATATATGTATGTTGCATAAAGCCAATAACCGTAGCTACGTACCCAATAATTAAGCCCGCAAAGGTAGATAAAACCATAGGAATAATTAAAATCGGATTCATAACTACTGGTAACCCAAACATAAGTGGTTCAGATATATTAAACAATGCAGGGGCAAAACCAATCTTAGCTATAGCACGAAATTCTTCTCTACGTGATACAATAAATATTGCTATAACTAAAGCTATCATATTTCCTGCTCCACCCATAAATGCAACAGAATCAATAAAAGGTTTAGTAATAATAGCTTGCATAGCATGCCCTGCTTTTAAGGCATCCATATTTTGTGTAAGAGAAGTTAGATAAATAGGTTCTAGAAGTGGTCCAAAAATAAATGCCGAATGAATACCTAGTCCCCATATTATCATATATAATAAGTATACTATTAATAAACCAACTTTTGATGTAACAATGTTTGTAAATGGTGTCTGAATTAATTTAATAATCAAATCATTCATTGGCAATTCAAAGCTGTTTGTTATCATTCTGATTGATCCAAAAATAACTAAAGTAATTATAATTGGTATTAACTTATTAAATGACCTTGCTATTGCAGGTGGAACACTCTCTGGCATTTTAATAGTTATTGCATCAATTTTTGATAGTGCTCTTATAATTTCAACTGTTACGATTGCTGCCATAAATGCCATAAACATAGCTGATGCACCAGTATAGAATGTATTAATATATTCAATCTTTAGGCTATCATCAAATTTTATTGGCATTAAAATGAATAATACCACTACTGCAATGGCTGGTATAATTGATGTATCTTCTTTATAGTGTTCACAAAGTGATTTTGCTGTAGTAAAAGTAAGCAAAATAGCCATAATTGACATAGTTGCTGGAACTATAGCATTACCCAATTGTAGTAACCCTGTTAAAGGATTTCCAAATAATTTATTAGTTATACCATTTGGACCAATTATAACATTATTTATTAGTGTGAAAAACGAACCTGCAATCATAATTGAAAGAATAGCAATAAACCCATCCCTAATAGCTGACAAATACTTATTTGCTGATAATTTATTTGCAATTGGTAGAAATATTCTTTCTATTTTATCCATCATATAGCTACACCCCTATCTTATTTATTTCATTCGTAAATTTTTTTGTAATTAATTGTGGCCTAGTAATAATTGAACCTACTACAACACTATAACATCCTAATTCCAAAACACGACGTGCTTTTTCAGGCGTGTCTATGTTTCCCTCAGCTATTACAGGTTTTGTAACATTAGCTAATATTTTTCTTATTAATTGAAAATCATTTTCCTCTACTTGTATACCTTTACTTTGTTTTGTATATCCTACTAGTGTGGTTCCAATAAAATCGAAACCCAATTCATCAGCATGTACTGCTTCTTCATAATTTGAGCAATCAGCCATCAACAATACATTAGGATACTTTTGCTTAATTTTTAAAAAAAATTCATCTAAATTCACATTATTAGGTCTTGTAGAACTTGTAGCATCAAGCGCTATAATATCAACATTTGCCTCTACTAACTCTTCAACTTCAGCCATAGTTGTAGTAATATATACTTCACTGTCAACATAATCCTTTTTTACTATGCCAATAATAGGTAAATCAACATTTAGTTTAATCTCTAGTATGTCTTCTTTTGTATTAGCCCTAATTCCCGAAGCGCCACCTTCTTTAGCTGCTAGTGCCATCCTTCCCATTATAAATGAAGAATGTAATGGCTCATCCTGTAAAGCTTGACAGGATACTATTAGTTTGTTTTTTATATCATTCAAGTTATCACGCCCTTTCATATATGTTATGTCCCTATTATATAGATAAAGGTTTTTATATTCAATATTGTTATACAATTTAGAAACTACTTTCATTTATTATTGAATATTGTTACCTAATACCCAAATATAATTGAAAGTAATTTCAGATTTAAGCTAAACATCCCTGTGGTCAATGTAATGAATGTAGTAATAAAAAACCTGCCCATTATTATTACCCAAACCTTTTATACAAATAATGTTTGGGTAATATTATTATTTATAAAAGGAAGTGCGGACGGGGATAGATTTGAATTAAAAGCAAGATGTTATATTAAAATATATTAGAGAGGGAAAATCACAAAGACAAATAAGTAAAGAAACAGATGAGGTTATAGACATAATACTATTCTAAACACTTAAGCAAATTTGAAGCAACCCCTACTTAAATGTACTATTTATTAACCATAAAAAAATAACCGGCAATAAATACCAGCTATTTTTCGAACTATAAAGAAGATATATTATAACTAAATTATTTTTTCTCTTTGAAGATAGTTACATAATGCCCCTAATTTATTTGCATCATTTCCATATTTACATGTTTTTAAAACTGGCTTTATCGTTCCTTCCAGTCCACTATTCATCATTATATCTAATCTCTTATTTAT
Source organism: Clostridium gelidum (assembly GCF_019977655.1). Classification (NCBI taxonomy): domain Bacteria; kingdom Bacillati; phylum Bacillota; class Clostridia; order Eubacteriales; family Clostridiaceae; genus Clostridium; species Clostridium gelidum. The sequence continues at coordinate 5,304,394 of NZ_AP024849.1, forward strand.
TTCTTCAACATAATCTTCTCTTTCACTTATTGCACCACCTAATATGATAACTTCTGGATCAAATGTATATTGAATATTATATATACCTACTGCCATAGTAAAATAATACTTATTTACTTCTTGAATTGCAATTTCATCACCTTTATTACATAATTCAAAGACTTCAACACCATCAATCCTATCTTCTTCTAAGCCTTTTAATTTTGCTACTTTTTTTGCTAACGCTGTAGTCGATCCTGATTTACTCCAACTAGTAAACTTAGGTTCTCCATCTAATTCACAGATTACTGAACAATAACCAAATTCTCCACCATGCTTGTGAATTCCACCATGAATCTTTTTGTCTTTAACTATAGCTCCACCTATTCCTGTTCCACATACAACAAATGCTAAATCTTTGTTTTCTTTACCAGCCCCAAGCCAACATTCTCCAAGTGCTGCACAATTAGCATCATTTTCAATCTCTACATCTAAATTGGTAGTTTTCTTTAAAACTTCTTTAAAATTCGGTCCATGTATATATGGAATAGCACTTAATCCTCCAATTACTCCTGTTTCACTATCTACTGCACCTGGTGCACTTATGGCAATTCCTTTAACATCATGTTTTACTTTCATTTCACTTGTTATTTTAATTAATTCACCGAAAAATTCTTCTGCTGTACTTGGACAACCAAATTTACCACTTTCATTAAATTCTCCTGCTTCATCAATTATAGACCATTTAGTAGAACTTCCACCAATATCAAAAACCATAAAATTTCGCATTTACAATCCTCCTGTTTTTTAACAATATTCTTTTAGTTAAGTTTTAAGCATATAATTAAATTAAGTTTCTCAATACAAATATGTTAAGCCATTCATGCAGAAAGATTTTAATTGTTAATAATTAATAAAACTCATATAATTTAGTTTATACTAAAACATTTACACAATTCAAGTAGCTGTCTCAAAATTTTCATTTTTTGAAACAGCTTTTTATACTAATTAAGGCACATGAAAATAAATAACAAGTCCAAAGTTGCCATGAATATTTTTCATCAGGCAAAGAGATTTGTTATTTTTTTGATTGTGCCTAAAATCCATTATTTTGTGCAACTTCTTTAATCCATTTTCCTGATTTCTTAATAGTTTTCTTTTGAGTTGCTAAATCTACAGCAATAAATCCATATCTGTTTTTATACGCATTAGACCATGACCAACAATCAATAGGAGTCCATGTATGGTATCCAAAACAGTTAGAACCTTCACTTATTCCCTTATGAAGATATTTTAAATGTTCTTTATAAAAATCAATTCTATAATCATCTTCTATTACACCTTCAGCATTTATATATTTTTCTTCGCCTTCAACACCCATACCATTTTCAGAAATATACCAAGGGATGTTGTTGTAATTATCTCTTATGTTAATTCCAATGTCATATATACATTGTGGATATATTTCCCACCCTCTATAAGGATTCATTCTTCTTCCTGGCATTTCATAATTATCAAAGTATTCATCTGGCATCCATCCCTTTGACTTATCAATTTCAGATTCCTTTGCCTTCACTCTTCTTGGTTGATAGTAATTTACTCCTAAGAAATCTATTGTATTATTTTTAATGATTTCTAATTCTTCTTCAGTTGATTCCCACATAACATTGTCTTTTTCTAATATTTCAAGAAGTATTTCAGGGAAATGTCCTTTAATTGCTGGATCTAAGAACGAAGTATTGAAATAACTATCAGCTATTTCAGAGGCTTTCATATCTTCTTCACTATTTGATCTTGGATATGCAGGTGTTAAATTAAGTACTATTCCTATTTTTCCACCATCCTTATTACAGCCCATTTCTCTATAAGCTTTGATTACTTTTGCTGATGCTAGATTTAAGTTGAACATTACTTGAACAGCCTTCTTACCATCAACCAATTTAGGATAATGGAATTGATATAAATACTCTCCTTCAACAACTACCATAGGTTCATTAAATGTAGTCCAGTGCTTAACTCTATCTCCAAATAATTCGAAACACTTCTTAGCAAATAGTACAAATAAATCTACTACATGTTTAGATTCCCATCCACCATACTTGTTATATAATTCAACCGGTAAATCAAAGTGATGTAAATTCATAACTGGAATCATGTTATTTTCAATACATTCATCAATTACTGCATTATAAAATCTTACTCCATCTTCATCTACTTCACCAGTTTCAAAATCTTTTATTAATCTAGTCCATTGAATTGATGTCCTGAAACTATTTAATCCTGTTTCCTTTACTAATGCTAAATCTTCCTTATGACTATTATAAAAATTTGATGCTACATCAGGGCCAACTCCATCAAAAAATGCTTCTGGCTCTATATCAAACCAATGATCAAATACACTATCATGTTTTTTGTTAAATCTACCTTCACTTTGTGGACCTGATGTTGCTGATCCCCACCAAAAATTTTCTGGGAATTTAAATTGTAAACTCATTTTTTGCCTCCTTTTATACTTATAACTTTTTATTATAAGTTGTATTCTTGTTATTATTCATAAGTTAATTATACTATGCTATTTAAAAGTACTCAATATATGCCATGTCTTTTATTTTGTATTAATCATATCTTTTCATGTAGAATAATAATCTTATTCTATTTTTTTATACATTGAATTATAAATTATTAATTCAATGTATAAATTAAGTTCTTACTATTTTATAGTTGAATATTTATTTTTTTTAATGATATTAATAAAATTTAAATATCATATTTTATTTTTAAAAAAATCCCCTGAAATAATCTTATTATTTCAGGGGATTTTCTTGGAATCTTATAATTTTTCGCGTCTCTTAGTTGACTTTATAAATATTTCTTTAAGTGCTTCTTTATCATCATTCTCTATTGCATCTTTTATTTTATCTAGCTCTGTTTCGAAATTTTCTATACTTTTGAGCAAATTCGTCTTATTTCCCAGGAAAAGTTCACTCCAAAGATCTTCATTTATATTAGCTATTCTTGTTAAATCTCTATAGCTGTCTCCAATAAAGCTTCCAGTTTCTCTTCCTTCTACATCACTGTTAACTAATGCCACAGCTAATGAATGTGGAAGTTGGCTTGTAAATCCAATCATTTCATCATGATATTCAGGAGTTATTCTTTTAACTCTTTTAAATCCAATTTTATAAACTAACTCTTCTATCATGTTTAAATTTTCTTCTTTATTTCTAGCTACTGGAGTTAAAATATAATTTGCACCTTTAAAAACTGTACTGCTTGCAAAATCTATCCCCTTCTTTTCTCTTCCTGCCATTGGATGTCCAAAAACGAAGTCAATATTTTCAGGTAATATTTTTACTATGTCTTCAATAAACAGTTTTTTAATACCAGTTGCATCTGTTATTACTGCACCATCTTTGAAGTTATCTTTATTATCAATAATAAATTGTTTAACTAATCTAGGATATAAAGATATAATTATAAAATCTGCATTTTTAACAATCTCTTGCCCATTTGTAAAGCCCTCTTTTATTAATCCAAGGTTCTTAGCCTTTTTGAGCGATTCCTCATTAATATCTATTCCATATACCTCATCATACCCTGCTTCTTTCAACGCCATGGTAAATGAGCCTCCAATTACTCCAAGACCTACAACTACTATTTTCATATCTATAGCTCCTTCAAGTCCTAAATTTCTTTATCTTCTATAGCAGCTACAGCTTTAACTTTACTCATTAATACATCAAATTGATCTGGAGTAAGTGATTGTTGTCCATCACTTAATGCATTTTCAGGATCATTATGAACTTCTATCATAAGTCCATCAGCACCAGCCATTATAGCTGCTTTAGCCATTGGTTCTACAAGGTATGCGTATCCTCCTGCATGACTTGGATCAACAATTATTGGTAAATGTGATAATCTCTTAATTACTGGAATCGCTTGTAAATCTAATGTGTTTCTTGTAATAGTTTCAAATGTTCTTATTCCTCGCTCGCAAAGAATTACATTTTCATTTCCACCAGCCATAATGTATTCAGCTGACATAAGCCATTCTTCTATAGTTGCAGATAAACCTCTCTTTAAAAGAATAGGTGTCTTAGTCTTACCAATTTGCTTTAATAAATCAAAGTTTTGCATATTTCTAGCACCAATTTGAATCATATCAACATTTTCAACAAACTCATCTAAGTAATCTGTAGACATAAGTTCAGTTACTATTGGAAGTCCTGTTTCTTTTTTTGCTATCTTTAAAAGTTTTAATCCTTCAAGTTCTAGACCTTGGAAACTATATGGCGAAGTTCTTGGCTTAAATGCTCCTCCTCTTAAGAAGTTAGCTCCAGCTTTCTTTACTCTCTTTGCAATTTCAATAATTTGTTCTTCGCTTTCAACAGAACATGGACCAGCCATTATTCCAAGTCTTCCGCCACCAACTATTGATCCTTCAACATTAACAACAGTATCTTCTGGCTTAAATATTCTATTAGCTTTCTTAAAAGGTTCTTGAACTTTCATAACTCTATCTACACCTTTAAGCACTTGTATTTTCTTAGGATCTAATATAGAAGTATCTCCTACTGCTCCTATTATGTAGTATGTGTCTCCCTTAGAAAGATTAGTTTCTAAGCCTTTTGATTCAACTAATGCTTTTACCTTTCCTACTTCTTCATCGCTTGCTTTTGGGTTCATAATAATTATCATTTTTAATCTCCTCCTGTACTTCTACTTTTAATTTTAGTTTTTTTCTTCTACTATACTTCTATACTACCTTTCAGTTGACAGTTGACAATGTACAATTGACAATTATCCATTGATTTATATAATAAACTATTTAGGCATTTTTTTCAATTCTAATGCCTTAATAGCTAATAAATATCCATTTTCTCCAAAACCACACATTTGTCCTATACAAGCTGGTGCAGTAACAGATATTTTTCTAAATTCCTCTCTTACATGTATATTTGATAAATGGACTTCAACTGTATCTATATTAGTCCCTTTTATTGCATCATGAATTGCATAACTATAATGAGTATAAGCTCCTGGATTTATTATTATTCCATCATAATTTTCAAAATATGCTTTTTGAAGCTCATCAATAATTTCACCTTCACAGTTGCTTTGAAATAATGTTATTTCATGACCTCGCCTTTTGCCTTCTTCTTTGATATATTCACATATATCTTCAAAAGATTTTGTTCCATAAATACCTTTTTCCCTAACCCCAACCATATTTAAGTTGGGTCCATTAATAACCATAATCTTCACGTTTACTCCTCCTTTCTAAATTTTATATAATATTTAAAATTATTAAAACAAATATTCATTTTTAAGTATTTGCGTAAATCTAGTTTTTACTTAAGTCACATGAAAATAAATAACAAGTCCAAAACTGCCATGGATATTTTTCATCAGGCAAGGAAGTAAAGTGCCATCATAGCGAGCCTATTATGGCATTTTGCTGACGAAGGATAATGGAAAATAGGCTGGCAGATGGACTTGTTATTTTTTTGATTGTGCCTAATCTATTATTAAATTAAATTTAATTAGTTTTTCCATTATATCTATTGTATTTCTAAGTCCTTTATCATTTTTAACTATATCATCTGCAGATGATTTATATAATTCATAACGTTCTTCATATAACTTAATTAGTTTTTCTCTTCCTTCTTTAAGCAACGGTCTTTTTGAAATATCTACATCATTTAAAAGTTCTTCAAGTGGTCTATCTATAAAAATAATATAGGATTCTTTTTTTAATATTCCAATATTCTCTTTTCTTTTTATTACTCCTCCACCAGAAGAAATTAATACATTACTCCTTTCTGACAATTCTGTGCAGGCTAGAGTTTCAAAGTCTCTAAAATAATCCTCTCCATGTTCAAAAAGCTGTGGGATTGTCTTAGCTGTCATCTTTTCAATATAATTATCCATATCAATAAATTTAAGATTTAATTCTTTACTTATCAATTTACCAATCGTACTTTTGCCGCATCCTGGCATACCAATAAGTACTATTTTATTTTTCATATACTCCACCTACTTGAATTCATCTTGAAACATTGAATATAATTCTTGTGTCACATTATTATCAAGGGTAGCCCCTTGCCATATTTCCTCAGCTTTTATAGCTTGACCAACTAACATTTCAATTCCACCACATACTTTTTTATTTAAAGTTTTTCCTATTTTTAAAAATTGTGTTTCCTTCGGATTATAAATTAAGTCTATTAGTGCATCGAAGTTAGATATTATATCTTCATGAACTGCAGTTTCATCCATATGTGGATACATTCCAAGAGGCGTTGAATTTATTAAAATATCCCCTTTTATATGTGTTATTTCACCATAGGATTTACATTCAATTCTATTATTATCATAACCTGAACTATCCTTACCTTTTCTTGAAACTAAATAAATCTTTTTTATTTCTTCATCTAAAAGATAATTAATTACAGCCTTAGCAGCTCCACCATTTCCAAGTACCATTGCTATACTATCTTTAACTTTAATATCATTATTTTTTATAATGGTTCCAAAACCAAAATAATCTGTATTATAGCCATATAACTTTCCATTATTTAAATAAATAGTGTTTACTGCGCCTATTTTTTTTGCTTCCTCTGATATAAAATCTAAATATTTCATTACATCTTGCTTATAAGGAATAGTTACATTAACTCCCTTTATTTTAAGAATCTTTAATGAATCTACAGCCTTTCCTAAATCTTCTTTCTCTACTTCAAAAAGCTTATATGCCCCTTCAATATCTAAAGCTTTAAAAAGTGTATTATGAATCTTCGGTGAAAGACTATGTGGCAACTTTTCTCCTATCAATCCGTAAAAGTCCAAGTTAATCCCCCCTTGTAGTTGATTAATAATGAATTATGAATAATTAAGGAATTTCCTCCTTCATTTTTCATCATTCCTCATTAATCATTCATTTAAATAGTATATTTTCTGTATCCACCAATAAGTTTAAAGTAAGCACTGCTTTGTTCAATTAATTTTAAAGCTGTTGCTACCTTTTCTATTTCAATATTCCCTTCAAAATCAATATATAAAAAATACTTCCAAGCACCCTTTTCCATTGGTCTTGATTCAATCTTCATCATATTTATATTATTTTCTGCAAAATGCCTTAATAATTTATACAAAGTACCTGCCTTATGTTCAAGTGAAAATACAACACTTACTTTATTACAGCTTGGGTCTGTTTCAAGACTTTTTGATATTATTATAAATCTTGTAGAATTATCGCTTTGATTATTTATATTTGCTTCAATAATATCTAATCCATATATAGCAGCAGCTCTATTACTTGCAATAGCAACCTTTGATGTATCTTTTAAATCGCTAATCAGTTTTGCACTTACAGATGTACTATGGAAAGGTATAACCTTCCAATCACTATACTTTTTCAAAAATTCACTACTTTGTTCAATAGGTTGAGGATGAGAATATACTTCTTTAATTGAATCTAAAGTCGTACCTTTAATACCAATTAAGTTTTGGTTTATTTTAATACACTCTTCTCCAACAATGTAGAAACCATACTTATATATAAGATCATAAACCTGGGCGATAGCACCTGTTGAAGAATTTTCTATAGGAACAACTCCATATTTAATTTCATCATTTTTTACTGCTAAAAATACTTCTTCAAATTCGCCATATGGCTTGGGAGCTTCTAGTTGTCCAAAATACTTTAGCATTGCTTCTTCACTAAATGATCCTGGAACACCATAGTACCCAATCTTACCTTGTTTTATATTTTTAATTTCTGATAAATCTGCTTTATTTTCTATAACCTCTTCTGCTTCTAACATTTTTCTACTTTGAAGCTCTCTTGATACTTCCATTAAAGATATAAAAAACTTTCTTGTTTCCTCTGAATAATCATCATTTTTTAGATATCCAACATTTTTCTCAATAACTTCATCTTCTCTATCTCTATTAAAAATAGGTAAGTTTCTATCTTTTTTATAATTTGCAATATTAATAACCGTATCCATTCTTTCTTCAAAAAGTTTAGTTATCTCTTTATCTATTTCATCAATTCTACTTCTATAGTCATCTATACCAGCCATTTTATACTCCCCCTTTAATTCAGTTAACAGTTAGCAATGTACAGTTTTTCTTATTAAGCTCTTGGTTGTGCTTGCTACGTTCCTAATTGTGTTTCCCACCCTTTTTATAGGCATATAATTTTCAAGTTCCGTAGGAACTTGTTCCTACATTGTTAACTGTTACTTTTTAACTGTTAACTGATTAAGTCAAGTATTCCAATAGCAGTTACTGCTTCAATTACTGGAACAGCTCTTTGTACTATACATGGATCATGTCTTCCTTCAATTACAATGTCTGCTTCTTTCTTTTCTGCAATATCTATTGTTCTTTGTTTCTTTATTATTGATGGTGTTGGCTTCATTGCAACTTTAAATAATATTGGCATTCCATTAGTAATTCCGCCTGTAATTCCACCGTTATTATTTGTATAAGTCTTAACTTTATCTCCATCATAATAATATTCATCATTACATTCAGAGCCTCTAAGCTCAGTCATTTCAAAGCCTTTTCCAAATTCTATCCCTTTAACTGCTGGAACAGAAAACATTAAATGCGCTAAAGTAGATTCAACTGAATCAAAAAACGGATTTCCAATTCCAGCATTTATTCCAAGAACAGTACATTCGATAGTTCCACCCATAGAATCTTGTTCTTTTTTTGCTTTAAGAATTGCATTTCTCATTTCTTCTTCTTTTTCTGGAATTAAAAGAGGTAATTCTTTGCTTCTTAAATCTTCTAACAATTCTTTACTTAGTTCAACATCATAAAAACTCTTATCTTCAATATTTCCAATGCTCTTAACATGAGCCCCTATATTAATTCCTTTTGCTTCTAAAACTTGCTTACAAACAGCTCCTGCAAATACTAATGGTGCTGTTATTCTTCCCGAGAAGTGCCCACCGCCCCTATAATCATTAAATCCATTATACTTAATGAATCCTGGATAATCTGCATGGCCTGGTCTAACTAAATCCTTAAGTTTTCCATAATCTTTAGAATGCATATCTGCATTTCTAATTACTGCACAAAGTGGTGTTCCTGTAGTTTTACCTTCAAAAAATCCACTTAATATTTCTGGTGCATCATCTTCTTTTCTTGCAGTTGATAAATTGCTCTTACCAGGAGCCCTTCTTGCCATTTCTTTCATAACCTCTTCCATATTGATTTCAAAACCAGATGGAAGTCCATCTATTGTAATACCTATTCCTACTCCATGAGATTCACCAAAAATAGAAACCTTTAATTTATTCCCCCACATTCCACTCATCAAATACACCTCCTACATTCTTAAAATCATCCCAAAATTGTGGATAAGACTTTGAAACACATTCATAATCCTTAAGTATTATAGGTTCTGTGCACATAGTAGAAGCTATAGCTAAAGTCATGGCGATTCTATGATCTTTATGACTCCAAACTTCAATGCCGCCCTTAAGTTCTTTAACACCTTCAATAATTAGTCCGTCTTCTTTTTCTGTAATCTTAGCACCTAATTTATTTAACTCAGAGGTTACAGCTGCTAACCTATCACATTCTTTAATTCTAAGCCTTCCAGCATTTATTATTTCTGTTGTTCCAGTGCTTAAGGCTGCAACTAGAGATACTACTGGAATTATATCTGGACATTGAGAACCATCAATAACTGTTGCTTTTAATTCTCCACTAACCGCTCCTATTAATCCATTGTTTTTATTCTTTAAGTTTAATCCCATTCTCTCCAAAATATCAATTACTTCTTTATCTCCTTGAAGTGAATCTAATTTCAAATCATTAAGAACTACATTGTTTGAAAGTGCATCTGCACTGAAGAAAAATGCTGCTTGAGAATAATCACCTTCAACTCTATAATCTCTGCTCTTATAGTTTTGATTTCCCTTTATTATAAATTCTTCATAATTATTATTTATAATTTCAACCCCAAAATCTTTAATAGCACTTAAAGTCAAATCAATATATCCCTTTGATTCCATTTCTGTTGTTATTATAATTTTAGAATCTCCATCTAAAAGAGGAAGAGTAAATAATAACCCTGTTATAAATTGTGAACTGATATTTCCTTTAACTTTAAACTCTCCATGTCTTAATTTACCTTCAGTCTTTAAATCTAATGTTCCTTCTTTATATGTATATTTTATTTTTTGCTCATCAAATATATTATAATACGTATCTAGTGGTCTTTTACCTAAATTACCTCTACCAACAAATCTGTTAACACCATCAAATAAAGTAGCAATGGGTACTAAGAATCTAAGAGTTGAACCTGATTCATTACAATCTATAGTTCTTTCATTTCTTAATTCGTTAGCTTTAATATTTTCAGGACATTTAATTCCATAAACCTCAAGATAATCGGTAGTTTGAGTTATTTTTGCACCGAGTGACGACATAGCTTCGATAGTAGCTATAATATCATCTGAATAATCTATATTAGTAACTTTACTCACACCATCAGAAAGAGCTGCACAGATCACTGCTCTATGAGCCATACTCTTAGATGGAGGTATCTTAACTTCACCACTTAATTTATTTGGATAAATTTTTAAATTTCCCATCATATCACCCCTTAACTAAAAAATTCAACATTAGTCTTTTCTAAAAATGATTCGCCAATATTCTTTAATAATACTACTTTAAGAACATTATCAATATTCTTTTTATCTAAAGCTATGGTATCTGAAATTACTGAACTATCATCAATTTCTACTTCATATGGAAGACCATATTGAACTAATATTTCTTTAATCTCTTCTGCCACACCTTTTTCAGTAAGTCCTTTATTTTCTGCAAGTTTACTTATTTCATACATGCCTATGGCAACTGCTTCTCCATGTGTAAATTTTTTGAAGTTATAATATGTTTCTATAGCATGACCTAACGTATGTCCGAAGTTTAATAACATTCTTTCTCCAGTATCTTTTTCATCGTTTTCCACAACACACTTCTTAATAAAGCAACATTTGTGGATAATAGCTTCTATACTGTGCATAACTTCTTCTTTATTCTTTAAGCTCTTTAGAAAATAGAAAAATTCTCTATCTTTTATGCATCCATACTTAATAACTTCAGCCATACCATCTATAAAAAATCTTTCACTTAAAGTTTCTAAGACATTTGGATCTATTAAAACTAATTTAGGGTGATAAAAACTTCCAACTAAGTTTTTACCTCTTTCTAAATCCACTGCAACCTTTCCACCTACGCTACTATCAACTTGTGCTAAAAGTGATGTTGGCATTTGTACAAAATCTACACCTCGAAGGAATGTAGATGCAACAAAACCACCAAGGTCTCCAATTACTCCTCCACCAAGAGTTATAATTAAATCACTTCTTGTAAGTTTAAAATCTAATAGTTCATTATATATTGAAGGAAGAGTGCTAAATGCCTTAGTTTCTTCACCAGGTTCTAAAGCCATTAACTTAACCTCATATCCAGCGTTAATCAAGCATGATTTAACTCTATTTCCATAATGAGAATCTACATTTTTATCTGTCAATATAAAGACTTTTTTACCTGTGTATATCTTTTTAATTTCTAAATTAATTTCATCAATTAATCCTTTTTTAATTATAATAGGATAACTTCTTTCACCCAAATCAACAACTAAGTCTTCCATTTTTCAAACACCCCTTTTTTATTTTCTTTCACATCACTTATTAAAACAAAAAATGGAACTCACATATAATGAGTTCCATAAAATATCAATATTATTTGCCTAATCTAAAAAATTTATATAAATATTAAACACTCATTAAAAAGGTATTATTCAGTTTTTTGCAAAATAAATAGCCAGCGCTAAAATAAAAGCCCCAGAACATAAAATAAAAAAAGCTATATGATTTTTGCATAACTGATTTTTTAATATCCTTTTCCATGTTTTTCTCCTTTTCTAAATTAATGCTTATTTCGCACTAACTTAATATAATATTTTCATTTAAAATTTATCTTTTTTATAATTATAACAAATTAAGATATAATGTCAATATTTATTAGTAATTTTTCATTTTTCATATTAAATAAATATATATTTATTAATAATAACTTTATATTATTAATATTCCAGAAAAAATATATCAAAATAATTTGCAATAGTTTAAATGTTAATAATTCTAAAATATAACTTATTTGCACTTTATAACAATATATGGTAAATTGAAACCAATCAGCTTTCTTATAACATAAATAATAAAAAACATATAAATGTAAACACTAAAGAAAGTATATTCTATAAATAAGGTGGTAAATAATAATGTTAAACAAAAAATTTATTTGCATTCTTTTTACTCTTTTAATATTTTTTTTAGTTAGTTGCACACCTCAAGAGGCCATTAAAAGTAATTATGTAGAAGATATACCAGAAACAACTTCAACTAATTCAACTAATGAACTACATTCAGATTATGATGGTTTTAAAGGTTTTAATATGACAAAAGACAATGTAATCTTTAAAATTGATGGTACACCCTTAACTCTTACATTACCAATATATTTAGATAAAAATAGATATTATATTTCTTTAAATGAATTTGTTGATAAACTTAATGGAAAAATTGAAAAAGTTGACACATTATTAAACATCAAAATTAATGATCAGAATTATTCAATTAACTTATCAAGCAATATAGTAACATGTCCAAATAATAGTTTTTCACTAAAAAAATCATTATTAAGTGAAAATGATATATATTATATAGGATTTTCTGATTTTTCACATATGCTTGATCTTTATACTAGATGGGATAAAGACAAGAAAATTATTAATTGTAAAACTAATAATTCTAGTAATTTAAATATTACTCCATATAAATCTAAAATAAATCAAATTGGTCTTATACGCTTTGAAGACGTTGGCTTATGCTCTCAGCCTTATTCTAAAGATTATTTTGAAAAACTTCGTATATTAGCAAATTATATGAATGAAAAGAAAATCCCATATCATATAGCATGGATTCCACGATATATGATTCCAAATAATGGAGTTGATAATGATCCATTAACTAAAAATAATTTTGAAATTGCAGAAATGGTTTATAGTCTAGATTATTTTACAACGCATAACGGAATAATTGGACTTCATGGATATACTCATCAATGTGGAAAATCAGAATCAGGAGCAGGCTTTGAATTTGGAAGATACGAGCCTTCTCCAACTGTTTTTAGAGAAAAGATTAAAAAGGCTATTGAAACAGCTTCTTATTTAGATATCCCAATTAATTTCTTTGAAGTTCCACATTATGAAATTACACAACAACAAAATAAAATTGCTGAAGAATACTTCAAAATATTGTATTACCCATTTAATGATTATGGAGTTAAAAAAGCTAATTTAACTAAGCCACAGCTAAGCCCTTATAATAAATCTTCTTATTATATTTCAACTCCACTTGATTATATTCCCCAAGGCAAAGAAGATAGTGCTTTGGCTAAACTTAAAAATGCTAATGTTAATAATATGGGTAGTGTCTTTTTTCATCCCAATTTAGAAAGTACCTATATTTCTTTAACTGAAGACTCTAGTGGTGCACCTACTTTTACTTATAAAGATAATTCAACTTTAAAAAGATTAGTAGGCATATTAGAAGAGAAAGGTTTTAAAATGATTAAAGTTACAGATATTTAATATAGATAAACAGATGCAAAGTTTTACTTATACCATGAATATATATTCATAATTAGAAATCAATAATACTCTGTTGTGCAGTGTTTCATTAGGAATTTTGATGGTTGTGCTTCTTAGATTGTAAGTTGTTCCAAAACGCTTGTTCAAAGCTTGCCTTTGAAGCAAGCATTTTGGGTACAACTTGCGATCTTAGAAGAACCCATCAAAATTCCTTAGAAACCAAAACAACAGAGTATCATTGATTTCGGCGGATTATACGCATAAGTAAGATTTCCACTCTGAGTATCTATATATACTCAACTCTTATGAATGATTTTTATTATACCGTTATATAGATTTATTGGGAAGAATTTTACACGCAATTAATGAACATATTAATATAATTGAAAATCCCACAAAATACATTGTAGTATATCCAAATCTTCCTTGAATTATACTAAACATTTGAGGATATACAAAATTAGCACCAGCAGACCCTAGTACCGTTACAAATGCATATGTACTTGCAACCAATTCATCATTAACAACTTCTCTAATATATTTAAATAAAAATGTTAAATAACACGCATACATTAATCCATGTAATTGGTCACCTAAAACAATTAATGGTATATATCCTGTTGAAAATAACAATATCCTCATAGCTCCTATAAGAAAAGCTATAATTAAATATTTTTTAGGACTTTTGCCATTTAAAAACCTTCCAACAAGAATAAAAGATATAAATTCAACAAAAACTCTAGCAAATATAGATTTACTGTATATAGAATTAGCTAAGGCAGTGCTTCCCGTTATTTCTATCAAATAAGTTGAATATGCAAATTCTATTGCATTATAAACTCCAATAATTAAAATACTAGTAAATCCAAGGATTATTGAATTTTTATTTTTCAATATGTCACTTAATCTTATTGTCTTATTTTTATCTTTTGATTCAATATTTCTAAATTTTATAATTATTATAATTATAACTATACTTATCATTATAATACCTAATAAATGGACCATTTTAAATCCGTATCTTGAAATTATACTACCACTTAAAAGCACTATACATCCAAATCCAATAGAACCCCATTTTCTTATTTGAGAATATTCCATTCTTTGTTTAACACATAATTCTTCAACATACACTTCATATATTGTTCCAACTGTTTGTATAATCATTCCATACAAAACTGCAAAGAAGTATATACTACTTCTATTTAGAAACATTAAAAACACTATCATAAAAATTAAGCCACACAAATGCACAATAATGAACTTCTTCTTATTTTCACTTGCAGAAAACTTACCAACTAAAAATTGTTGTGAAATAATTGCAAATAATGCACCTATAGATACTACTTTACTTACTTCACTTAATGATAATCCAACTACTTGATTTAAATACGGTACATAAAAAGTCGTTACGATACTTATTACTCCATAATTAATAAATGTAGCTAGCGAATAATAAAATTTTACTTTGTCTTTCATATGAAACTCCTTGTATCCCCCTATATTCATACAGTTTTTCCCTGCATTGTTTGATTGATGGGTTTTATCCAATAAATTTTGTATTTCAGTTTTTACTTTATTATAATTAATTTTATTTTGACTTTATTCAATTCTTCCTTATATAGATACCCACAACTGAAATTTTACTTATGCTTGGTATTATATTCAACATTTACTATACTTAGGAGCATATCCAAACAAAGAAATTGGATACATATTTGTAACCACAAGGGTCATAATATGAAGTAGGCATTGAAAATAAGCTGCTGAAGCTTCTTAATGGAAGGTTGTTCCATTATAGTTTGTCCAAATTTTACATTTGGAGCAAACTATAATGGGTGCAACCTCCCTTTTAGAATGCTTCCAGCGAAATTTTCACAGTCCTACGGAATAAATATGTATTCAATTTCGGCGGATGTAGGCATAAGTATGAGTTCCACTGTGGTTATCTATAATATAGGTGACACTAGTCTAATCAATGATTCTTTAATCCTAATGCTAATGCTTCTATTATTATATATTTCTTTTGTTATTTCTTTTGATGCTTCCATATCTTTCATAAATTGTATTTCGCCTTCTTTTGCAATTCTATCATCAAAAATAAATGCATTAACTTCAAAATTCAATTTAAAACTTCTTATGTCTAAATTTGCTGTACCTATACTCATAACTGTACTATCTGCAACTATTGTCTTTGCATGAATAAAACCATTTTGATAATTATATATTTTTATTCCTGCCTCTAGTAATTCTCCTATATATGAGCTTGCTGCCCATTGCATAAAAAAATGATCTGGCTTACCTGGTATTATTATTCTTACATCAACCCCAGATAGTGCAGATATTTTTAAAGATTCTAATATAGGTAAATCTGGTACTAAATATGGTGTTTCAAGATATACATTCTCTTTTGCATTGTTTATAAGCTTTATGTAAGCATTTCTAATATATTGCTCCTTATGATCGGGTCCACTAGTTACAATTTGTATTCCTACGTCTCCAACAGTTTTGTTGCCTTTTTGTGAATATTTCTCATAACCTTTTATTTCTTCACTTGCTGCATAACACCAATCAAGTAGAAATCTTTCATTTAAATCATCTACTGCTTCTCCCTCAATTCTCACATGAGTATCTCTCCAAAATCCAACTTCTGGATCTTTACTTATATATTCGTCTCCAACATTAAATCCTCCCACATATCCATATTCTCCATCAATTACAACTATTTTCCTATGATTTCTATAGTTTATACGGGTATTTATATGAGGTAAAATTCCCGGAAAAAATATTGAGAATTTTCCTCCAGCATCTACATATTCTTTAATTGCTTTCTTTGTTAATTTTCGAGATCCCATACTATCTACTAATAATCTAACTTCTAATCCATTTTTTGCTTTTTGAGTCAATTCTTCAATGATACTCTTTCCAAGAGTATCATTTTTGAAAATATAATATTGTATATGTATATATCTTTTTGCATTTTTTATATCTTCTATTAATTGTTTAAACTTATCCTCTCCATTTGCATATACATTAATATTATTATTTGTTGTATATTTTGCACCTGAATTATTAAAATTCATTTTTTTCAAATCCGCAAATGTCTCTCCTCCATCATGTTTATGAAGACCTCTTTCATATTTGTCATTTATATTTTTCCTTTTATCCTCATCAACACGTATCTTTTCTTTAAAAATCTTTTGTCTGCTCAAATTTTGACCAAACATAATATATATTATAAACCCGAAACCTGGTAAAACCAATAATATTAAAAGCCATGCCCAGGTTGTAGTTGGATCTTTTCTCTCTATAAAAACTAATGATAAAGAAAGAAATATATTTAATATTAGAATTACAACAATTAATACTAATAGTATGTTCATTTCTTTTCACTTCCTTTTTCCTATAACTAAATTGTTAATAAAAATCTACTTAGGTCATCTATTGTTAAATTAGATTTATTACTAGTTCATATCTTATTGTATCATTATTATACTATAAGATATCATAAAATTTCTTTAACTCTTTACTAATTTTATTTTTTAAAATTACTATATCTTAGCATTTTAAAATTATATACTAAATATATACATGAAAATAAGTTATTAACAATTTTTATCAATGTTAATGCTTATTTTTTATTAATATTATTTTAAGCGAAAGATTTATTATAAATAATACGACTTAATTAATGAAAGTACTTTCAATCAAACATAAAGAGGTAAAATAATGAAGCAAAAAAACTTTTTAAAGGAACTGCGAAATCATAATGCTAAAGCTTTAGATTATGTCTTTGCCACATATGGAAATTTAATTTTCAAAGTAGCATATTCTGTACTTAATAATAGACAATTTAGTGAAGAATGTGTAAATGATTCATTACTTAAAATTTGGAATAATATAGATTCATTTAAAAATGATGATAGCAAATTTAAAGGTTGGATTATAATTCTTACAAAATATACTGCTATAGATCTGCTTAGAAAAGAAAGTAAGCACAGCAATGTAACAAATTTAGATTTCTATGATAAAGAAGATGTAAACTTTGAAGATAATCTTGAGCAGAAGGAAACTAAAGAAGAAATCTTAAAAGAAATTAATAAGTTTGATAAAGATAATAAGGAAATTTTCATCAAAAGATTCTTCTTATATTACTCAATAAAAGATATAAGTCAATCTACTGGAATAAGTGAAAATGCCATTAGTAATAGATTACGACGCTGTAGATTGAAACTTATTGAATCACTAAATCAGGAGGTACTTTAAAGTTATGAATGAAAAAGGAATTACGAATATATTAGATAATATAGATATAAGTGAAAAGGAATTTGATCACATAGATGTTGAACTTAATGATATTGAAAAAAAGAGAATAAGAAAAAACTATAAAAAAACTATTATTAAAAAAAGTTCTATTGTAAAGAAGGTTGGTATTGCTTGTGCATTAGTTATAGCTATTAGTATTACTCCTATAATTGCACCTCCAGCTATGGCAAGTAATATTCCTATTTTAAGTAATATATATGAAACATTAGGGATATATCATGAATATAAAGATTACACAACGTATATTGGACAAAGTATAAATGTTTCTAAATATACTTATACAATAGATAATATAATGGTTACTCCATATAAATCTCTAATGGCAGTTAAAATTACAAGTACTGAACCTATCCCAGAAGATCATGAAGGGTTTATGATAACCCCAAGTATAGGTGGTGTTCATTGTGATTCTGGTTCTTCTCAAGACTATAGGATAGATGACCATAATATAGTTATTACTTTTGAACATGATTATCTAAATAAAATTCCCAAAAAATCAACTATAAAAATTGATATTGAGTCTTTTGATTATAGGGATACTGATTCTCATGGTACTTTTGAATTTAAATCTGATTTTGATAGAAGCTACACTGAATTTACATCTCTTCCTGTAATAAATACAAACATAGATAAATATGGAGTAAAAGTTAAAGAAATAAATTCAAGTATAATAGAAACAAATATCGTTAGTGAAGGCTATGAAAAAGATAAATTGAAGTTCCTACTAAATATCGATGGTAAACTTTATGGTGGCCTTGAATCTCTATCATCAGGTAAAATGACTACTCGAATTGAAGGATTAAATGTAAATGCAATTAATAATTCTAAAAATATAAGTTTGTTAATATATGAAGCAAAGTATTCTGAAGATGAATGTGATGATCGTAATGAGTCATTAAAAAAAATTATAGAACAACCAACTAATATTGAAGAACAAAATGTTTTCTTCTTACCATACTATAACTTCTTAGACGGACATAAAGGAGAATTTTATAACTTAGAAAAAAATGAAAATACAATAATAATTCATTATAAAGGAGAATCAAGTGATATTATTTCGTTAAGCGACATGTCCGCATCGTATGAAGGAAATATAAATTTGGCTATTTCCAAAGTTATACTTAATCCTAATGATAAAAATGATTTTATACTAGAATTTAATAATCTTCCTAAAGACAAAAAAATCAAACTTTCTTTTCTTAATATGAGGGATATAAATAATAGTTATACTCTTTTAGATACAGTCAAAGTTAAATGAATTTCAAGATTTTTCTAGAAAATATTTAACCAGAGAGAGAATAGCTTTAGTGTAAATTCTCAGGACATTTAACAATTCACTACTCAGCGAGTAGCAATTGTTAAATGTCCTATACAATATCCTTTCTTTGACCAATACTTCTGCAGATTTTAAAAGAACATTGCGAATTAATTGATACTAAGATTTAATTATTTCCATAAATATTTCGGGTTTAATTAAATTTTTAAATCCAAATTTTTTATAAAACTCATGTGCATCATTTGTTGCAAGACACCATCTTCTCAAATTTTGTAAATCAGGATGTTTGAAAATACATTTAAGAAACCATACTCCCAAACCCTTGTGTCTATATTTATTATCAATTATAACGTAAGCGTAAAAAAATTAACGGATAGATAAATGTAAGTCTCTATTGTTAAAATTAACATAGATTTTAACAATGGAGGTTTATTTACATGAATAATAATGAGAAGATAAATTGGAGAGAAATTGTTGCTACCTTTTCTTCTTACGAAGGAACGTTAGGAACTTTCTGCAATGCAAATCACATTACTAAAAGTCAATTTCATTACTATAAAAAGAAATTCAAGAATGAAGATAATAATTTACAGTTTCATGCAATTTCAATGAGAGAAGAAAAAGTAACAACTGAAGTCACCGTAGTTCCAGCTGATAGACCTAATATAATAATAGAAATAGGAGCCGCTAAAATATATGTACCGGCTAATGAAATAGCTATTTTGAGTAAGTTGCTTAAGGATTTGATTACAAATGTTTAATCTTAATAAAGTTAATACAGTTTATCTTGCATGTGGAATAACAGATTTGAGAAAAAGTATTGATGGACTAGTAGTGATTGTGCAAACGCAGCTAAAGTTGGATCCGTTTGAAAAAGCCTTGTTTGTTTTTTGCAATAGGCAAATGAATAAAATTAAGATACTTCACTTTGATGAAGGATTCTGGCTGTACTATTTCCGACTTGAAAATAGTAAATTGAAATGGCCGATGACTCCAGACGAAGCTCTTAAAATCAACAAAGAGGAATTGAAATGGTTGCTTATGGGATATGAAGTTAGAACTAAGTCTAAATTTAAGCCAATTGAAGTAAGAAATAGCTTTTAAAACAAATATCGCTGTAAACCCTTAATTTTGAACTTTTACAAGTTTCGGAATTGAGGGTTTTGTGGTAAAATACCCCTATATTTGTTGTGAGGTATAGGGATGGATATTTTAGATTTAGAAGATCAACTTGATAAAAAAACAAAATTATTGATTTCTAAAATGGAAAAAGACATTGAATCAAAAGATAAGGAAATTGATGATTTAAAAAAGGAATTGGCTTTTCTTAAAGGACAGCTCCTTAATAAAAACAGAAAAATTTTTGGACAATCTAGTGAACAAGTTGATTCAAGACAGCTCTCACTTTTTAATGATGCTGAAAAAAACAGTGATATTAAAATAGATGAGCCTTCCATTGAAGAAATTACATATACAAGAAAAAAATCATCTTCTCATTTAGGAAAGAAAGATAATCTATCCGGCCTAGATAGAGTTACAATTGAGCATAAACTTGCTGACTCTGAAACATTTTGCGATAAATGTGGGAATGATTTAATTATAATCGGTAAAAAATCAAAAGAAATTTTAAAATATAAGCCAGCAGAACTTTACATAGAAGAACATATTTCATATACATATGCTTGCAAAAATTGCGAAGCGGATGCTGATAAAGCCAATATAATTTCTGCAAAAATTCCAAATACTTTCTTATATAAAAGTATGGCTTCAAATGAATTATTAGCTCATGTTGTGAGCATGAAATATCAATATGCAATGCCATTATATAGAATGGAATCATATTTTAAGATGATGAATGTTAATCTTTCAAGACAGACATTATCCAACTGGATAATAAGTTGTGCAAATGAACTTCAGCCTGTTTTTCATTATATGAAAGAGGAACTCTTAAGAAGAAATTATATCCACGCCGATGAAACTTATGTGAAGGTTATTGAGGAAAATGGAAAAGACTCCAACTCAAAAAGGTTCATGTGGCTATATCGCTCCGGAGGCATAGAGAACCATATAATTTTATATGATTATCAGAAAACAAGATCTGGTTCTTGTGCTGAAGAATTTCTTGAAGGTTTCTCTGGATATCTTCAAACAGATGGATATGATGGCTATAATAAAGTTAAGAATATAAAAAGACTATATTGTATGGCCCATATTCGAAGAAAATTCTTTGATATAATATCAACCTTAAACCCCGAAGCTCTAAAGCAGTCTCACGCAATAGAAGGGTTTAATTATTGTGAGCGACTTTATAAAGTTGAAAAAGATCTAAGGGAACAATATATATGTAGTGATGATTATTATGGTGATCGACATGCAATAAGGCTCAAGAGATCTGCACCCATTCTTAATAAATTTCAAGAATATGTAGATAATGAAATTGTTAATGCTCTTCCTAAAAGTCCTTTAGGTAAAGCTCTTGCATATGCTCAAAAGTTGTTGCCATATATGAGAACTTTCTTGACAAATGGATGTCTTGAAATTGATAATAATGCAGCTGAAAGAGCTATAAAACCATTTGTAATTGGCAGAAAAAACTGGATGTTCTCCAAGACAGTAAAAGGCGCAAAATCAAGTGCATTACTTTATAGTATTACTGAAACGGCTAAAGCCAATGGCTTAGCAGTGGAAAAGTATTTAGTATATTTATTTGAAATGTTTGCAAATTCAGAAGTTAAGGAAATGGACATACTAGAAAAATGTATGCCATGGTCTGAAAGCATTCCAGATGAACTGCGCGTTAAGACTACCAAATAATTATTTCTATATAAAATTATACCCAACAGAGAATATAAGTTTTTCTGTTGGGTTTATTTTATCACTTAAATTATACTACCGCTACGCGTCGATTCTTTGACGCTTACATTATAACATCACATAAGTATGCAAATGTAGAGTAGTCTGTGATAACCCTTACCAAACCAATTTGTCTATCATTATGCAATAAAGAAAAGCATAATGAATTTTTTAATGATTTAATAATTACATCTATTTCCCTGGACTTTGCCCAATAAGATTGTCCAAGAAGTGAACTGACAGCATCAATATCTATCTTTTCAAAATCCGTTGTAATATAAAAATCATCTTTTTTATATTCTATTATTTCATACATAGTAATACGCCCCTTCTTTTATACAATAAATTCTTTAAATCCATCTGCATAATTAGTTGGTATAAATTCAATTATTTCATATTTTGCAATGTTGTTTTTATAAAAAGGATCTTCTTTAATTATTGAATTCACCTCTGTTTTGTCTTTTGCATTACATAATATTATTCCACCTGTTCTTGGCTCTTGCCTTCCAGAACATATGAATTTATCAAGTGCATAATATTTTTCAAGAAAATTTATATGCTCCTCTAAATAATTCATGACAGTTTCTATTGGTTTTTCATATTTTAAAATTACTATAAACATAATGGTTGTCCTCCTAAAATAAATTTGTGATACAATTACAGTGTAAATCACCAAATAATTCAATTCAACAAATTTAATGTAAGATTGTCCTAGTACAAAAGGAGGCTATATGAGCAAATATAACGATATAGTAGACTATATTCATTATGAAATAGAAAATGGAAATATACTACATGGTCAAAAAATGCCAACTATTAGAGACTTGTCTGAAAAATTTAACTGTAGTAAACAAACTGTTGTCCATGCTTATGAAAAACTTCAACTTGAACATATTGTATATTCAATACCTCAAAGTGGATATTACTTAGTTGATAAAAAAGAAATCCATAAGAATAATTTAAATAAAATAATCGATTTTTCAGCAGGTTCACCAGATGAAAGTATACTGCCATATGAAGAATTTCAGCACTGTTTAAATCAAGCTATAGAAATATATAAAGCTACTCTTTTTAATTATTCCTCTCCAAAAGGACTTACAGGGTTAATCAAAACTTTAAAGACATACTTTGAGGATTATCAGATATTTTGTACTTTAGAAGATATTTATATAACTTCTGGTTAACAGCAAGCAATACATATACTTTGCAGTATGCCTTTTCCAAGTGGTAAAAGCAATGTGCTTGTGGAACAGCCAACTTATCACGGTGTACTAAAGACTCTTGAAACCACAAAAACTCCAGTAATTGGTATCGAAAGAAAATTTAATGGACTCGACTTTGAAGAACTTGAAAGAAAATTTGCCCATGATAATATAAAGTGCTTTTATACAATTCCACGTTTTAGCAATCCACTTGGGATAAGCTATTCTAATGATGAGAAAAAACAAATTATAAAATTAGCTGAAAAATATGATGTTTACATAATTGAAGATGATTATCTTGGAGAATTAGAGATTAAAAATAATGTTTATCCGATGTATTACAGTGATGTTTCTTCTAAAGTTGCCTATATAAAAAGCTTCTCAAAAACACTTCTTCCAGGACTTAGAATTGCAGCAGTTGTACTCCCTAAAGTTTTAAGAAACACCTTTGAAGAATATAAACAGTGGATGGATTTAAATACATCCGTTTTATCTCAAGGAGCTTTAGAAATTTACATTAAAAGTGGAATGTTTAAATCAAATCAAAAACATGTAAAGAAAATATATAGCGAAAGAATGAATACATTAAAAGAAGTGACAAATGAAATTGAAATTTCTAATATAAAATGGCACATACCAGACACTGGTTTTTATGGATGTATTGAATTTTTAAATACGGTTAATATAGATTGGCTAATTAAAGAATGTGGTAAAAAGGATATATACCTTAGGGATATGAAAGGCTATTATTTAAAAGATTATTTTAGCAGTGATCTTTTAACAATAAGTGTTGGAAATTCTGAATGCGATGATATTAGAAATGGAGTTAGAGATATTTTAAAATTAATCAGTAGTTTTTACCAATCAATTTGATTCTCATAAAAAAGATAAATTAAGCCTTTCACATTTGTTTTGGTTAAACTTTACAGTACTTTTCCAAAAAACAAATGTGAATCTAGCATCCCTAAAGTCTATTACAAGTATTCACTTCCTTTCAATATCAAAATTTAAAATAATACTATATATTAGTATCAAATGTATCTAACAAGTTCATATCACTATTGGTAGCTATATTCTTATAATAATTAGATACTTTGTATTCTTTAGTTCCTTTTAATTTTTCTCCTTGAGCTTCTATTAAAGCTTTCGCTCTTTCCTTTAATTCTTTTCTCTTCTTTTCACGTAATTCTTCCTCATCACTTGTTTTACTTGTATTCTTAGAATCTTTTTCTACGTATTCACACTTACAACTAACTCCACCATTTTCATCTATTACAAAACTTACATTCTTTACTTCTCTGCCATCTAAAGTATATTTATGTTCATTAATATATTGTGGTATTGATGACATTTGATCTAACAATCTATTTAAATTTTCAGCTGCTTTAGGATAACTAATTGCTTTGTTTATTAATTGAGGAGAAACGTTACAAATTATTTCAGTCCCTTTATTCAAATGTGAATTACTCATATTAAGATTGACATTTGAATATTTATTGGAAATTTTTTTAAAATACTCATCTTTCGAAATTGTTTTATCTGTTGTGCTTGTACTACTAACTGTAGTTTTATCAGCATCACTAACTTTAGTTTTATCATTATTACTTCCAGTTTTATTAGATACTTGTGTATAATGCGAACTATAATTACTATTAATTCCTATTGACATATTATTCACTCCCTCATACATTTTAAATAAATTCCGTCAATTTTATTGTCGTATGTAAATTTTTACACTTAATAGATTTTTATTCATTTTTTCCAATTCAATAGTTTTATCTTATAGATACCCACAACTGAAATTTTACTTATGCTTGGTATTATATTCAACATTTACTATACTTAGGAGCATATCCAAACAGAGAAATCAGAATCATTGTTGTGCAGCAGGCATTTGAAAATAAGCTGCTAAAAGCACTTAATGTAAGGTTGTTCCACTCTAGCTTGTCCAACTGAATAGTTGGAGCAAGCTAGAGTGGGTGCAACCTTACATTTAGTGCTTTCAGCGAAATTTTCATAGTCCTGCGAAACAACAATGTTTCTGATTTCGGCGGTTATACGCATAAGTATGATTTCCACTGTGGGTATCTATATCTACATTTGTTTTTGTAACTTTACTCTACAATGTTACAAAATTAAATTTATCCGTTTCTTGACTTTTTTAGATTTTTTAATATATAATGTTATTAAAATTTTATATTAGTGATGAATAGGAGTATTAATAATAATTATATCTTAAAGAGAGCTGTTGTCTGGTGTAAAACAGTGTTATATTATTATGAACTTGCCTAGGAGCTTACTTGTTAAAAGCAAGTACGGTTAAATCCGTTAAAATATTAAGTGAGAAGAATTAATTTTGTTTTTTCTTCTAATTAAGAGTGGTACCACGGAAATTATGCTTTCGTCTCTTTATTTTTAGAGACGAAGGCTTTTTTTATATAATTAATTATATTTTTCAAACTCTATCAGAGTTTATTTATTAATTGTGCATGTACATAGCCAACAATGTACCATAAAAGGCATGAATACGCATTGATTAAATATTATAGGAGGCTATACAATGGCAAATTACGGAACTAAAATTGATCAAAAATGGCAAAAAATATGGGAAGAAAATAAGACTTACAAATTTGATGACACAAAATCAGATAAGAAGCTTTATACACTTGAAATGTTCTCTTATCCATCAGGTGCTCAATTACATGCTGGTCACTGGTTTAACTATGGTCCAACAGATTCATGGGCAAGACTTAAGAGAATGCAAGGATATAATGTATTTCAACCAATGGGTTTTGATGCTTTTGGCTTACCTGCTGAAAATTATGCAATTAAAACAGGTATACATCCCCATGATTCTACTTTAAAGAATATCGAAACTATGGAAAAGCAACTAAAATCAATGGGTGCTATGTTTAACTGGGAAAGTGAAGTTGTTACTTGCCTTCCTGATTATTATAAATGGACTCAATGGTTATTCTTAAAATTATATGAAAAAGGTTTAGCTTACAGAAAGAAAGCACCTGTAAATTGGTGTCCATCTTGTAATACTGTTTTAGCTAATGAACAAGTTGTAGATGGTGTGTGTGAAAGATGTAGCACTGAAGTTACTAAAAAAGAATTAACTCAATGGTTCTTTAAAATAACTGATTACGCAGATGAATTACTTGATAAATTGGATGACTTAGATTGGCCTGAAAAGACTAAATCTATGCAAAAGCATTGGATTGGTAGATCATATGGCGCTGAAGTTACTTTTAAGGTTAAGGACTCAGATTTAGACTTTAGCGTATTCACTACAAGAGCTGATACTTTAAATGGTGTTACTTACGTTGTATTAGCTCCTGAACATGAATTAGTTGATACACTAACACTTACAGATAATAGAGATGCTGTTGAAGCATATAAGGAAGTTTCTTCTAAGCAATCTGAAATTGAAAGACAATCTCTTTCAAAAGAAAAGAGTGGAGTATTTACTGGTTCTTATGCCATAAATCCTATCAACGGGAAAGTAGTACCTATTTGGATTTCTGATTATGTATTAGCTACCTATGGTACTGGTTGCGTTATGGCAGTTCCTGCTCATGATGAAAGAGATTTTGCTTTTGCAACTAAATTCAATTTACCAATTGAAAGAGTTATAACTAACAAAGATAATACTGATCCAGAACTTCCTTATTGTGAATATGGAGTACTTTTGAATTCAGGAAAATTCGATAATTTAACAACTGAAGAAGGAAAAATTAAGATTATTGAGGAATTAGAAAAAGATAATTCAGGTGCAATGAAGAAAAACTTTAGATTGAGAGACTGGTTAGTTTCAAGACAAAGATATTGGGGCGCTCCAATTCCAATTGTTTATTGTGACAAATGTGGAATAGTTCCAGTACCAGAAAAGGATCTTCCAGTTAAGCTTCCTTATGATGTTGAATTTACTCCAGATGGTAAATCACCACTTAGTAAATCTGAAGATTTTATAAACACTACTTGTCCTCATTGTGGAGGTCCTGCACAAAGAGAAGCTGATACTTTAGATACATTTGTATGTTCATCTTGGTACTACTTAAGATATGCAGATAGCAAAAATGAAGATGCACCTTTTGATACTGAAAAAATCAATAAGATTCTTCCTGTTGATAAATATGTTGGTGGACCTGAACATGCTTGTATGCATTTATTATATGCAAGATTTATAACAAAAGCTCTTCGAGACATGGACTATTTAAACTTTGATGAACCATTCTTAAGCTTAACTCACCAAGGATTAATCCTCGGCCCAGATGGACTTAAAATGAGTAAATCAAAGGGAAATACAATTTCTCCTGATGATTATATTAAAGATTATGGTGCTGACGTATTTAGAATGTACTTAATGTTTGGATTTGGATACACTGAAGGCGGAGCATGGAGTGATGACGGAATCAAATCTGTGGGTAAATTTGTAGACAGAATTGAAAGAACTTTAGAAGCAGCTAGGGACGTCATAAGCACTTGTCATGATGATTCTTCAATAAAAGCTACTACTGATGCTCAAGAAAAAGAATTAAACTTCTGGAGACATACAGCTATTAAAGGTGTTAGCGAAGATGGAGAGAAAATGCAATTTAATACAGCTATTGCAAGACTTATGGAATTTACAAATGCTCTTCATAAATATCTTCAAGAGCCAATTAAAAATTCTGTAGTATTAACAGAAACTATAGTCGATTTCTTAAAATTACTTGCACCATTTGCACCTCACTTTGCAGAGGAACAATGGAACTTACTTGGGAATACTTCAACAATCTTCAACGAAAAATGGCCAGAATTTAATCCTTCTGCCTTAATTAAAGATGAAGTTGAAATTGCAATCCAAATTAATGGTAAGATAAAAGCAAAAATCGATGTACCTTCAAACTTAGATGAAGAAGGCATAAAGAAAGCTTCTTTAGAAAATGAAACTATTAAAGAAAATACTGAAGGTAAAACTATAGTCAAGGTTATTGTAATTAAAGGAAGACTTGTTAATATAGTTATTAAGTAAATAAAAAAATTCTCATAATTTAAAAGATAGTATCTAAATGTTTTTAGTAAATCATTTAGATACTATCTTTTTTTTAATATACTTATAAATACTAAATTATACGTATATTGGGGATATCTATAACATTAATTTTCTAAGCATAAACATCAATTGTATTATCACTCTTTTCGCTTGATTTTTCTGTAGTAATATTATTTTTATTATCCCCATTTTGAGGCGGTGGCCCTTGCTTATTAGAAGCCCCACTTGTCTTACCAGATTTTGCCGCTTGAATTTGCGCATCAATATTTTGTATCTCAGCTTGTAATGATGCAACTTTTGAGCTTTTTGTTTTCTCATCGTCCTTACTTGATTGCTCTGTTTGTATCTCTTTATTAAGGCTTGCCTTTTGTTTTTCAAGGGAACTTGTATCAGTAGTAGTACTACTTGTTGTTGAGTATGCATTATTTGATGATGAGACTGATGAAATATTCATAATTTTTCCTCCTAATTTTTATTTGACTACATTGATGTTTGAAGAGTACTTCCTATTGCATCTGCTTGTTCTTGTGTTATTGTTCCGTTTGTTACTAAGCTATCTAATGGATTTGTTCTTGTATTAGTTCTTTCAGATTCACTTGGTTTATTTGCTTTCATTAATGCTTCAAAAGCTTTTCGTATAGAATCTTCTTGTTCTTGGGTAATTGTTCCATCCGTTACTAAACTATCTAGCGGATTTGTTCTTGTATTAGTTTTGTCAGAAGTACTTGATTTACTTGTCCCCATTGCTGCTTGAAGAGCACTTTCTATCGCATCTGCTTGTTCTTGTGTTATTGTTCCATTTGTTACTAAGCTGTCTAATGAATTTGTCCTTGTATTTGTTTTTTCAGCTTCACTTGGTTTATTGGCTTTCATTAATGCTTGAAACGCACTATCAACAGCATCTGCTTGTTCTTGTGTTATTGTTCCGTTTGTTACTAAGCTATCTAATGGATTTGTTCTTGTATTAGTTGTTTTAGATTCACTTGCTTTATTTGCTTTCATTAATGTTTGAAAAGCACTATCAACAGTATCTTCTTGTTCTTGTGTTATTGTTCCGTCTGCTACTAAACTATCTAATGGATTTGTTCTTGTACTAGTTGTTTCGCTACTTGATCTATTTGCTTGAATTGCAGACTGAAATGTACTTTGAATCTCATCTTTTTGAGCTTGTGTTATTGTTCCTGTAGTTACCAAGCTATCTAAAGGATTTTGAGGTTTAGTTTTATTACTATATGTTCCTGAAGATTGAATTTCCTTGCCTCCAGATTGGAATATACTTTGAACAGCATTTGCTTGATCCTGAGTAATTGTTCCTTTAGATACTAAACTATCTAAAGGACTGCTCATTGCTGCAACTTGTGTAGTTTGAAGTGCTTGTTGACTAATTAATATTGAGTCACTCTCTTCTTGTTTTTTTTGATTTTGGGTTTTGGATTGTTCTAAAGCCTTTGCTTCTTGTATTCTTTTTAGAGCATACACATCAATGGTGCTTTGACTATTACTTATTGTATTCATATCATTGTCTCCTTTAATCTGCGTCCCTGCATATATTTTATCCCTTAATAAGTATATCGAGATCTACGACTTATAATCTAACGTCATGTTGTGGCAAATCTGTGGCAAATTTAATCCTTTTAAATTTAAAATAATATTATGCTGTGCATATGGTAGAATGTACTTTGAGGTGAAATAAATTCATGGATAAGAAATTAATATATATTGCTGATGATGAAATAAATATTTGTAATATTATAAAATCATTCTTGGTCAAAGATGGTTTTGATGTAGAAACATTTAATGATGGACGTTCTATTCTTAACGCCTTCAGTAAAAAACAGGCAGATATGTTGATATTAGATATTATGATGCCTGAAATAGATGGTTATGCACTGTGTTCCTTAATAAGGCTTAAAAGTTGTGTACCTATAATAATTGTATCTGCTAAAGATACAGAATCTGATAAAATAGCAGGTCTTAAGCTTGGTAGTGATGACTATCTTACTAAGCCATTTAGTCCCTTAGAACTTATTGCACGGATTAATAGTATTTTTAGAAGAATAAATTTGGACAAGGCTCCTAGCAATATTATTATTAATAATATTGTTAAAGTCTCTGATATTTCAATAAATTTTGATACTAAACAAGTGGACTTTAACGGTACCACCTTAAATCTTACGGTAATGGAATTATCCCTACTCTATTATCTTATAAAAAATAAAAATAAAGCTGTTAGCCGTAGTGAGCTTTTAGATAAAGTTTGGGGCTTTGAAAACAAAGTGGAAACTAGAGCTACTGATGATATGATAAAAAGAATTAGAAAGAAACTCTCTGATGTGGGTTCTAATCTAAAAATTGATACAATATGGGGGTTTGGTTTCAAAATAAAAGATGAGGAATGATGTTATGAGAATAAATACAATAAAATGGAGAATTTTCAAATATAACATTATTGTAATTGTCATGTTTATTACGTTGACTACAATAATATTTAATGTGGCCATACGCTTGTACCTTGAAAAGGATATTGTAACACAGTTACATAAAATAGCATCAAATGCTGAGGATACTGCATTAGAACATGGTCCAGATTTTTTCAAAAGAATGCCACCATTGCCACCTCCTGAGCATGATTTACAAGACAATGAACATCTACCTATTGATCTACAAAATACTAGTGATGTATTTAAATATTATTTTATGTTGGAGCGTTCACTTAAAGAACCACTTACTATACTAAATGCAGACTTTATATTGTTAGATCAGAATAAAGATAGAATCACGCCTTCTCCAGATAAATCTAATTCTGTTTCTGCCGATTTTATGAAACAATTAGCAAATGAAATTAGTAAAACTAACAAAAGTAATCAAGAAAAATACATAAACTTCAATTTGTCGAACACTAATTACATAGCCATTATAAAACCTGTATCGGATAAAAATTCTTTTGGTTTAGGTTGGATAATCATATACTCAAATATTAAACAGATAAATCAACTACAATTAGTTATAAATATAATTCTTTTACTTATACTTGTTTTTTCTGCTTTAATTACTATAGTATTTTCTTCTCGTGTATCCAAGAAAATATCCGAACCATTTTCTCACCTTAATCACTATATAAGGGATATTTCTGAAAGAAATTTTGGAAAGAAAATTGAAATGCCAGTATATGATGAATTGCGTGAATTGGTAAATAATATTAATATTATGTCCGAAAAACTTGAAACCCATGATAAAGCACAAAAGACCTTTTTGCAAAATGTATCTCATGAGTTTAGAACTCCACTTATGTCTATTCAAAGCTATGCTGAAGGTATTAAATATGATGTTGTTAATAATGATATCGCTGTTCCAATTATACTTGATGAAATAAAACGTATGACCACTTTAGTAGAAGACTTATTATATTTGTCACGTCTTGATGCAATTGAGGAAAGCTATAACTACATTAACTTAAATTTTAATAGCTTGATAAATATATGTATAGACCGAATGAATTTGATTGCTGAAAAAAGTAACATAAATATTACTACTAACATACCGAAAGAAATAATTCAAATTCATGGAGATGATGAAAAACTTTCTCGAGCAATTACTAATATCCTTAGTAATTGCATAAGATATGCACATAATGCTGTCATTTTAGATTTAAAAGTAATAGATAATAAGACAGTACAACTTCTAATATCTGATGATGGTCCGGGCTTTGAAGTCAATGAACTTCCTAATATATTTGAAAGGTTCTACAAGGGAGCAAAAGGGCACTGCGGACTTGGACTTTCCATAAGCAAAAATGTTGTTGAAAAATTAAACGGTAAAATTAGTGTTAGCAATTTAAATCCAGGAGCTTTATTTGTAATTGAACTACCCATAATTCATGATTATAAATAAATTTACAAGTTTCAATACACAGCTTGAAACTTGTGTTGTATATTATTTTTATAAATTCACTCTAGACACATAAAATAACAAACTAAATATACTCAAAATAGAGAATCCCATTGGTCTGTTATTTTTCAAATGTGCATTATGCCCCTATTCATTTAATAATTCTTTAAATTCTAATAGTATTTTCCTTACTAAATTCTCATCTAAAGGTTTATATTCTTTGATATATCCTGATGAATCCAATGATTCATACGCCTTTTTACTCATAGCAATCCAATTTTCAGGTATATATACCCATACTATGTCTTCATATTTACAACTTAACAAAAAATGTTCTAGTCCCCCAAAAGCATAATCTTCAATTTCATGCAATTCATTAAAAGTTTTGTAATCTTGAACTACTCTTGAAGATAATTTATATTCATATATGTCGACATAAAAAAAGTCAAATTTTGTTCCTTTTGCTTTAGTCTCATCACCTTTAATTATTTTTATCTTTTCATTTTGAATAAAATTATGATCATATAAATTAATTACTTCCTCACTGATTTCATATACAATAACTTCTTCTACATTACACTTCATAGCAATTTCTTGAGCTACATAACCTAATCCTAATCCAACAATTCCTACTTTACCATGTGCAGCATGGATAGCTCCATAGGAGCTTTCTATTTCTTTAGGTGTAAGTTTCATTAAACTAACATCATCTTTATATAGTTGGATTGCATCTATATTATATTCTTCTTTATTATCATACATATATCCTTGTAAATTTTGTTTTTTTATGATATTTTTAATTATTTTATAATTACCACAAGTTCCTGAACTAATTAAATTGTTATATCTAGTCATCTCTTGGAACACAAAATTTTTATTATATGGCTTCATAATTAATTCCCCTTCTTGAAATATTTATATCAAAAGTTTCACTTCATATTTATTAAATTAGATTTAGTCTAATTTATAATTTTTATTTAACTATTTCATTTACATATTCAACAAACTCTAATATAATAACACATTATTCTTCATAATATAACTGCTAAATTGACTTTTTATTTAGATATATTTATGCTATACTAATGTTAATGACTTAGTATCATTAATATTTTGTAAAGTAGGTGTTTATATGAAAAATGTTACTATAAGCGAAGACGCTTATAATGAGTTTAAAGCTTTTTTAGAAGAAAATAAAATAACTGATTTCAATATTAGACTAAATTTTTCTGGCTTTGCATGTAGCGGTCCAATTTTTAATATATCCGTTTCAGAAGCTAAAGATGGTGATGAAGTTGAAAAAATCAACGACATTTCATTTATATATGAAAAAAGCCTAATAGAACAATTTGGTGGTTTTTTAATCCTTTCTTCTGAAGAAAATGAAGGCAATGGCTTAAGCCTAAAACCTATCATTGAACCTGAAGGTGGATGCGGTGGTTCTTGTAGTGGATGCCACTAAATTTATATTTAAATAAAAAATGTAGAACAAATGTAAAAATATTCATTCTACATTTTTTATTTATTCTATTGACTGTATATCTGTTGCTTCTATTTTCCATTGCACATTTACGTAATCATCACTTATGTCATATATACCTTCTAACATGTCTATCCAATAATGTCCTTTTATAACCTTCTTTTCTTTATCTTCTCCTTTAATTCCCTTTAATGTTTCTTCATTAAATTTATTTAAATACTCATATATTCTTGAAGAAATCTCATACATATCTTTAAAAGACTGTAAATCTTCATTTTTTAATTGTAATTTATTTTGCTCATCTTTCATTTCTCTATTTAAAGTAGATGACATGTATTCTTTTATTTTTCCATGTATATCATTTTCCATTATTTTATTTGTTTTTATTTTCTTAGAAAATATAGGTAATGAACTTTGTTTATATGCTCCATATTGTTGCCATAAATCCATTACATCACCTGTTATAACATCATAGCTTTTATAAAGTTTTAGCAACTCTTCATTTTTTATACTACCATTTTTTATACTTTTTGATAATATATCCATATTGCTCTCATTTCTTTGCTTAATATCTTCCATTTTAATATATGATTGCTGCTCTATTTTATATTTATAATTATTCATTTTAAATAACGCATATATATTTACTATTATACTGACCATAAGAAGTACAGATATTAGCATTATATAATCTATATTTTTCATTTTTTTTATCAAGCATATCCCTCCAGCCTTACAACTCATTTTAACATATAAGATTGTATTTGCATATTTAAAATTAAGCATATAAAATAAAATGAAATTATGCTTTATCTAGCCCATTCATGAATTTCTTCATTCAACATTTTCAAGCCTATATTTCCCTCTATGACTTCCTTTTTTTCTGAATTTATTCTTTTTACTTCCCCATAGGTATTCTTTAAAGATAGCTCCTCACTTCCAGATACTACCCATATTGTCTTTTTATTAATTGGTTTTACACTTAATTCTTTTTCTCCAATACCATCAGTAAAATATATTAATACAACATGTCTTAAATTATTATCAATAATATATTTAAATACTGGCGTAAATTGTGTTGACCCATTATCTTTAGATCTATTTCTTATATCACTTTCAGTTCTAAGTTCATATATATTTCTAATTTCATTATCACACTCAATAATTGTAACTTTATTTTTAGTACTTGAAGTTATTGATAATATTTCCACCAGTATTCTGTGAATATCATCATCCTTCATACTAGCACTTATATCAATAGCAACAATCAACTGTGTTTTATTTTCTGGTAATCTCCCCCTTAAGTCTAATCTATCCGGTTGCCTTCGGTCTCTTCTTGTTATAGTTTTTTTATATCCTGATTTTATAGTCGGCAAAATATCTTTAAGAACAGCTTGCCATGGTATTTCAGCTTTTTCTTTATATGCTAAGATTATATTTTCTAATCCTTTTGGTGTATTTTTATTATACGCACTTATGGCTGTTTTCTTAGTTAAGCTTTT
The DNA here is from genome assembly GCF_019977655.1 of Clostridium gelidum. Lineage (NCBI taxonomy): Bacteria > Bacillati > Bacillota > Clostridia > Eubacteriales > Clostridiaceae > Clostridium > Clostridium gelidum. The sequence goes on from NZ_AP024849.1 coordinate 5,339,628, forward strand.
AATATCTTCTTCACTTAATTCTATTTCTTCCCACAACTCATGTGCTTTATTAATATCTATTTCAAATTTCGAATCGTCATCTTTACTTATTTTGTTTTCTTTAGTCCTTGATTTTATTGATTTATAAATCGCGTCAGCATATTCTTCAATACTTCTATTTTCCTCAAGTGATAAATTATATTCCATATTTATCTCATTGATTTTTTTGCTATATACTGGCAAATCCTTTATGTATTGATTTATTGAAATATCTAGAGCAACACTTATGGATTCTTTATTAAATCTATTCTTTAGCTTTCTTTCCCTTTCAAAATGAGAATTCATTATATGATATATTTCATGTTTGAATAAAGCTGCCATTTCTTTTTTGCTACAATTTAAAAATAAAAAAGGATTAAAGTACATATTAAAACCATCCCGTTTAGGAAGAGTAGCTATTGGCGCAGTTATACTAACATTTATACCTCGTCTTACTCTAAGCATGAATTGCCCAAAAAAAGCATCTTGGGTTTGTAATAAATACAATATAACATCTTCAATTAATTCAAAGAAATTTCTTTTATAATCATCATTAAATTTAACATTCTCTTCTAATGAATATGCTTCTTTTAAGAGTTGCTGCCTCTTTTCTTCAAAATCCATACGTTATTTTCTCCTTATTGAATTTGTTTTTTTGTAATATATTTACAATTGTATCATATTGTAATACTGTAAGAAAAGCATTTTTATTAATAATTTTATAAACTTCCTTATTAGTAATCTAAATTATCCAATAATTTGCGAGTAAAATTCAAAACCTTGTTATAATTGCTATGCCTAATATAGATACTTACAACTGAAATTTTACTTATGCTTGGTATTATATTCAACATTTACTATACTTAGGAGCATATCCAAGCAGAGAAATTGGATACATATTTATGAAGTAGGCATTGAAAATAAGCTGCTGAAGCTTCTTAATGGGAGGTTGTTCCATTATAGTTTGTCCGAATTTTACATTTGGAGCAAACTATAATGGGTGCAACCTCCCATTTAGAATGCTTCCAGCGAAATTTTCACAGTCCTACGGAATAAATATGTATTCAATTTCGGCGGATGTAGGCATAAGTATGAGTTCCACTGTGGTTATCTATAAATACTTATTTGAATATATTGAAAAATGCATCTAGGAACTCTTCATTTTCTAATAATTCTTTATATATTCCATCCTTATAATCTCTTTTTATTTCTTTCATTAATCCAAGTCTTAAATCCCTAGGATATAAATTTAGAAGTTCTGAAAACAGTTTTAGATTATTTTCTATAGGCCTATCTTCTAAATACCTTAATGAATTTTTTGCTAATATGTATAATCTTGAATGATTTTCTCTTTCTATCTTTTCTTTTAATTCAAAATTTAAAATTTCATTATTAAATATGTCTTCCACCTTTATTAAAGGCTTTTTTAAATTAAGCAAAAAGTTTCCAAAATCATTTGCAATATTTACTCCAACATTTCCTTTTACAACATTTAAAAATATATTAAAAGAATACTTTTCTTTATTTTTTAAATATATTTCATATGCTTTAGATATTCTCTCCCAACTCCTTGGTGTTGCCTTTATAGATTCTTCGCTACTAGGCATATGTAAATATTCTGGGAAAGTAGACAAAAATTCTATAATATGTTCATTAATATTTCCGTCAAAGCTCATCCCCCACTTAATCCATTCCTTAATATCTGAATCAAGATTCACCCACACAAATCTATCCTCTTGAGCAGGATCCATATCTACAACATCATATTGGCTATTATTAAAGCCATCATTTTTATTAGAAGGATTCATTGCTGCAATTACCTTAACTCTTTCATCTAATATATACCCATTAATTTCTCTATTTAAAATAAGATTCATAAGTTCCTGTGCTACTGCATGATCGCATCTATTTAATTCATCTATAAATAAAATAACATTTATGTTTTCATCTTCTTTTAATGCTTTTTCAATTTCAATAAGTTTATTATGTGTTGCATATATAGTCGTTCTATTTTCAACTACAGGTAATCCTCCAATTTCTCCTTCCTTTAATAAATTAGCATCTATTGTAACTAAATAGTATTTATTATTTTTAGCTATGTATTTAACTAAAGAAGTTTTACCAACTCCGCTTTCTCCTATAATTAAAGGGACATCATTTGTTGCAATTATTAGATCTACTGTACTTAGACATTCTGAATAGTTCAAAATTCCCACCTCTATTCTATTAATTAATTAATCATTCATCATTTTTACATTGATAATTTATAATCTACTAATAGTTTTTTAGCATTCTTGCTTCCATATTCCCTAACAAAATTGATTTTATCCATCTCCAAAATCTCTAATTCCAAGAAATCTTCAATGTATTTGTTTTCAATATTTTCATCTTTAATTTTTTGCTTAAGAATATCAACAACCATATCTATATCAATACTTTCATAAATATACTTGACTACATTTATATTTTCATAGATAAATACCTTTACATCATCTAAATCATAATTAGAAATATAATTTATAGCTTCTCCATTCGATATTACAGCTTTTACCTTAGCTTTTAGACTTGGATTTTTTATAAATCTAATTGCTACATAATAATTTTCTATGGCTACTAGTTGAACCTTTTCAGACGGATTTTCTATATACTTAATTGAATCATAGTCTTTACTTACTGCGAGTAGCTGCAATTTCTCACTTGGTTCTTTTACAAACTGTATAGCCCAACCCTTAGTTTTAATAGCTTCTTCTACTATTTCTTCATTTGGATTATTTATTAATTCTAATGAATTCCATAAACTTTTAACACACATTATCCCAATCTCTTTATCAACATTTTTAATATATTTAACAGATAGAGGAGTGTTCTTAATAGCTTGCTTTTGAACTTCTTTTTTGGGATTTTCAATATACTTAATATTATTACCATTACTCTTAACTATAAATAATTCTAATTCTTCATCTACTTCAGTTAATTCTTTAATATATTCAGGATTATTTTTCAATTTTAGTAATATTTCTTCTCTATTCATATATTATCTTTAGTGCGATAGTTTATACGTGCAAACCTCACTAAAGTTGACCTCCTTTGCATGATAATCTAAATCTATAATACACTTCTATTTAGGTACATTCAACATTTTAGGCACATGAAAACAAATAAAGGGTACTCTTTTGTGCATCAGAGTACCCTTTATTTCTGTGGTAGGATATACGATTTAGAATATTCCTTCTTAATCTTTATATTTTTCAATTTCTTTCTTAACAGAAAAAAGCAAACTGTTCAATTCCCAAACTTCACCCTCTTCTATAAGCTTATTTAAAGTCTTTTGATATCTAGATGCTTCTGCTTCTTTACCTAATGAAATCAATGTCAATAGAGAATTCATTATGTTTGAAATCAAATGAGATTTAACTTCAAATAATTTTTGAGCATCTTTAATTTCATCTTTAATCTCTAGCATCTCTTCATCTAATCTAAATGCTGCATCTGCAGAGCGCTTAAGCTTTTCTTTTAATTGTTCGGGTATATGTTGTTTGTATTTATAATTAAGAGAATGTTCAATTGTTGCCCAGAAGTTCATTGCTAATGTTCTTATTTGAAATTCTGCTAAGATTTCAACTACTCCTTCTGCCATATTTACCGGATATTTTATTATCATATGATAACTTCTATATCCACTTTCTTTAACATTTTTCACATAATCTTTTTCATAAATAATTTGCATGTCCCTGCGTCCTCTTAATATTTCAACAACAGTATCTATATCATCAACAAATTGGCACATTACTCTTATGCCTGCAATATCCTCAAGCTCATACCTAACTCTGTCTATTGGAATTTCAAATTTGTTAGCTTTTTCTAACATACTTGATACTTCTTTTACTCTTCCTGTTACAAATTCTATAGGTGAATACTCATTTTTTTTTCTATATTCTTTTCTAATTGATTTTAATTTAACCTTAAGCTCATCTACTGCTTGCTCGTAAGGCATTAAAAAAATCTTCCAATCATTTATTGCCATAATACCACCCTTTAAAAAGACACATTACAAAAATATACATAACATATTTTACTATTTTTTTATATGCCTAATATCATTTCTCAATATCATTCTTATCCATTATATCAAAAACTTTAAATTATGTGTAATTAATAATAAAAAAATATGCACTTATATATAATATAAATTCTTTTTCCATTTATTAAAATAATCTCTTCCACATCTGTTGTAATAACTTCCATATGCATTAAACACTTGCTTACTTACAATAATTCATTAATATCATCACATAATTTATATTCTTCATAATAATTGAAAAAATTTTTTTAATCTATTTATGAATGCGTTTAATATGGTATAATCTATATAAAATATTGAAAAATTTTTTTAATTATTGTACTTTTAATGAGGTGACTAAATAATGAACGATACTGACATACTAAATCATCTATTTGATAAACAGGTAATTTGTCCTGTTTGTGACGCAAATTTTAAAGTTAAAACTGTAAAATCTAAGTCGCCGAGGGTTAATTCCAAAGATTCTGATTTTTTTGTAAGATATTCAGTTGCAAATCCATATTTTTATGATGTAGTGATATGTAATTCTTGTGGTTATGCTGCAATGAAATCAGACTTCGAAAATATTAAATCTCATAAAAAAGAACTTGTTTTCAGCAATGTAACTCCAAAATGGAAACCAAGACAATATCCTGATATTTTAGATGAAAAATTAGCAATTGAGCGTTATAAACTAGCTTTGCTAAACGCCATGCTTATCAATCTTCCAGATAGTACCAAAGGCATGATTTCATTAAAAATTGCTTGGATGAATAGGTTATTAGGTAACAATGCCCAAGAAACACTATTTTTAAAGCAAGCCCTTGAAGGTTTTAATGATGCATATATAAAAGAAGCTTTTCCTATATATGGATTGCAAAGAGATTCTTTAATGTATCTACTTGGTGAATTAAACAGAAAATTAGGAGACTACCAAAATGCATTATTGTGGTTTTCAAAGACTATTGTTAGTATAAATTCTTCTTATAAGATTAAAGAAATGGCTCGTATTGGCAAAGATTTGATTAAAGCTGCAGATGTTTAAAATTTAATTTTTATTTTTAATAAGGGGGAACATATAATGGGTATTTTTAAAAACAAACAAGCTAATAAGGATACATTTTCACAAATTTCTCAAAATGAAAGTAGCAATACTAATTTTGATTCCAATCAAAAGGATTTAAGTAATAAGATTAATGTCTTGAAGGATAAGGCTGATATAATAGATAATTCTATTGTTGATATTACATCTTCTGCTTCATCATTGGTATCGCATAGTGAATCTCAACATAAAGAACTAAATACTGCTAAAAATATATTATCTAATTTCAGTTCAAATATGGAGGATTTAGCAATTAATATTACTAATGTCCATATTAAAGTATTAGATACTGACAAACTAGCTGATACTGGTTTAAATACCATAGGTCATTTAGATACATCACTAAACGACTTAGAAAATGCATTCACAATTTCAACTTCAACAGTAAATGCATTAGTATCAAAACTAGAATCTGTAAATAGTATAACTGATTCTATAAGTCAAATAGCAACTCAAACTAATCTTTTATCATTAAATGCAGCTATAGAAGCAGCTAGAGCCGGTGAAGCTGGTAAAGGATTTTCTGTTGTTGCAGGTGAAGTTAGAAAGCTTGCTGAAAATTCAAAACTTGCTGTTCAAAGTATAACTAGCATATTAGAGGAAATTAAAGTAGATATTATAAAAGCATCTAATGCTATGAATTCTGGTAATTCTGCATTAAGTATTCAACACAATTCATTAGAAGATGCTAAAAATAGTTTTTCTGACATAAAAGCTTCTATTGAAGATGCAGCTGAAGAAATTACTACATCTATAGAAAACTTAACTACTGCTTCTGAACAAAAAGATAATGTAATATCATCAGTTGATAATATTAGTGTTCTTTTTCAAGAGAATCAAGCTTTATCTAAGGAAATTGCTTCAGGTCTAAATACTCAAAAAGATGCTATAAAAAATATTAGTAATTCAATAACAAATTTATTATAATTGTGAATTAAGTACATAATAATAAGCTATCTAATTTTTTAGATAGCTTATTATTATGTACTTAAGGAAACCAGGCTCTCATATTCGCTTACTGAGTAAGTGATTCAAACAAAATCATCTTTTTAAAGTACTTATCACTTAATTTTTTTAGGGTTAAAATCAAGATAATCTGCTGATGTTAATATGTATTCCACTTCATCAAAATATCCATTTAATAATTTTCCAAGTAATACTGGTCCATGTAGATGTCCATAGATAACCTTCTCCACCTTATACTCTTTTATTATCTTGGTAAATTCAGATTCCTCAAACTTTTCATTTGTTGGAGGATAATGAAGCATAACTATAATCTTTTCAAATCCTTTGTTCTTAGCAGCATCTAAAGAAAGCCTTAATCTTATTTGCTCTCTATTGTATATTTTTTCATCCTTAGCGCTATGTTTATCTCCATCAGGGCACATCCATCCTCTAGTTCCACATATAGCATAATCCTCATAAACATAAAAATTATTTTGAAGGAATTTAGTGTTTTCATACATACTATTTAGCTTTGCAATACTTCCCCACCAATAATCATGATTGCCTTTACTTATAATCTTTTTCCCCGGTAATTCATTTATCCAATCCAAATCATATTTACTGTCTTGTTCTTTCAAAGACCAAGAAATGTCTCCAGCTATAAGCACCATATCCTCTTCTGTTATTTTACTAAGCCAATTTTCTTTTATCTTATGGGCATGATCTTTCCATTTATCCCCAAAAATATCCATTGGCTTTTCAACATTAAATCCTAAGTGCAAATCTGAAATAGTATAAAGTGCCATTTATTTATCACCTTTCTGCCTTGCATATGCAATAAAATAACAAGTCAAAATAGACTAGCATACTGACTTGTTATTTTATGGAATATGCCTCATCTTATCTCTTCTTATCTAAATCTGTAAGAAAAGCTATTACATGTGCTACTGCTTCATATAGTTCTGTTGGAATTTCATTTCCAACATCTACATTGCATAATAAATCAGTTAATTCTTTATTATATGCTATTGGTACATCATTTTCTGTTGCTCTTTGAATAATATTATCTGCAATGTGACCAATTCCTGATGCTGTAACTATTGGAGCGTCACTATTAAATTCATATTTTAATGCTACTGCCTTTTTTCTCTGATTCATTTCTTTGTACACCCCTAGCTTCAATTAACAGTGCACAATTAACTGTTAATTGTTAATTGTTAATTGTTAACTGATTAAATTATACCTTAATATCAATAGTAGAAATAGTTAAATCGTTAAAGAAACTTCTACAACTGACTAAATCTATAGGTTTCTCTTTTGCTGATACACTTACATTAACAAATAACCCCAGTGAAGCTAATCCATCAAGTAATTTTGACTTATTATTATTTAAAACAGAAGTGAAATCTCTTTCACATTTTAATTTTACATCAATTTTATTTTCTCTCATAGTCACATAGCCATCAACTTCTCCTAAATTTATAGTTTTAACACTAACAACCATTTTTGCATTAGTTGAATCTATTTTTTTGCCATCTTTTCTATTATCTTTTATTATAAGTTTACAAGGATATTCTGTGTTTTCTGCTGTTATAGGAATATTTAAATAATAATATTCATCACTAATAGAATTGAATACTTTAATGTCACTAATATTTGCTTTTACTAAATTCATTATCTTTTCATATCCCACGTCTTTGGAATCTGTTTGAGCTATTAAATTTTTCACTATATCCCTTATCTTATCAATATTATTCTTCATTTCAACTTTTATTGCTTCTTTATTATCTAAGCTACCCATCCCTAAATTCTGAATATTAAACTTCCCTAAGATTTCTTTATTTATAACTGTTTCTTTTACAATATTTACTGAAGCCTCTTTAGGTTGAATACTATTCTTATCATTAACTACATTATCTTGCACAACTTCTTTTCCTGCAATTTTATTATTTAATAACTCTTTAAATTCTTTAAATTCACTATCTGTAATTTTAACTTCTTTGCCTTCTATGTTACTCAATATTCCTTCTAACTTCGTTTTATTTGTTGCTTCTATAAGGCTTTCTGCTTGAGTCTTAGGCGCATCACTAGTTGTTAAACTATTTCCAATAGTATCCTTAATCAATTTTACTGCTTCCGGATCATCTAATGTTTTAGTCAATACTGTTGAAAGATTTACTTTTTCAACAGTATTACTTTCTTTGGCCGCATTATTACTTTCTTTGCCAGCATTTTTTTGAACCATATCTAGTTCACTGTTTTCACTTCCTGCTAGTGTTTTTAACACATCTAATATATTTATTTTTTTAGTTAATGGATCATTTTCATTATAAGTTTTTGATGCTAAGGTCGCATTTTTACTTGATTCTGCTTCTTTGTTTATTAATTTATTATTCATTATAGTTTCAATATTATCATCTGAAATAGCATCTGAAATATCTAGTGAGTCTAAAGAATTACTTATTTTTTTAAGAATTTGCTCTATTGAAGAATCTCCTTTAAATAACTTATTAAAACTAGTTATGTTTTCTTCTGAAAACTCCAATTTGTTCTCTACAAATGCAAGTATATCTTCTGGTGTCATTTTTTTAAATTCACCTAAAAATTTTGTAAGCAATTGCTTAACAGCTTGCCCTTGTTCACTATCAACTGGTATATCTTTGCTTTGAAGATATGTTTGAATAAAGTTATCTATTTCTTTTGGATTAGAAGCCATTTTTTCACTAAATTGAATTAATCCTTTAATTTGATTTATATTCTCTTTAGTTAATGGAATATTATTCTTAACCATTTTTTTCAAAACATCAATATCGTCCTTGGAAAGGCCTTCTTTTTCAATAACATCTTGGAAATTTTCATCTCCAATTGTTTCTTCATTTTCATTTCCTTTTACTAATTTTAAATTTAATTTTCCATTTTGAAATCCATCTACTTGAAATTTAACTAGTTTGATGTCATCTAAATCAACATTGCCCTCAAGTTCTGCAATGAATTGCCATCCATCTGCGAGCTTTATTGTAACATCCTTGCCATCTCCCTTTGAAACCACTCTTCCCGTAAACTTTTCCCCGACTTCAAAAGTTAACTTGCTAGAAACTTTCTTAGTATTTACATTGTATCCATTATTTATATTATAAATTCCTGGCATATTCTCTTCTCCCCTACTAACTTATACTTCACTCTACTCTAATATATTTATCGTATAAAAAAAGCATAAATTAACTTTAAAATATAATGTTGATAAATTATATTTTAATTGTGCCTTATATCAATGTTTTGTATACAAATTTTAATTATATTCTTCACCATATATATGTTGAACCATATTTATGGTAATATTCTTCTCCATAATCAAAAAAGCTATCCGTTAAACAGATAGCTTTTTTCTTACAGTATTTTTTCTGCCTTCCAGAATTCTGATTAGGGATGTGAAAAATCCCTTGATTCTTATGGGCTTAATACTTTAAATTATTTAACTTCTATTTTATTGTAATTCTTCTTACCTCTTTTAATCAAAGCAGCTCCATCTTGGAAATCTTCTTGATTCAAGGTTCTATTTACATCGTCAACCTTAGCTCCATTAATAGTAAGTCCACCTTGTTCAATTAATCTTCTACCTTCTTTTTTAGATGGTAAAATCTTAGTGCTAGCCATAATATCTAATATTGGTAATCCAATTTCTTCTTTAGTTATTGTTACTGTTGGCACATTTGACATATCAGCTCCACCTGCAAATAGAGCCACTGCTGCTTCTTCTGCTTTTTTAGCTTCATCTTCGCCGTGAACAAGCTTTGTTACTTCATATGCAAGTACCTTCTTAGCAGTATTTATTTCAGACCCCTCTAAGCTTCCAAGTCTTCTTACTTCCTCCATTGGCACAAATGTTAATAACGCTAAACACTTTTGTACGTCTGCATCATCTACATTTCTCCAATATTGATAAAAATCATATGGAGAAGTTTTTTCTGGATTTAACCATAATGCTCCTCCAACAGTTTTACCCATCTTTTGACCTTGGCTGTTAGTGAGTAGAGTACAAGTCATAGCCATTGCATCACCTTCAGCTTTTCTTCTTACAAGCTCAACACCAGCTATCATGTTAGACCATTGGTCATCTCCACCAAGTTCCATCTTACAACCATATTTTTGATTTAAAACATAAAAATCATATCCTTGCATTATCATGTAGTTAAATTCTAAAAATGATAATCCTTTTTCTAATCTTTGTTTAAAACATTCAGCACTTAGCATTCTATTTACTGAAAAATGAACCCCTACTTCTCTTAAGAAATCAACATAATTAAGATTTAATAACCAATCTGCATTGTTTACAATTAATGCTTTATCATCAGAGAAATCTATAAATCTTTCCATTTGCTTTTTGATAGAATCAACATTATGTTGTATATCTTCTTTTGTAAGCATTTTTCTCATATCAGTTTTACCACTTGGATCTCCAACCATAGCTGTTCCGCCACCAATTAAAGCTATTGGTCTATGTCCTGCTTTTTGCATATGTGACATAAACATCATAGCTATAAAATGTCCTACATGTAAGCTATCTGCTGTTGGGTCAAAGCCTATATAAAAAGTTACCTTCTCATTTTCTAATAATTTTCTTGTTTCCTCTTCATGGGTAAATTGTTTTATGTATCCTCTTTCTAATAGCTCATCTAATACGTTTGCCATTATAGTACCTCCTAAAAATCTTGTTATTTATTTGATTGTGCCTAATATAAAATAAGTTTATATTCTCAAATTTAAAGTTTATTGCATACCATGATATTATGTGTCATTTCATGGTAGAATCACTTATTATAGTATATCCTCAACATTAACTTTTAGCAACAATTCTAGATATCTAAGTTCAAAATGGTACTTTATTTATTCTTCACTCCTGGTAATATTACCTTGAAGTTATGCTCTGTTCTAGAATTAATAAATTTAACTTTTCCCTTTCCTTTTCCATTAAATGAATCTCTAATAACCATAAATCCCCTTCCACTACTTAAAAATCTCTTTTTTTCATCTATCGCAATTAATTTTTCATAAAGCCAAATATTTCTTTTATTGTAATTGGTTCTTTCACCTTTAATGTTTTCACCTATAAATTCACCTGGACTTGAAATTACAATCTTGTTTTCATCTATAGTTATCTCAATTATTTTATTTAAATCAAAGTACTCTCTATATAATACTGCATTTTTTACTGCTTCGATTACAGCTTGCACTGGATAATCCTTAGGTAAAATTTCTTTTATTTTTTCTTCTGCTTTGTCAACCATAGATAAAAGATTTCCTTGAATTATGTGTAGCTCCCCACAAATACTATTTAAATTATTGGTGATTTTTATCATATTATTAGGAATATATAGATAGTTTTTATCAGAAAACACGAGTAATCCTCCATAAGTGCATTTAAGAGGTGAATTTTCCTTATGCTCAAATGCTATTCCAGCACTGAGTAATAAAAACTTTCTATTTTCTTCATTAACTTCAATTCCCTTTTTATTAAAGTACTTATTAACTAATTCCATATCTAACATTTCAATATCACTTCTTATTAGTGGACAAGTTTCAATTGTTAAACTTAGGTTTTCTTCAAATAAAGCTATTAGTTCTTGCTTTCTCATTACATCTGTCGTAGATCCTCTTCTTATATAGAAAGCCCCATTGTCCCTTACTTGATAAGGTTTTTGGCCGCCATCATAAATTGATATCACTCCTATTTTCTTATCTTTAATATCAATAAAATCTACTTCTATAGGTATAGGTGGTTCACATCTTGTTGTTATTATTTGTTGTATTTGCTCTTCTTTAAATATATCGTCTTCTTGCAAACCTATAATCTCTTTGCTTTTATCCTTAATTCCAACAATTATATATCCTCGTCCACCACTTGAATTAGCTATAGCACATATATCCTTAGTTAATTCTTTTTTTCCTGTTTCACTATAAAGTTCTAATCTCAATTTGAAATCTAACTTGATGCCTTCTTCCCTTTTTATCAAAGAGAGTAACTTTTTGATATCCATAAATAATGTAATCCTCCTATCCCTATAAAATGTCTAATCATTTTTGCTCACTTTTCTTATTATTTTTGTTAATTAATAATTATCTCTTTTTATATCATCTAAGTTTACTAATTAACTATATATTATACTTTATCCTCTTATCTTAATGCATTTTTCATTTCAATTAAAGTACCCAGTTATTATGTTTTTAAATTTAAACCATAAGTCTATACTCACAAATGGGGCTGTTAAAGAATAGAAATCTACTATACCAAATGGCTTAGTATATGCTATTTAAATTCCATGCTGAGTGTTCTAAAAAAATGTTGTTAATAATTATAATATCTAAAGCCTAATTTATTCACTCATCTACAAGTTAGTTTTAGTTCTTTAGTACAAGCTTAGTTTTACTTGTTCTTTAATCCTATGTCTTTTGTACGTATAAATTTTTCTCCAAAAGACAAGTAAGATATGATATCAACATAATCGATCATTTTATCCAAATTAAATAATACAAAGAACGAAAGATATTCTTCCAAATACTTTGTAGCAATTCCTTTATAAGGGCTAAACCATCTCATTATATTCATCATAATATATCCTACCCTGTCATCCTCTTTTCTTTCTTTTAATGACTTTTTGTTGTGTTCTTTTGCTATTGCAGTAATATATCTGTCGTTATATGGAACAATATAAGATCCTTTTTGGATTTTAGAGTATACTTTTTCATAAAATATTCCCCTCATCCAACAATCCTTGAATGCAGGCAGAACAAGCATTGAATCTTCGTCTCCTTTTGCTGCTATAATCCAAATATTACTTCTTTTAGTTGTTGTTATATTTCGACATCCCTTAAAGTTTTCTACTACTATTGTTTTATTAATATGTACAGCTCCTTCTAGTTTATTTGGTATGCTATCTACTTTTAATCCATGCAAGATTTTATGTCTCCAATAAAATGCTGTTCCTAAACTTATTTTTAATTTAGCAGCACAAAACCGTAATGACTTCCTTTTTATCATTAATTCAACAAATTTTATCCATTTATTTAGATCTTTCTTTGAATAACTCCATAGTGAATTTGTAGTATTTGAGAAAGTTCTTTCACATTTTTTACATTTATATCTTTGTATTCCCTTATATGACCCATATTTAATATGTTTTTTCCCGCCACAAATTGGACAGCATTCAATATTCTTATTTTTATAAATTTCTTTTTCCAAAAAACTATTTATATGCTCTTTTAATTCATTTAAATTCACACTTTTTTGTATCAAAAAGGTTCACCTCTTACTATAGTCTTTAATTTTTATTAATATTCAAATTGCAGTTAGTACTTACACTTATTGTTAACTAAAATACATATTTACTTCCTTTTTAATACTTGACATATAATTCAATTTCTAAACATATTAACAACATTTCTTTAAAACAGCCACTACGGAAATAAATATTACTATGTGATGGTGAATAATTAAGTTATTTAAATAATAATTGATAAATTTTCATCGTTATAATTTCCAATAGACCAATAAAAAGAAGCTGTTTCAAAATAATTTTAAAAATCATTTTGAAACAGCCCTATTAATTCTACATTATAAATTCAAGAAATCCTGTACGGAAAAGTGAATGTCCAAAAAGTGAGAGTCTAAATTTTATATTTGGGATCCCGAACTTTCTCTTTATAGCTTTTATATTTGGACACATGAACTTTCTCTTTGAGCTTCAACCATAATTGGTCACAGACTACCCATAAAGGGCATCAATTGTACATTGTTAATTGCAACATAATATAAATACTATTTTAATTCAAAAAGATATTCATCCTTTTTTGCTGTAGATTTATTAGTGCTATCATCCACTTTTTGTATGGTAACATCAGTAATAAATTTGTTGTGATCTGGGCTAAAAATAAAGTCCCTAGTAGTATTATAGCCCTCTTTTTCATTATTTTTAAATAATTTATCTGTTACAACAAATTTATTTCCATCTAATTTTCCGTACATAGCTATATTTTTATTTCTATCTTCACCATCACCCAAATATGTATAACAAACAAATTCATTTTTATAATCTATTGATTGAATTACTAAATTTTTTCCTTCATAATTTTCATTATATCTAGTGATTTTATTATTATCAAAATCTACCCTATATATTCTATCTTTATCATAATATATTCTATCTTTATCATATTTTTTTCGATTTTCTTCTGTGCAATCAACTAATAAGGTTCCATCTTCAAACACATTTTTGATTATTGGCATACTTAATTCCATAGATGATTTCTCTCCCGTTTCCAAATTTAATTTGGTTAATTCAGAAAATTCTCCTCCTATATAAACATTTTTACCTGTTAAATCAAATTTGCAATTAATTCCAGCCATAGAATAACCTGCTTCAATGGTATTTTTTTTATTATCTTTGTAATTTAGTATTGTATATTTTGCTGTATCCTCTGCTGTATCTTTTAATTTTATATTGCTAATATACGAAATATAACCATCTTTAATTAACTGCACACGAATCAACCCTAAATCCATTTTCTCTTTTGAATCTTTAATCCATGGAAATCCATCTTTAAATTCTTTATCAAGGTCTAATACTTCTTCAAGTTTTCTTTCCTTAACATCATATACAAATGCTTGTTTTGTATTTCCAAGTAATATTATCCCATCCTTCTCCTTACCATATATTCTTGTTATATTCTTTTCATTTAATATTTTAGTGCTCTGTTCACTCTCCAAATTATAACTATATAAAATTACTTTTTCTTCTGTTCTTTCTGCTGTTAAAAGATTCTCGTCATCTATCCAAAATAGTATATCTTGATTATCTAATCCATTTAATTTTTCTTTTAATACAGGTTCATTTCTAAGTTTATTATCCTCAGCTTTTATCAGAGCATCCTTTTTTACGTCCTCCGAAACCTTAATTTCTTTTGTTTTAGCACATCCACTTACTATAACTGCTACTGCTATAAATCCGATAATCATAGTTTTACTTATATGTTTCATTGCAATTCCCCCTAATGAAATTTAGACATATTCAAAAAGTTTGCTATATCTAATGAGATTTTCATGTTTTGTAGTTTTACTAAAATTATTCAATATTTTATAATATATAAAATACTGCTTAACTACCTATTTAGAATATATCTTCTATGAAACATATTACTTTTTTCATATTTCAAACGTTATAAAAATCGTTACAAACATATTAACTTTACATTAACTTTTACAACATTTTCTACAATCTCTATTGTTATCTCTCCATTATGTTCTTCTACAATTAACTTAGATATATATAATCCTAAACCATTCCCCTCTAATTCAGTAGCATTTTCCCCTCTTATAAATGGTTCAAAAGCCTTTTCCTCAAAGCCTGCACTTAAATTACAGCTTTTATTTGAGATTGCTATGTTATAATAATCATCCTTTTTATTTCCTGCAATTTCTATATCTCCGTAGTCTATTGAATACTTATAAGCATTTTCAAGCAAATTTAGTAACAAACTTTTTATTTCATCATATATGCCAGTAATATTACATTCCTCAACATTCAATTTAACTTTTATACTATTGTTATTTCTAATTTTCATTTCTTCTGAAACTTTATTTAACATTATCCCAATATTAAACTCACTTTTTTCTTTGCTTAAGATTTGTCCTCTTGAAACCTCCAATATACTAGAAATCATATTATTTAATTTGTTGCTTTCCTTTTCAATAGAATTTATTGCCTGTTTTCTAAATTTTTCATTGCTATAATTTGTTTGTAAAAGTTCTGCATATCCAGATATTGAGGTCAAAGGTGTTTTTAATTCATGAGTAATATTACAAAAAAAATCTCTTCTACTTTTCTCTAAGTTATGAGTTACTTCTATCTGCTTTTTTATCTTTTTCCTCATTTTATTATATTCATAAGCTAAATCACTAATTTCATCTTTATTTGTATACTCTAATACCTCATATCCATAGTTGCCTTTTGAAATTTCCCTAACCCCTTTTAATAAATTCTCGATAGGTCGTGTTGATTTTCTCATTATAAGGTTAGTTAAAATTAATATTATTAAAAAGAAAAAGCTCTCTACTCCTGTAAAAAGAATATATATATTACTGTTATTTTTAACTATCTCATTATAATCTCTAATAATTTCAACTATTCCAACCAATTCTTCTTTAGAATAAAGAGGATATGCAAAATATCCTTTATACTCATTATTTTCCTGGGTAAAATATATGTATGCTTTATTATTCTTTGCTTGAGCTATATGTGCATTTATGCTTTTGTTTACTTCACCTTTCACACTTTGATATTGCAGTTCCCCATTAACATCATAAATACCTATAGTGGAATTACTATATTCGGATAATTTCATTGCTATGTTAGGAGAATTACTTATTAAATTTTGCTTATCTAGATTTTTACCATTTATCATAAAATACTGATTAATAAATTCTGTAGAGTTATTTTGTTGCATGATCATATCGTTCTTTATAGTACTATTGCTACTATAATCTATAATATTTTTTACAACTATATTTAAAATGACACCCCCTAAAATCAGTAAAATCCCAACTCTTATAGTTATTTTTGTTCTTAACTTTCTATTTTTCATATAGCTACCTCAACTTATATCCCACACCAAATACTGTTTCAATGTATTTATTTTCATTATCCTCAATCTTAGCTCTTAGCCTTCTAATATGTACATCTACAGTTCTTAATTCTCCAAAATAATCATAGCTCCATATTTTATTCAAAAGCTGTTCCCTTGAAAATACCTTTCCTTTATTAGTTGCTAATAGATGAAGCACTTCATATTCCTTAGGTCTTAAACTTATTTCTATTCCCTTCTTAATCACAACTCTGCCATCTTCATCTATATATGTCTCTTTTCCTATTTCTATTAAGTTACTTTCTTTTTCTAATTTTGTAGCTTTATCTATTCTCTGCAATGATTTATTAACTCGTGCTATTACTTCTTTTATATGAAAAGGTTTAGTAATATAATCATCAGCTCCTATTTCTAATCCCAATACCTTGTCCACAATATCGTCTTTAGCAGTAACCATAATTACTGGAATATCCCTTTCTTGCTGTATTTTTTTGCATACCTCAAATCCATTTATATCAGGCAACATCAAATCTAAAAGAACTAAATCTGGTTTAAATTCATTATTTTTATTTAAAGCCTCTATTCCATTTTTACTGTTATCCACTGTAAATCCTTCTGTTTCAAGAGCAAATGTAAGCATTTCTCTTATACTATTATCATCCTCTACGACTAAAATTCTATTTCCCATATCCTCACCTCATATTTTAGATTATATTACCATTCTAACATTTATTTGTTACATAAATGTTTCTTTATGTAAAACTTAGATATATAAAAGAAAATAGTAAATCAATCCATAATTCTAAAAAACAAAAACATGTCCTAACTAAAATTGTTACATAAGTGCAATTTTAATACTGAACATGCTTTTATTTTTATATTTGCCTTATCATCCAAATTATTATTTAACCTTAAAAGTCTTTGGCGAAAATCTATAAACTGAATAAAGCGCTATAATTATGTATGCAATAGTAATTGCAAGTACCATCCAAACAAAATATGTTGGAGGTGTTTTAATCTTTAAGCATAAATAACAACCCCAATATGTAACTCCATTAATTATACTAAAATATGGACTTTTCATTTTTAGTTCTGTTGTATATGGCTGCAATATGTAATACAAAAATAAATCATGTACAGAAAAAAACAATGATAAAATCAAAATCATAAATACCATTGGTATCATTCTTATAAAGGTTTCTGCCCCGCTCATAATTACAAGAATAGTAAGTGAAGTTGATAATACCAATGCTGGAATTAAATTAATAAAGGCAACTTTAAATAGTCTTATTTTAAAATTTTGAAGAATTACTCTTTTATCACGATAAAAGCCATATCTAAGAAGACTTATATCGCAATTATAAAACATTGCTTTCGTTATTCTCTTAGAATTAGAAAGCATATACATTATAAATACAAGTCCTGGAAATATATTATAAATTCCTTCAAAAAATTTATGCATAAAACTAGGGACTATAATTTGCGCTATAAAACTTATAGCAAAGAGTATTACAATTATAATAAGTTCTATAAACATAGGCTTGTACAAAAGTTTCTTATGTCTCTTAAAAAAAATTGCATTTAAGTATTCATATCCTTCTTTATTATTAAATAATTTAGAATTTAATTCTGACTTTTCAAACTCTTTTTCATCTATCTTTACATCTTCAAATTTTATCTCATTTAATTTATATTCATCTACAAATAATTCAGTTAACCTATTAGCGCTATTAAATGCCTTATAATATAATTTATAATTTAAAATATATGAAATACTAGCAATTCCACTTATAAGTATAATTAACATAACGACAGGATTTAACAAGTATTTATCTATTGGCAATATTACATGAAAAACAACTGGTACATATGCTACTGACAACATTAAGACACAATAAATTATTACAAAAATATATTTTTTGCATAATATTATATTCTTCTTTTCAAAAACAAATAAATGAAATGCTTCACCTATAAATCTAAACATAGTAATCAAAAATGCTAAAGCAATTCCTTGAAAAATTGTTCCACCTAAAACCTTACTTGCAATAATTAATGTAGGTAACAAACATATAAACCCCCATATATTTGCTCCAAATACAATTGAAATGCCATAATCTTTTGCTCTCATCTTCATTAACTTGACACAAATAAATTTTTCTTTACTAGAATCTAATACTTTAGAAATTGCAAATGCTCCAATCATAAAACTAAGTACAAATAGTAAATATACAAACACAGAATATTTATTTTCTCTACTATAATCTTTATATAGAAAGAATATAGGTAAACCTATTGCAATTACAACATATACAATTGATTCTATAAATCCATTAACACCCTTACTTATTAACACAAATATAGAAATAATCTTTTTAATTTTTAATTCTTTATATACTGTATCCTTCAATAGCCTTCCTATTAATGGTATGTATTTAAAATAGTAAATTAAGAAATTAATTCTATTTGACATATTAATCTTATAAATATTTTTTAAAGTTTCAATCATTTTTCATCATCCTTTAAAAGTTCTATTACTTTTTCTTCAAACTTACTGCTTTTTAACATTTCATGATCAATTTGTTCTAGTTTACCATCACTAAGCACTACAATTTCATCACATAAATCTGTAGCAAGCTGTAAAATATGAGTGGAAAATATAATTATGTGGTCATGCTTTATTTCTTTTAATATTTTTTTAATTTCTAATGCCACAACAACATCTAAAGAAGTAAGAGGTTCATCAAGTAATATTACAGGCGGTCTTGCTATTATGAAACATAACATTTGAAGTTTATTTTTCATACCATGTGAATATCCCTTTATTAATCTATGCCTATCATCCTGTTCAATTTTCATCATATCAAAATAATCATCAACAGTTTTTAATTCAATAATAGTATTTTTGTTTATGTCTATAAAAAACTTTACGAACTCATATCCTGTAAGAAATTCTGGAAGAATTGGAGTTGAGAAAACATAACCTATATCATCATTATCTAGATCCATTTCCATCCCATCACTATGTAAAATAGCACTTCCTTCATCTTGAATAACTTCACCACTTAAACAATTAAAAAGAGTAGTTTTTCCTGCTCCATTTCTCCCTAGGAGTCCATATATTTTTCCTTTTTCAAAAGTAAAATTCATATCTTTTAGTACATGTTTACTTTCAAAAGATTTCTTAATGCCTTTTAATTCTAGTTGCATATTATTTCCCCCCGTATTTGTATCAATGAAATATTTTTATTTCATTTTATAAATCCATCTTATCTCATATAATATTATACAGAAAAATATTCCCTGCATCCTTAATTCAATCTTAAATCTAGTTATTGTTAATCTTAATTTCAATTACCATTCAAAAGTTCTATAAATATAAAAATCCTAAAGTAGATAATCTTTAAAATTTAATTCTACTTTAGGCTGATTTTAATAATCTTTATTAATACTATTCTGTTTAGTAAAGTATACACTACTTTATATTACTCATATTTTTCTTTTGTCTCATCAATAAATTCTGGCAATTTCCTTGTTAAAGTTATCATATGTTTTAATTTATTGACTTCTGATTTATCAGCTGCCTTATCATAATCCACACTTTTTGTTAATTCATCTATATAGTCAACTATACATCTTTAACTTTTATCAAACAGTCTTTCCTATAAAAAGCCATCCCATATTTTATTATATCTTCATAGCCTTCTTCATTCAGCTCTTCTTCATACTTCATTTTTTCTATCTGCTCAAGGGCTTTATCGCATTTAGTAAATAACTCTTTTGGTTTGTCACATACCTTTATTTCTATAATTACTGCACGCTGAAATATCGAAAGGGGGCGTATATAAATATCACTTCTGCCGTCTCCTGCTTCTCGGTTTGATTTTACTATATATCCATCAATACCTGACAATACTCCAACAACAAATCCATGATAAAAGTTCTCGTATGCATCATTAAAACTTATAGTTTTTCTCAAAAGCCAGTTCCGCAAGCTGTTTACTATACATTAAAAAAAGCAGTAGAATTAACTACTGCGCTGCGTTAAATATCATCATCATCATCTTCAAATAATTCAATATCTTTTATGTCCACTACTAAGTCAGAAAACCTACTAGACTTTATTTCTTCCTCTAGGAATTTATATTCACCTTTTAATTCATAGTGTTCATTTTCTAAACCATATACAAAAACTTTTTTAGTCATTGGATCTGCTATCCAGTATTCAGGTACTCCATATTTTTGATATGTTTCTTTTTTAATTTCCGTATCATCCGTGGAGTTACTAGGACTTAATATCTCCACAATTAACTGAGGTATACCTAAAAGTCCTCTCTTAAATATCTGCTCTTTATCACAATATACAGCTATGTCTGGAATAATTTCAGCTTTTTTTGCACTTATCAATTCTTTTAACCTTGCAAAATCTTTCTTTAATTCTGATGGATTATCTCTTGTCAGAAATAAAGAACTCTCTATAGCAACTTTACATTTACCATTAAAATACTTCTCTAACTGCATATAAATTTTACCTTCAATTTGCATATGGTTATACTGTGGCCTAGGTGACATCATCACAATACCATTAATCCATTCTTCTTTAATTAAATTGTTCTCCATCTCATCCACTCCCATCAAAAATACTCTATATTCTATATTATATCTTATTATGATGTTTTACTGTAGCTTTTTAGAGGTTTTCATCAAGTGAAACTTAATTCAGGTAGGGTTTGATCCCTAGCTGAATTTTAGGTGAACTTTTTATTAAAACATATTTTTATTTTCTACTATAAAATCTTTTTGATCTTCTATATACTGAATTAATGGTTTTATATCATCTTTTGAAGCCGCACCTAATGCACTCTTATATTTGTCAGCTGATTCACCATTCATATACTTTAGTTCTAGTCTATTATCTAATAACTGCTTTAAATATATGAATCGTCCTATTCTACCATTGCCATGTTGAAACGGATGAATAACTTCAAATTCTAAATGAAATCTTGCTATATCGTCAATTGTTACTTTTTCCAGTGAATTAAAATTATTGATTAAAATATTTAACTTATCTTCAACTTCTAAAGGACTTGCTGTTTCAAAATCAGCTCCAAGTGTTTTGTTTTGATATTTTTTAAATATTCCAGCAAGCCCCATATCATATAAACTAGTTCTATACATTAGACTACCATGCCATTCTTTTATCATGTCTAAAGTCAGCTTTTTATCTAAAGTATCAATTACCATATCAAATGTATAAAATGAATTTACTGTTTCTTGAACATCATCTAGTTTATGAGTTCCCTTAACTATATTCTTTTCAAATAAAAGTTGCAGAGCTTCTGTTGTAAACGTACTTCCTTCTATTTTATTTGAATGATATATAAAATCATATTTTAGTATTTCATTTAGTGAATTATGAATTCCTTTAGTTTCTTGTAGTACTTGAAGAAATTTTTTATAATCTACATATTGCATTCTTACACTCCCCCTTTCTGTTTTGTTAATCCAAATTCTTCTCTGCTCATAGCATTAGTTATAGAAACATTTTGTTTTATATAACTTACTATTTTAATTTCATCTTCATTGAGCCTTACATCGTTTATAATCCTAGTGCTTCCATCTTGTATATCATCTGAATTTTCAAAATCAAACATACTAGAAAGCAGATATTTAGTTTCTCTCCCAACACCATCTGCTTCTTATATTTATATTTTATTAGTCCTAAAATCTATAATTTACTTTATAAATAACTATGTTTTTATTTTAGCATTAATAATGTTAATTTTGTTCACATTATTATCTTTATTTTATTGTACTTATCCACAAAATTATTTTATTTGTTCATATCTATTATATCCAATATACTATTTATCTAAAATACATTAGTCCATATATTACTAATTAAATACCAAATCAAGCTGTAGTATAACACTACACCTTAAAAGTTTCACTTTATATAAGCTTTAAACTGCATTGCATTTTTCATATAAGTATCTCCATACATCTCCCCCACAAATATCAAATTACCTATGTTTTATGCTCTTTCAATTCAGCTATATTAATA
The DNA here is from genome assembly GCF_019977655.1 of Clostridium gelidum. Taxonomy (NCBI): domain Bacteria; kingdom Bacillati; phylum Bacillota; class Clostridia; order Eubacteriales; family Clostridiaceae; genus Clostridium; species Clostridium gelidum. The sequence goes on from NZ_AP024849.1 coordinate 5,362,452, forward strand.
TTATAATATCTTTATTACTTTACCCAAATTCCACTATCATCAACCTTCCACCCATCAGCAGTAACACAATCACAATACATCCTCCCATGCTCATTAAAGCAATAGCAAGCATCGTCAATCCAAACCCACAAAGGCTTATCAGTGCTTCCCCTTACCATCTTGCAACTTCCATCTAAGTAATACCAAAACTTATCACTTTCATCATAATACCAGGCGTCTTGCAAAGCATATCCCCTACTATCAAATATATACCAATCCCACTCAATCTCTTTCCAACCATTATCCGCTGTATAATAATATTTATTTTTAATATCGGTGCAAAACCACCATCCAACATCATTCCTATTCCAACCCAATTTCCAAGCATTATTCCCTAAACTTTTAACACCAACCAACCCATTAACAATAGCTCTTGCAATTACCTCTTGATTATAAATATCAGCATCATCACTATCTGCAAATAAACATTCAACTAAAATTGCAGGCATAACAGTTCTATTGAGAACAATAAGATTCCTTGTCTTCACTCCTCTATTAGTTAAATTCAAAGCATTAGCCAAGCCCTTGCTTACCTTAACTGCATATTGATTAGCTATCTCTGACTTTCCAGAAACGCAAACCTCAGGGCCAGTACCTCCCCCTGCATTAATATGAATCTCCACATATAATTCAACATCTGAATATTTTGCTATATCATTAGCTTCATTTGCTCTTACATAACAATCCTCAAAGTTATAATTATTGCTTTCATCTACCCTAAGTAAATTAACCGTATGTCCTTTTTCCTGTAAATAAGCTATAACCAAAGATCCAATTGCTCGCGTGCAATTACTTTCATCAAGTCTTGCAATTACACCACACCCAATATTCCCACTAGCAGTATGCCCAATTGCTATTATAAAATCACTCATTTTTTACACCCTCCTTCAAAAGTGAAGTTCCAAATTTTATATTTGGCTCACTGAACTTTCTCTGTGAGCATTTCTTAATTTCTCATATAAGATCTTCCAATAAAAAAATCCCACATCCAATTTAAAACTCAATTAATTTCTACTTGCATATAAGATATACACCTTTAAAAAAGGTGCGCTAGCACAATCAAGATCTTCTCACCTTTTTAAAAAGCAGCTATGCTGCAACCAAGAACTTCAAAAAAAATTCCACATCCAACTTAAAACTAATTTAATTTCTCCTTCCATATAAGATATACACCTTTAAAAAAGGTGCGCCAGCACAATCAAGAACTTCCCACCTCCAAAAACACAGCTATCCTGCAATTAAGAATTTTTTTCACCCTATATAAGATATATGAATTTTTACCATATATACTATATATAGGGATTATTTTTATAATTACCTCTATATAAAAACTAATAATTTCAAATCAACAAAGGAGGTCTTATGAATTTTATATACATTGAGGAATTAGTTACCAACTGCAAAAATGGTGATACACTATCAAAAGAAAAATTAGCCGAGGAGTTTAGGCCTTTAATCTTTAATATTTCTAAAAGAACCTTCATTCATGGATATGCAATACATGATATTCAAAATGAATGTTACAAAACTCTATTTAACTGTGTTTCCTTATATAATTTAGAAAAACATAGATTCGTTGCTTATGCTAGTAATTCAATAAGAAATAATATAAATGATTTAATCAAAAGAATTAAAATCAGAAGTCTTACTGAAGGAAACGATGCTTTAAGTTTACATGATGATGTTGAAAAAGATCTGCCAGATATGGATATTAGCTTAGAAGATTTATTATGTGAGGAATGCGATTATCAAGAATTAAGATTAGCTCTTAATAATTTAACTGAAGAGGAAAAGGAGCTTATTGATTTCATCTTTTATAAGAACAATACAGTTCAAACTTATGCTTATTATAAAAACCTGTGCTACTCTACTGCTAATCTTAAAAAGAAAGTTACCTTAAAGAAAATCTTTAATTATATCAATCTGCATTATAATCAAAATGAATATACTAATTAAATATATTCTCAAAAAAATCCAAGACTATTCTTGGATTTTTTTTTGATTGTGCCTAATTATCTTTCTACATTTATTCTGTCTGCTCAACACTAAAACTACTAACAACACACTCCAAAATTTATTTGCAGCTCAAAAATTCTCACTGCTATTATTGATATATATTAAAAAACTAAAAATCACAAAGAAATAACTAACTTTTCTAACCTAATAACTCCTTAACCCGCATTTTACAAGCAAATTCTAAAATTCTATAATTCTAAAGTTTTAAAATTCTATAATTCTAAAGTTCTTAAATTGTTAAATTTTTTATAACTTTAGAATTCTTAATAAACTAACATATATCCTTATTAAGAGACTCTCAAACTTAGAGCTTCAAAAAATTTGCCAAGGAGGACACAGAATATATGGGACGAAAAAAAGACTCAAAGCCACCTATAAATGATTTTGAATATGATGAAGGTCAAGTTTATGGATTTACTGATGAAGCTCCTATAGTTGGAAATGTTATTGCATCTTTTTCTTGTAATAATGCTTCTGAAATTCAAACCCTTGAACTTAATCCAGCATCTAAAATTACTGATAATGATCATAATAATAATAGTACTACTACTGGAGCAGCAACCAATGAAACTTTCACTTCAGATAATAATATCACTAAGGACAATATTAATATTGAAACTAACACCACTGATCAAAGACAATTAAAAAATATTTCTACCTCTACAAAAGATATATTTGATAATAGAAGAACTCCACTTCCCAATCGTGCCACTCCAACTATAAAAAGAACCTATACCCTTAGAGATTCTACAATAAGAAAAATAAATGAACTAAAGAACGTACATCCTGATATCAATGTATGTGTTAGTAGCATAGTTGATATTGCTTTGGACCACTATCATAATTACATTTTAATTGAAGGTGGTACACAATAATTTATAATTACAACATATATACATGAATATTTTTAATGATCCTAAATAATTATTTATCCTTTAATATGAAATAATATACTTTTGCACATATAACCAATATAGGAGGTGATGATTTATGGAAGTTAACCAATTAATTAACCTGATAGTTAACAATGGGTTTGCTATAGCTGTTGCTGCATATTTGCTTATTCGCTTAGAAAAACAAATTAATAATTTATCAAGTTCAATTAATAAACTCAATACCATAATATCAACAAAGCTTGGTGTTGTTATAAATGCAGCTGGATCTGATGATGATTCTCATAAAGTAGCATGAGAAATAGGCAATAAACTTTTAATTTAATGTTTATTGCCTTTAATATTGTTCATATTTGGGACTTTGGTAATACACAAGTTAATAATATTGTGTATTACTACATATCTATTAAGGCACAATTAAAAAAATAACAAGTCAATTTGTCTCCTTGCCTGATGAAAAATATTCATGGCAACTTTGGACTTGTTATTTATTTTCATGTGTCTAACATAATGATTTTCTTCTAATACTTCTATATATATAAGCACAGATAGAAAATGTAAGTATAATCAATCCATCAATAGATTTAGGAACATTCAATATTTTTATATCAAGTAATATATATAAACATGCTAATGAAAAATAGATGATATAAAATAATAAATCTGTTCTATCAAGCTTTCTTTTCATTACTATCATCTCCTCTAACTTTGCCTTTATATATTAATTATATCATATCTTGTAAATTTATCATTATTTAATTTGTTATTTAGTATCTACTTCATAAATTAGTATTCTGTATAATCACATACACATATTATATTATAATTGTATTTGTTTACAAGTTATTCATATACTATATGAACATTATTGTCTGACATAGTTATTTTTTAAATCTTTAATTTTAAAAAATAACTATGTTGCTGTAGGCAAAAAGAATATTACGAACCAATAATCATAATATTGTAGTCCTATATAGACTATAAATCAATTATGATTATGATAATACAATGCCTTTTTCTATTTTATTTCCTTTTAAAAATTCTTTTACCTCAAGAGGTTTCCCCCCTGGAAACTGTAATATTTCTATAATCAGAATACCGTTATTGGTGGCAACTGTAATTCCTTCATTATTTGCATCTATGATATAACCAGGTGGTTTAATAATATTTGCCTCTAATGACTTGGATTTGAATATTTTAACTGGAATATCTTTATAATAAGTAAAAGCAGTTGACCATGAGTTTATATTTTTATATGGCCAAGAACTCAATCCTCTTATTAAATTATGTATGTTAATACTACTGTCATTCCAATTAATCTTTGCCATTTGCTTGTTTAACATCTGTACATAAGAACTTCCATCACTCTGTTGTTTTACCCCACAAATTTCACCTGTGATAATTCCATTTATTGTTTCCTCTAACAGTTCAGCACCGTTTATTTTTAATAATTGGTACAATTCTCCTGCTGTCGTAGATTCAGATATGTCAAACTCACTTCTCATAAGGATATCACCCGTATCTATACCAGTATCCATTAGTATAGTTGTATTTCCAGTTGTTATTTCCCCATTTATCAAACTCCAATTTATTGGTGATGACCCCCTATACATTGGGAGGAGAGATGCATGTAGATTAATACATCCGAGTCTTGGTATGTCAAGTATATCCTTAGTTATGATTTGACCATATGCTACAACAATAATAAAATCAGGTTTTATTTCTTTTAATTTATCAATAATTACAGAGTCTGTTCTTATTTTTTCGGGCTGAAAAATTGGAATTTGATTCGATAGTCCGACCTCTTTGATTGGTGAAATTGCTACCTTTTTCCCTCTTCCACTTGGTTTATCAGGTTGTGTTACAATCGCACTTACATTATATTTCTCTATCATTTTCTTCAATGAGGGAACTGCAAAATCAGGAGTTCCCATAAAAACTATTTTCATTATTAATACCTCCCTTTGATACTACAAAATATATTTTGTAGTTATTCATTAGTTACACAACTTATTGTGAATGATATAGGATTCAACACATACATTACCAGTACCACAAACAGGGTCTTCTGCTGCTCCAGCAAAGGGAGCAATAGCCCTCATATGATAACTATATTTTCAAATTTATGTTATTATCTTCAAAATTATCCTAAACACATGCATTTTTATTTTTTCCTTGAATTACGTTTAATTCATTCACCTTTTTTATCTCATGATATATAAAAATTAAAGATATCATTGCAGTTAAAAAATCAGATAACGGAACAGATACAAAAACACCAGTGACTTTAAGAAATATTGGGATGACTAACATTAATGGTATTATAAATAAAAATGGTTTCATTATTGATAAAAATAATGCAGGTTTAGGTTTGCCAATATACTGAAAAAAACTTGCAGCAATTACTTGAACACCTACTAAAGGACTCATAAGTATCAGTACTCTTAAAATAGGAATAGTCAATGCTATTAATTCATTATCAGATGTAAAAACCCCTACTATTTTATTTGTAAAACCAATAATTATAACTAAAAATCCTAATGAAATTACAACTGATGTTAAAATTCCAAGCTTTAAGCTTTGTTTTACTCTATTGAATTTTTTAGCACCATAATTAAATCCTATAATAGGCTGAAGAGCTTGTCTAATCCCATACATAGGAATGGTAATAAACCCGAATATACGATTATATATACCAATTGCAGAAATATATAAGTCAGATCCTCCATAAATTCTTAATGAATTATTTAATACTATGGCTAGAATTCCATAAGCTAGTTGAGTCATAAAAGTAGATGCTCCTAAAGAAATCGCTTCCTTTAATAACTTTATATTGATTGTTAAATTTTTAACTTTCGATCCAAAAATTTTGCTGTTAAAACAGATATATACCAATAAGAATATGAAACATATTGTTTGTGAAATGTCTGTAGCAATGGCAGCTCCTTTTATCCCATATTTAAGCCTTGTAACCAATATGTAATCTAACGGAATATTAATTACAGGTCCTATTATCATGCTTATCATAGCAATATTAGCATGTCCTTCTGATTGTATGATGCTATTGGAAACAATACTAAAAACGAAGAAAATACTGCAATATAAAGTAATTCTAAAAAATGTTACAGCATAGGGTAGTATAGTTTCAACAGAACCAAAAATATACAATATAGGTCTCATGAAAGTCAGTCCTATAACCATAATTAAAATTCCTAATAGAACAGAGGATGTTAATGCAGTACCCACAGCCTTTTCTGCTTTTAGTTTATTTCCGGCTCCAAGACTTCTTGACGTTATAGAAGCAATTCCAACTCCAATCATTTGAGAAAGAGCCAGTATTATTTGTTGAATAGGAAAGACTATAGTTAAAGCTGCAATTCCTAAACTACCATTAGGCTGATTCCCTATAAAAATTGCATCAATAACATTATATAATACATTAGCTAAAAATACACATACGGCAGGAAGCGAAAACTTAAAGAGTAATGTTTTCATATTACCTTCCAAAATAAAATTTTCAAGTTCAGTCATATTATTACCTCCAAAAAGTTATATTGAATTATATATTTATAATAGATTGTTAATTATAAATCCATTGCTATGCATTAAAAAAATTGTGTATCTAAATTATGTTTTTTTCAAAACAAACTGCTTCAGGTTTATTTACATACTTGCCGTAATTAGAAATACGATGATAACCTTTTTTTTCATAGAATGATACTGCTCTTTTATTAATCAATCGGGTTTCAAGCCAAATAGCGGAGTACCCTAATTTTTGTGCTTGATTCTCTAAATGATGCAAAATTTCACTTCCCACGCCAATCGCTTTAGTCTTAGCAAACATTCTTTTAACCTCAGCAACATCTTGATTAATAGGTCGTATTGCTCCACAGCCTATGGCCTCACCATATTCATTATATGCTACTACAAATAAAGAACGTGGAACACAAACATCATTAGAATTAAAAGAGTTTTTTCCACTATCACCTGTTATAAGTTTTAAATTCTCAGATAGTTTCTTCATTAAATCAATAGCATCTTGTGTATTAGGTTGTGTCTCTGTAATTCTCATAATTGTACCCTCCTTTCACATGAATCAATAGTGTACATGTATGTTAAATTCGCATTAAATTACTGTTGCATCTTAAAAGAAGATGGTGAATTAAATTTATATAATATATACATCTACTACAAATCAAGATACCAAATAAATTGTACCTCAAACCTGCTATCAACATCATCAATATAAGCATATTCATCAATCGTTCTTAAAATTGCTCCCTGTTTGTGATAAAACTTACAAGCGGGAACATTATTATTTTGACATTCGATTTTCATTTGTTTAAAACCATTGCTTCTTGACCAATCTACAGCTAAATCAAACAATTTCTGTCCTATACCCTGGTGTTTATATGTATCAGATACACGTATATCCCATAACACAGTCATATCATCTCTTCCATCAAGCATATGTATATCAGCAGTTTTTGAAACAATTGTTACTGCACCAATAGGTTTTTCATCATCAAATGCCATAAAAAATGCCCAGTTTGTTATATCAAATTTTTCACTAAACTTTGTTGCATTTGCATGTTTTGAAAAATCTCGTACATAATTTTTAACTGGTACTTCTTTTAAAAGAATACCTCCAAGCCCGTTATTAATTCTATCTAATACATAATAACTCTTTACATAAACTCGCATAGGAATTGTATCGTATTCTTCAAAGTAATTACAATCAATTCTTTTATAACTTATCATTATATCCTCCAATTAAAATTAATCTTCTTTCTTTACAATAATCTACTATTCTGTATCATTCCATACACATATTATATTATAATTGTATTTATCTACAAGTTATTCATATACCATATGAACATTATTTTCTAACAAAGTCACATTTTAAATCTTTAATTTTAAAAAATAGCTATGTTGCTGTAGGCAAAAAGAATATGGTGTATAATATTCCAAAGGAGTGATTTTATGATGCCTTCTAAGGATTTTTATATGTGCAATGAACAAGACATGATTCCATTAGTTGAATTATTAATCAGTTTAAAAAAAGATTATGATTTTTCAATTAGTTGTATTGAAAAGGTCACAAAAACTCCATCTGGAAACATAGATAATTTTCTAAAAAATAAAAATGAAATAACTTATGAGCAAAGTACTCGTATTTCATTGGTAGCAACATCATTTAAACATGCTTGCGACCAGTTTTTTTATAACTTCAAATAATAAAATTCTGTTATGAAAGGGTGAGGAATAAAGTGGAGAATAAAATAAGATTTGAGAAAGAAAAAAAGAAAATGCTTATGTTAATTGGTATTGGAATAGTATTAGCAATATTATTTTCAATTTATGCATTTATGTATGTTAATATAGACAATCACTTATTTAGTTTAGAAAGCATATTTGTTATTGCTATTATAATTTTGTATCCAATGGGAATTGTATATGGATTGAATTCAATAATAGGTCTATATAAAAAAATGGCAGATAACTTGCTTGTAGGAACAACAGCAACAACGGCATTTTCTATACTAATTATTGAAATTATTGGAGTTATTATTGGTATTTGCTTTGGTTGGATATGGGGATTGTATAAGGCTATAGTTACATTAATTCAATTAAAAAGGATAATACAAATGTAAATTAGTGGAATTCATTCTAAGAGTTCCATTAATTCATGATTTACGAAGATTGTTAATTAACTACTAAACATACAATAATTAATATTTACATAGGAGTATTACCTCCAAATTACGTTAATAGATTGTCCAACCTTTTTTTAATAAAATTGCTATATGCAACTTATTATAAAATATTGCTAATATAATATTAAATAAAATAATATGAATAGTACCTTTATAAAAATAAGGTACATTGGGAAAAATAAAGATACTTAATAATACTCCTATTATATGTAATAATAGAAATATACTAAATTCTATATAATCCTTATAATCCTTTCTTATTAACAGAGCGTAATAAGATATTAGTAAAATATCTATTGAAAATCCTGTATCACATTTAACAATTTCATTTTCTCTTCTTAACTCCATAATTTCACACTCTTTTCTTATATATTTTAGTGGGTTATAGATGATGGCATTGAATAAGAGTATTGCCCCTAATTCAATAAATGGAACCAAAAATCATAATTTTAGAGATAGTTTACTTGCCCATAATGTTATGAGTATTGGTAAAATGAATAAAATTTAAAATAGAATAATTGTCAAGATATCCACCTCTTTATAGTTCACCATAATTTACTACTTCAAAAAATAAAACTACGTACTATTTAATTTCCGCAAAAATTTCATGTATATTTCCATCTGGGTCAGCAAATAGTGCTGTTCTTTGATTCCAAGGCATATCTTGTGGTTCATGAACAGATGTTGCTCCTTTAGAGATTAACTCCTTAAATGATTCATCAACATCATTGGGATTTTCACATGGGAAAGCAAGTTCAAAGCCTTGTCCAAATAACTCTTTCCTATATTCGCTACTATACACATACATAACATCTCTCATACAAATAGCAAACCTTGCTCCATCGTTTTCAAATTCAACATAATTACCAAGGTCATTTCCAATTCTAAATCCAAGAACTTGATTATAGAAATTTTTCATTTTATCTATATCATTTGTCCAAATCGTAATAAGATTAATTTGTGCTTTCATCGTATATTTTTCCCCTTTCTTAATTTAACATATAGTTCGCTTTAATTTACTATTCTGTATAATCACATACACATATTATATTATAATTGTATTTATTTACAAGTTATTCGTATACTTATGAACATTAGACACAATCAAAAAAATAACAAATATACTTGTACAAATATTTTTAATTCATCAACATTATAAGACATATTTTTACATTTTCATATGGTATAATCTATATATTAAAAATATTTATCACAAGGTAAGCGTAAAAAAATTAACGGATAGATAAATGTAAGTCTCTATTGTTAAAATTAACATAGATTTTAACAATGGAGGTTTATTTACATGAATAATAATGAGAAGATAAATTGGAGAGAAATTGTTGCTACCTTTTCTTCTTACGAAGGAACGTTAGGAACTTTCTGCAATGCAAATCACATTACTAAAAGTCAATTTCATTACTATAAAAAGAAATTCAAGAATGAAGATAATAATTTACAGTTTCATGCAATTTCAATGAGAGAAGAAAAAGTAACAACTGAAGTCACCGTAGTTCCAGCTGATAGACCTAATATAATAATAGAAATAGGAGCCGCTAAAATATATGTACCGGCTAATGAAATAGCTATTTTGAGTAAGTTGCTTAAGGATTTGATTACAAATGTTTAATCTTAATAAAGTTAATACAGTTTATCTTGCATGTGGAATAACAGATTTGAGAAAAAGTATTGATGGACTAGTAGTGATTGTGCAAACGCAGCTAAAGTTGGATCCGTTTGAAAAAGCCTTGTTTGTTTTTTGCAATAGGCAAATGAATAAAATTAAGATACTTCACTTTGATGAAGGATTCTGGCTGTACTATTTCCGACTTGAAAATAGTAAATTGAAATGGCCGATGACTCCAGACGAAGCTCTTAAAATCAACAAAGAGGAATTGAAATGGTTGCTTATGGGATATGAAGTTAGAACTAAGTCTAAATTTAAGCCAATTGAAGTAAGAAATAGCTTTTAAAACAAATATCGCTGTAAACCCTTAATTTTGAACTTTTACAAGTTTCGGAATTGAGGGTTTTGTGGTAAAATACCCCTATATTTGTTGTGAGGTATAGGGATGGATATTTTAGATTTAGAAGATCAACTTGATAAAAAAACAAAATTATTGATTTCTAAAATGGAAAAAGACATTGAATCAAAAGATAAGGAAATTGATGATTTAAAAAAGGAATTGGCTTTTCTTAAAGGACAGCTCCTTAATAAAAACAGAAAAATTTTTGGACAATCTAGTGAACAAGTTGATTCAAGACAGCTCTCACTTTTTAATGATGCTGAAAAAAACAGTGATATTAAAATAGATGAGCCTTCCATTGAAGAAATTACATATACAAGAAAAAAATCATCTTCTCATTTAGGAAAGAAAGATAATCTATCCGGCCTAGATAGAGTTACAATTGAGCATAAACTTGCTGACTCTGAAACATTTTGCGATAAATGTGGGAATGATTTAATTATAATCGGTAAAAAATCAAAAGAAATTTTAAAATATAAGCCAGCAGAACTTTACATAGAAGAACATATTTCATATACATATGCTTGCAAAAATTGCGAAGCGGATGCTGATAAAGCCAATATAATTTCTGCAAAAATTCCAAATACTTTCTTATATAAAAGTATGGCTTCAAATGAATTATTAGCTCATGTTGTGAGCATGAAATATCAATATGCAATGCCATTATATAGAATGGAATCATATTTTAAGATGATGAATGTTAATCTTTCAAGACAGACATTATCCAACTGGATAATAAGTTGTGCAAATGAACTTCAGCCTGTTTTTCATTATATGAAAGAGGAACTCTTAAGAAGAAATTATATCCACGCCGATGAAACTTATGTGAAGGTTATTGAGGAAAATGGAAAAGACTCCAACTCAAAAAGGTTCATGTGGCTATATCGCTCCGGAGGCATAGAGAACCATATAATTTTATATGATTATCAGAAAACAAGATCTGGTTCTTGTGCTGAAGAATTTCTTGAAGGTTTCTCTGGATATCTTCAAACAGATGGATATGATGGCTATAATAAAGTTAAGAATATAAAAAGACTATATTGTATGGCCCATATTCGAAGAAAATTCTTTGATATAATATCAACCTTAAACCCCGAAGCTCTAAAGCAGTCTCACGCAATAGAAGGGTTTAATTATTGTGAGCGACTTTATAAAGTTGAAAAAGATCTAAGGGAACAATATATATGTAGTGATGATTATTATGGTGATCGACATGCAATAAGGCTCAAGAGATCTGCACCCATTCTTAATAAATTTCAAGAATATGTAGATAATGAAATTGTTAATGCTCTTCCTAAAAGTCCTTTAGGTAAAGCTCTTGCATATGCTCAAAAGTTGTTGCCATATATGAGAACTTTCTTGACAAATGGATGTCTTGAAATTGATAATAATGCAGCTGAAAGAGCTATAAAACCATTTGTAATTGGCAGAAAAAACTGGATGTTCTCCAAGACAGTAAAAGGCGCAAAATCAAGTGCATTACTTTATAGTATTACTGAAACGGCTAAAGCCAATGGCTTAGCAGTGGAAAAGTATTTAGTATATTTATTTGAAATGTTTGCAAATTCAGAAGTTAAGGAAATGGACATACTAGAAAAATGTATGCCATGGTCTGAAAGCATTCCAGATGAACTGCGCGTTAAGACTACCAAATAATTATTTCTATATAAAATTATACCCAACAGAGAATATAAGTTTTTCTGTTGGGTTTATTTTATCACTTAAATTATACTACCGCTACGCGTCGATTCTTTGACGCTTACATCACAAGGAAGTGATCTTATGAATGATTTATGCCATAATTGTACCTTAAATTATAGTATAGAGCACTGTAGGGAAACGTTAAATAATATTATAGTTGAAAAAGAGTACAACCTATTAGAGGATGAAGTAATTAATAAGAGTCAGTTACTTGATGATTTAATAACTGAGTGTGTTTTTTGTGAAAATAATTTAGTTATTCTTTAAAATTAAAGATTTAAATCATAATAGTAAATTTTAACGATGATAGATTCTATTTTGCAGTAATTCCCATACTGGAATATTTGTGTTATCCATTTATATCCTCTTCCTCAAATTACTACTTATAACTCTTAATCTTAAATTGGTAATTACTGATTAGAATAGTTTTCTAATCAGTTTAACAATTCCCTCAAGTATTAATCCTATAAGTACATTGATTCTTCCAAAGAGCATACCAATTATTATTATTATTAAAACACCAATTATACCTGCCATAATCTCCGTTTAAATACCTCCTTTATTACTTTTTTTGGATTATTCCATTGCCAAAAATCATCATTTATATTTTACATCCTTAAATTGAAATTTGTCGTTATGATGAATAAAGCGGATTTGCTTCACGAATGGAAGAGCCATACTCTTTCTTTAATTCCATAAACGCATTCCTAACCTCAATTGGCACTTCTACATGTGCAATGTAATTTTTCCCATTTGGTCCATATCCTTCAGCATCATCTGAAAGTCGTGGAATCTCTCCCATCAATAGTGTAATATATCTTTCCATGTTCCACATTCCCAAAATATCATTTTTGAACTCTAATTCATTATCTCGTACAATCACTTCTGCATCATAAACTGCATAATTAATTATTATATTATCTTGAAAAATATATTTTCGAAGTCCTGCCTCCATACGATGTTGCATAGTTGCATCCTGAGAAAGAATTATACTTTTAAAAGATATATTATTTTCTTTCAACAAGTCTAATAAATATGTTATATTGTTACCACAATTTGTGGATTTACATTCTAAAAAATCTGGTTCCAGATTATATTTGTGCTTCAAATATGCTGCAAACACCTTTGCTTCTGGAAGTCCATTAGTTTCAACTTCAGCAAATTCATTATGCATTTTCACTCGCAAAGTTTCTGTTGTATGTCCTGCTCCACCAACAATGACATATTTCTTTGCAATTCCATTTTTCATTGCTTCTGCCAAAACATCTCCACCTGCCAAAATACTTCCACCAAAAAGAACCATAACATCAACATGTTCCAAACCGTATTTTACTTTTAATTCATTTGGAGTCAACACAGAGACATCTCTCTTTCCACAGAATTGACCCAATATGTTAATACTTTCTGCTATTTTATCTTTCATATTCTCCTCCGTAAATTACTATTTATATTACCCAACCTTAAATTGGAATTTATAAATTTCCTATCATCTAATTATTTTAGACATATAATATTCATCTACATATTCTCCATCAATAAACATCGATTTTCTTTTTGTTCCCTCTATTTCAAAACCTCTTTTTTTATATAAATTTAAAGCTACTTCATTAGTACAAAGTACAGTTAATTCAAGCCTTACAAGTTTCTTATCCAGCGCCCACTCATCCAACTTCTTAAAAAATTTTGTACCAATCCCTTGATTGCGATATTTTTCTCTTATACCAACTACTATATATGTACTATGTTTTTCCCTTCTTACATTACCTATCTGTGCTGAAATATATCCTATAATTTCATTCCCGTCTACTGCTAAAAAACTCAAGTTATTTCCATCAACAGCACTATCTATATTCTCTTGAAGTCTAGCTAAGTTTTTAATTCTTTCACCTGGTTCATACATCATAAACTTTGTTTCATAATCTAATTGGTTCATCATATTCCATAAAGATTCTGTATCTAATTTTTCAACATTTCTAAATATAATATTGCTATTCAAAAACTATCACTCCTTTTAATATCTCGTGTACAAGGTACTATAAATTCTAATTTGTCGCTTTGATTACTATCAAATCATTCTTCCCATTATGATTTCATCATGATATGTTCCATCCTTAAGTTTATATGCATTTTTCCTATTACCCCAAACCTCAAAACCATACTTTTTATATAAAGCTTTTGCTTTCTCATTATCTGAAAATACAGCAAGTTCAATCTGTTCATAACCAATTTGCCTAGCTTGTTCAATTACTTCTTTGAGCAGTACATTTCCAATGCCATTATTCCAGTATTCTTCTTTAATAGAAATTCCAAATACTGCTCTATGTTTAAGCTTAATATGGTCTCTTACACAACTAATACTTGCATTACCTGCAAGTTCATTATTAACAAATGCTGCAATCATCATATCTTTATTGCTATTCAAATTATCCTTAAGAAGTTCTATTTCTTTATCAGTTGTTAAATTAATTTCTTCAAGATATCTAACCATAAAATGTGTTTCTTCCGATGTCATTTTCAAATATTCAATCATTTTTTCCGCATCCTGTTCATTTGGGCTTCTTAAAATGCATGTTGTCCCATCTTTTAATTCTATTTCCTTTTCTCCAAATCTCATTATGATTTCCTCCCAAATTACTATTTGTAACACTCAACATAAAATTTTAACTTATTTATTTGATTGTGCCTTATATAAATTTATGTTTTTCGTTCTTTTAAACTACTCAACAAATTGAAATTTATTTAATTCTCTCTGAAAGCTATTGCATCAACCTGAAAGTCAATTCCATCTCTAATAAACTTTGTTTCATATGCCTTTCTTGCTGGATATTTTCCTTCAAATCTTTCCTTAATTATTTCTCCTAAAAACGATAAATCTTTAATATCTCTAAATAAACAATCCATTTGCGCTACAGATTTCAATGTCAATCCTATCTTTTCAAGTCTTTCACTCAAAACATCAAATGCACCATTTATTTGGTTTTCGATCGATTGTCCCTCACTCTTCATGCAATAGCTGATATAAACATAATCCCCTGCCTCAACAATCGCAGAGTGTGCCCATTCTTTGTCTATTTCTGTTCTTATAATTTCTCTCATTCTACATTCTCCTTGCATTTTATTTTCGCTACAAATTACTATTTATATTACTCACCATTAAGTTGGAATTTATTCGCATAAGCCACATTTCTTATATATTTCTAAAATTACAGGTTGCTTTCCTTCAATATAGGAATCTATATCTTCTGGATATTTAAAAGCCATATCCTTTTTTATTTCACTATATTTATCTCTATCTTCTTTATGTTGTCTTAAATAATCTCTAAATTTGATATGCCGAAGCAACTCTTCATTATCTTTATTGCATACATATAAATGATGTACCATTAAATGTGGCTTATTTTGATACTTAAATGTTTCCCTACCTGATACACCTAAATCTCCTTCATAAATATATCCTATTGATTCCAATGATTGTCTTACTTCTTCGAAATTTTCGTCAATCACAATATCTATATCAATAATTGGTTTTGCCGCCAATCCTTCAACAGATGTGCTTCCTACATGCTCAATCGAACTTATTTTTCCCGACAAAATTACTAATAATTCATTTTTTATACGTTCAAATTCATTCTTCCATTCTAGGTTATAATCTTCTACTATTACATGTTTCGTTCTCATCAAAATCTCCTCGCTAAATTGGAATTTGTCTTTTACAATAATTTAAAATATTTCTTTAGTGCATTAACATGCATAAGAAAAAAACTATCTGGATTGGCTTTTAACATATCTAGTATAATATCGGCTTTTTCCCAATGTATATTTTGTGTTTCATTCGTTGATTCAGCTAGTACCCCATCAGCCTCACAAAGAAATGTATTTAAAATAAGAGAATATGCTCCAGATAAATTTTGAGTAACACAATATGGCTGGAAACTGATAACTTTATTACCATTAACACAAGATTGTGAACTGCACTCTTCTCCATTTATTTTTGTAATAATTAATCCTGTTTCTTCCTTTACTTCTCTACGCAAAGCTTCAAAAATATTTTCGTATTCCCTAATCTTTCCTGCTGGGATTTCAAGCATTCCATTTTCTTTACCACCGTCTTCTTTTTGTCTTTCTTGCACCAAAATGAAATTTTCTCCATCTATTTTCTTTTCGATTATTGCACCTACTGCTGGTTTTGCAAACTTTTCCATCGCTATATCTCCCTAATTATGAATTTTATTTTTCTGAATAGTTTAACAAAATTGCAATTTGTCTATTTTACTGGCAGTTTCCATAATGGTACATCTATAAATGTAGTCTCTTTTACATTTGGAAGAATATCATATATAGAACAATTTATTTGTTGTTCAAAATACTCTTTCATTTCAAATGTTGCATTCCAA
Organism: Clostridium gelidum; assembly: GCF_019977655.1. NCBI lineage: Bacteria > Bacillati > Bacillota > Clostridia > Eubacteriales > Clostridiaceae > Clostridium > Clostridium gelidum. The sequence continues at coordinate 5,379,239 of NZ_AP024849.1, forward strand.
CGTTCCACAGTAAATGGAAATGTTCCATAGCGCCTTGTTGTATTGACAAACCGCTTTTCTAACATACAAAAACCTTGAGCATCTGCAAGTGAATCACAAACAATCAACAGTCTATCATAGTCATCATAAGTTATGTCATTAATATACTTCTTAACAAATTCGCTTTCTTCGTCACTCATATCATTTTTTCCTATTTCTTTGTCAAAGTCAGGAACTGGGAATGAATGTGTCAAACAAATTTTACCCACTTCATCCCAACCTTTTTCCATCATGAATTTATATCCATCAATACCATGTCTTCTTGCACTTATGCCATATCTTCTACCTATATCATGAAGAAGTCCTAACACATATGCTTTGTCTGGGTTAAGATTACTACATTTTTCTGCAATCATTTGAGCCGCTACTCCTACATTGATAGAATGTTCTGTCCATGGTCCTTGGTTTAATTGTCTTGCCATTTCTAATTCCTTTTCAGCCATTTCTCTATTTGGAAACATATTATCCTCCTATATGTATAATGTAAATTCTAACTTGTCGCTCTGTCCCTTAGTTGGTTAAATCTCTGTTGAGTTACTCTACAAATTACTATTTATTGTTTGGTTAATTATAACATATTATATAAATATTACACAGAAATAGCTCAAATTTGGGCAAAAATTATAGAAGCTTAGCCCAAAATGATACGGACAAGCTTCTGTTTTTATTATTGATTAATAACTATACTAATTCATAATTTCTTTTTTAAGTTCTCTTATTATATCTATTGAAAGCCCTGTGCCCTGTGATACAATTTCAACGCTCACACCAAGTTTCAAAAAATTCATTGCGTCTTTTAATGCTCTTTTATTTTCACCTTTTTCAATTCCTCTTTCTTCTACAACTGGTCATATAGAGTTTTTGTAATTGATTCCTCCTCCTCATTTAAATTGAAATTTAACTATTTCCTATTATGCTCATACTCTTACTATTGTATCGGAAAATAAATCTCAATCTGAGAGTTTTTATTTTCTGGTCCTAAAAATTGCTCTGTGTAACATTCCAAATCATCTCTGTCAGCAAGTTGAAAGCTACTCTTAGGAAACCACACCCCCCAAATATAACGATATGTAGAAATCAAAGTTTTTACTGTTCCTTTGTGTAGGAATTTAGCATACCTCCCACAACCAATTTCTTTTAACTTCATACCTTTTATGATATTAGTGGCACTCGAGGTTTCAATCCCTATAAATACAGTAGTCTCACTGTTTTTGCTAAATTGGTTTGGCAGGCAGGTATCACCTGCTTCATAAATACTATACCGATTATTATGGCTGAAAATATAGTTTTGTTTGGCCAATTGAACATTCAGCTTTTCCCACATTTCAATACAGTTATTTTTCTTTATACTCATTTCAAATCTGAACCCTACAACAGATTTGGCTTGGAATGTTACGATTTCCGGTACCAACTCCCCATAATTGCATTCAGTCAATTTGTCAATTTGCACGGACTGATGGCTTCCAATCAACACATCAATACCATTTCTTCTGTATTCAGTCGGTGTAATACCATATCTCTTTTTAAAGGCTCTTGTAAAGCTTTCAGCAGACTCGAAATAAAGTGAGATTGCGATGTCTACAATTTTTTTGTTGCTGTATACAATTTCGTATGCTGCTTGAGTCAGTCGCCGGCTTCTGATATAGCTACCAATTGTTTCTCCCATCACCGCTTGAAAACAACGATGGAAATGATAATAAGAATAGGAAACTGAATTAGCGACCGATTCAACAGTCAATGGCTCATACAAATTTGTTTCAATAAATATAATCGCCCTGCCAATGATGTGCTTATTTTCCAATGCAGTCTCCTCCTTTTTAATATATTATATTGTAAAAATCTTTTCCCGCTTTTTCACACGGAAGATTTACTATAATTTCTTGCTCTTTTAATTTTTGTACCGTAAAAGTTCTCCAATCATTAGCTTGAGGCGAACCAAATGCAATCTCTATTCTTTTCTCTGTTGTATCAAACAACATAGAACGTAAAGTTCCAAAGAATTCTGGATAATAGTGGCAACACAATCCTTGAGGATAAGATGTCGACAGTATCCATTTTAAATCTTGTACTGATATTTTTTCTTTTTCAGAAAACATTTTTTCGATTGCTTTGTAACGAATCACCGAGTTTTCAATCAGCATCTTTTCATATGGTTTTATTTCTGGTAAAACTGCATGGTTTGTAGAAATCAAAGAGTTCTGTTTAGAATCGTCATCTAAAATGCGATATGCTTTGTGACCGTCTATACATTGTAACAGCCCAATTTTGTTGTTGCTGTCAGCAAGCATTAAATTGATATTATATCCGATAGGTGCATCCATTGTCCATGCAATCGCCTCCTCAACATTTTTACAGTTTTCCAAAATGCTTCTAATAACAATCCAAAAAGAAAAACCGGTTATATCACCTTTCTGACCACCCTCAAAGTTACCAACAGGCAACCCATTGCTAGCTTTACACGCTGCCAGCCCATATTCATTCATTCCATCGCATCGCCCGAACAAATTGAGTGTAGAACCAATATAACTGTATTTTCCCTTAATAGCTGTATATGCAAAACACATTTCTTCCATTTCATCATTAAAATCATAGTTACGTGCCATCAAGGTGTGTCCGTTTTCAGTCTTATTAGAAACTGCGGACATCAAACTGCACCCTCGTTCCAAATATGTTATTGCATAAAAAATAACCTGTTCTTTCGAAATTCCGACTATATCTGCAAAGCCTTTGATTTCCTCGTTGACGCCACTGCTATAACAGTCAAGCAAGTTAGATATTTTTGTTAATTTACTTTGAGGATAAGCATTAGGTGGTAAAATCACCTTTTGCAATAAATCAGGTTGGGATAAAATCCAATTACCAATCTGTGTTCCAACCTCATAACTTGTTCCTACAAAATTCTTTAAGTACATCTTTGTTTTTTTCATTAAAAACACCTTACCTTTCAAAGAAATTATAAGATAAAATAAGACGATATACTTGATATTTTCTGCGGATTATATAATTAATTCATTATTCAAATTACTATTTATCGTTTGGTTAATTATAACATATTATATAAATATTACACTTAAATAGCTCAAATTTGGGCAAAAATTATAGAAGCTTATCCCAAAACGATATGGACAAGCTTCTATTTTTATTATTGGCATAATCATTCTTTAATATAGCAGGTGATTTTCGGATATCTCCTGTTTTTACATGACTTCCCTTCGAAACACTACTTTGCAAAGTAGCAATTTCCTGCTTAGCCAGTTTGACAATATCTTCATTCATTATATTCACCCTCTTTGGGTATATATTGACCTGTAATCTCTATGGTATTATCATCTGGATCTGCAACTTGAAAATAATAATATGGCATTACATTATTTATATATTTAACCTTAGTCACTAAATCGCTGATATTTAAATTTATTATTCTTTCTCGCTCTTTTTCTAAATCTTCAACCCAAAAATTTAATACAAACTTATTGGTATTTTTTGCCTCTGATATAGCAACAAGATTATCAAATTTCTCAACATATTGTCCCTTATGTATTGTTAATTCTGGATTTTTATTATCAAAATAACCGTTCATTATAGATATGTTATGACCCTCAAATTCAAATTGAGCAAAACGCTCCATATTCTTTGCCGTTACTTTCATCTCCAGTAATTTTTCATAAAAATTTACTGACTTATTAAAATACCTAACTATTAAATAAATCGGACCTAAATGCATTTTATTCCTCCATCATATATAAAAATCTTTAATTTCAAACTCCCCTACAAATTGAAATTTATCGTTAAACGAAGTTTTATATATGCCATACATATAGTGCCATATCATAATTATTTTCTGAATTTTTCCTACTTGCATATATAAAACCTTCATTTTCATATAACATCCTCAATTTATTTCTTTGCAAATTGCAATCTAATCTCAGTGAATTAATACCATTTTTTAAAGATAATTTTTTTGCAAATTTAATAAGTTCTTTTGAAATGCCCTTACCTGCAAATTCTCTCTTAACAGCTAACTTATGTATATATAGTGACTTTCCCTGTGGAATTTTAGGCCAATATTTTGAGTCTAAATCAGTTATAGCTATACATGCTGCCGGAACCCCATTCTGATAATCAATATAGAAATCATTAATTTGATAATCTTTTGATAGAGAATTCCACTTTATACTGTCCTCATTCCATTGATTCTGCAATTTATTTTTTTTCATCCAAATTACTACATCTATCAGAATCCCCTCAATCGTAAGAATATCATTTTCATCTGCCTGTTTTATCATAAACTATCCTCTATAAATTCTTCATAATTCATAAAGTCCTCTTCCTTTCAAATTCCTATTTATAATACTCACCCATAAATTAGAATCTATTTCGCACATGCTTTAACAAATTTAATAGGAACCTCCATTCTTTTTGCTGTTTCCTCTAATGTAAGACCACTATCTAAAAAACGTTTGCATACGACTTTAATGTTTTCACCAACTTCAATAACATGCTTATCTAAATCATAGAAACGAACCACTCTTTGTCCCCATCTGTGCTCATAGACAGGGTGTACATATTCAATGTATTTAATAACATTTAATCTTTCAATAAAACTATCAAAATTATCTTCTTCAAAATACAGTTCTGAATCATTACCATTAAATATAATGTCATTATCATTTTTCTGAATAAAATCTTTCCAACTTTCTTTTGTTTGCAACGCAACACCACCAGTTAAAGTGATATTTTCTCCAAAATCCATAATAACTTTTAATCCTAAAACATCTTTATAGAATATTTTTGATTTTTCCATATCTGTTACAATCAACATAGGATTCTTAAATTTCATGAGCTTCATCCTTTCAAATTACCATTTACCGTTTACTCAATTATAACATAATTTGTAAATATTACACTATTCAATTTTAATAGGAGCAGCTGCATCCGTTATTAGAATGACTCAAAAAAAATATTACGTTTTTGAATAATGTAAAATATTAATCTATAATTTATTTTCTTTTGATTTAATTTTCTTAGTATATTCTTCAATTCGCTCATGTACAATCTCATATAATCTTATTTCGTAAACTTCTATTCTGTTATATAGTAACCTCACTTCGTTTGAATTAACATTTTCTGAAAAATCATCATAAGCTTTCATAAGTTCTTTCTTTATGATTATTTCTTCTTCTGTATCGGCACCTGTTATACGCATGTCTCTTTCTGGGTAATACATTATTGTATAAAGACGAAAATTATTTCGAGCTTCTGTTAAGGAATACTCACCATTGGGTCCACCACAAACTTGATCAGCATCTGCATCATCTTGCCCATCATCCTCCCAATTACATATGATACAGATATCATAATTTGATTTTTCATCTAAAGTAGGATAACCACAGCATGGACACTTAAATTTCTTTTTATATTTATTTATCATAGAATTCACCTCTTATTTAAGTATAAGTTCTCGTTACATTAATTAATCTCACTTAGTATTCTTAAAATAAATGCTTATCTAGTCCCAATAACTTGAAGCTATCATTCTTAATAAGCTATGCTTATCATTATCTTCAACTATATAATCTATAAAGAATTCTTCAATTTTCGGATCATCTTTTATCTTGTTAAGTACCTTAAAAGCTGTAGCCTTTAGATTATAACAATCAATTTTCGCACATTTAAATGCAATATCTTTAGTTCTATGATCTGTATTACTCGATAAAATAAGAAGCAAACTTCGTAATGTCTTAAGCTTTTCATCATCTATTTTAGAGAATAATAATTCTATTTCTTTATCAGAAAAATCTATGATATTTGCTCCCCATAATACCATTTCTGCTAGTTCATTTATTTCTAAATAGTACTTAGTAGAATCATGATAGCATCTTTCCCATATTCTATTAATAAGACTTGTTTTTAATCTATTGACTTTTGTATATTGTGTTTTAGTATCTCTATTCATGTATTTAAGTTGAAATTTTTTTTGAATATTATCATAGTCAATTTTAATTCCAGAATAAAGAACTGTCGAAGGAACATTAATATTTTCTTCTCTTTCATACATTATTCCGCTATATGGAAGTATCGCAATACATTTAACTTTTTTCCCGAGTTTAGCAGCGGCACAAGCCTTATGATGCCCATCAAGTATTAGGCTAACAAATTCGGAATAATTATAAACAATAGTTCTTGGAGCATTTTCATAATCTTCGTACTTCTTAATGTAGTAGTCAACTCTATTTTCATCAAAACACTCTGTATTTTGTGTAGGATATAAATATGCTGGAATACCATTAACATAGTCATAATCTTCAGTTAATATTCCCGCCGTTGCAGGATTATCGGTAAATGAATCATTCACCTCCCAAAAGAAATGTCCATTTCCATCTGTTGGATATGCTTCAATGTCTGCAATTACGTATAGTCCACTTTGTAACAACCCCAATAAAGGTGCCATATCCATAATTGAATGTTCTAAATTCACATATGACATATTTAACTTCTCACGTATATTTCTAATTTCAGGACAATCAACAGTATTAATTCCATATCCAGTAGCAAGCATACTGGCACATGTAGGACATGATGGTGAATCTTTTTGTACCAATGGAACACCATTCAATTTAATATGTGATAAAAACCTATGTCCATAATAATCATCCGCCTCCATCATTGTTTCAGTTTCTAACGCTCCAGTTCCACTGACCAGAACCAACTTTGCTGAAGAACACCAATAATAAGATGAAACATCTATATCTTTTACGACATCAACATTAATTTTATTCTTATGAAATAACATAGAATTTCCTCCTCATAATAAAAGTAATCTTTGGTTCATTATTGGTTACAATATATGAATTAATTATAACATATATTGTAATTATCACATTATTCAACTTTCAAAGAACATTTTCTAAATTTACTGCGTCAAATTTACATATTCTTTACGGTAGTGATTTTCCTCATACTCCAGTGACTACTTGTAAATTTCTTTCAAAAGCATTAGAAAATACAGAAAAACTTACTGCTGAAGAAAAAATACTATAAATTCTCCATGTTATATTTTATTTATTGAATTACTATATTTATTTTGATATGATTTATTTATTAATAATAAGTTTGTCACAATATTATTTTCTAAAATGGAGGGTTTAAAATGATAAAAATTCTTTTATGTTGCGGGGGAGGCTTCTCCTCAAGTGCCTTGTCTAATAAGGCGAAAAAGGAAATACTAGAAAATAACATGCAAAACGATTTTGATATTGAATTTTCTCCATTTTTTACTGCAACTAATAAAATATCTGAATTTGATATCCTTGTGTGCTGTCCTCATCTAATATATGATGTTAAGAGAATGCTAAAAAACTCCAGTCTTGATATACCTATTTATATTCTTCCACCAAAAATGTACGGACTTATGAATATCAAAGAGTTAGCATTAGATGTTATAGATGTAATAGATCTATATAATAAAAATAAAGTAAATCCAATACATTTTCCTGGAGAAGAAAATACTATGTCGATTACTAGATATGTTGCTTATAGAAATAGTAAAGTTTAATTATTAATTAACAAAAATCCAACTATCTGATGATGAAATAAATACTTTAAATAAATATAGATCTTTAGATTATCTTGGTAAACATAATATAGCTGCAGTTTTAGAAATGGAACTTAATAGATGCATGAAATTAAGTGCAACTTGATTCAGGTGGGGTTTGATCCCCATCTGAATCTTAGTTGACCTTATACCCTCAAGGGTCACAATGTCCAGGAGCGTGCAACCGTTATCTCCAACTTAAGCAGATAAGTGAAAGTCCAAATCTATGATTTGGTTACTTGAACTTAGTTAACCTCATTAAAATTGATTTAGTGTGAATCGCTTACTCATCTGACTTTAGGAAGAGGAATTTCCTCTATAGTGGGAATGTTACGGATGCTAGCTATCGGATAAAATTATACATAATTAAAAGACTTCGCATAAATTTTACACGAAGTCTTACTTATCCATATCTAATTATTTTTGATAGCTTTTCTTATTATCTCTACTTGTTCAATAGGTAGTTCTGTTAATTCACTAATTAATTCATCACTCATACCTTTTTTAATAGCTCTTTTAGCAGTCTCTATTGCATTTTCTTGTTTACCTTCTTTTATTAGGCTTCTACCTAGCTCAGTCATTTTTATCTCCTCCCTCACTTTTTCTAAATCTTTACCTTCTAAAAATTTACTTGCAAAAGCATATAGGATTGACTCAACATCATATCTATAGACCTTATCAATATCTTTAACAACTCTAATAGCATTTAATATCTTATCACCTTTACTAAGCTTACCACCCATTATTGGACTAAATGTTAAGGCTATAATATCTTGCTTGCTAATTTCTTCTCCTGATTTCATTTTCTCTATTATATCATTAAAAATCTTATCTCCATCTTTACTAGCCATTGAAATTGCATTAACTCTATATGAATTAATTCCACTTTCATACCCACTTAAAGGATTTTTAATATCTCCTGAATAAACTACATAAGTTACAACATCCTTGCCGGTTTGTAAATTTAGAAGTGCTTCATATGTTCTAAATCTTCTTAAGTCTAAAACTCCTTTGTCGGTGCTTTGGAACTCAAAATGTATATAGCTATCGTCTTCCATTAAAAATGTATAATCCATAAACATATTCTTTATCTCAAGAACCACAATTTCAGTAGATCCTGTATCTTTTACTTTCTTATCTATTCCAAAGAACTTTAATCCATCTTCTGCAAATATGTCCATTGCTCGCTTCATTATCATATCTTCATAATTTATTGTTTTCACATATGCACCGCCTTACGTTCTATACTCTTATTATAACCAAATCTTTAATGACTAACTATACCTAACCCCATATTTTATAAAATTATTATTTATTAGCTTATAAGTTTAATTAAAATAATTATCCTTTATCTCTAAGAAAATTTTTTCTATTCTTTTTAAGATTTATCAAAAAATTATTTTTAAATTTTTTTATTATTAATGTAATAATTGAAAATCACACATATATCCTATATGAAAACAAAATGAAAGGAGATGAAACACATGGCTGTAAGTAAAGTTATAAATGCGACTACTCTTAGTATTGAAGTTCAAAAAGGAGTAGATAAATCAGGTGATCCTTTATACACAAAGAAATCTTTTGCCAATGTAAGAAATGACGTATCAGAACAAAATGCTTATGATGTTGCAGAAGCTATCAAAGCTGTTTTAGAAGCAAGTACTAGAAATGCTTCTTTAACTGTATCTTCTAACTTAGTAAAAGCATAGTCAATTCACAACATCCAACCAAAAATTTTCTCAAAAATCAAAGAGATTACGCAGTAATCTCATCATTAACTGTTACTTGCCCACAGGATACCCTAAAGGGCATTAACTCTTAACTGTTAACTGAACGAATGGAGGTGAATCTATATGGAATATACTTTATCAATGACTTTTTTAACTGCAATGGGTGTTAAATCAACTTTAAGTGTAAGTGGTATTAAATCTACTATTACTGACGCTGAAGCAAATGCTTTAATGGACTTAATCATTGCTAAGAATATTTTCATAACAACTACTGGTGCTCTTTCTAAAAAAGAAAGCGCTCAATTGGCTGAAAGAAAAGTTACTAAATATGATCTAGCTTAGTATTGAATTTTGAAATATAGAAGCTTGTCTCAAATTTATAAGAGACGAGCTTCTATTTTTTTTATATTAATAGTGTTTTCAATCCTTGTATTGAAAATCCACAATAACTACTCTCTTAATAAATTTTTCATGATTGTGTTTTCCTCCTCACTTCCTTTAATTTATGACTCCTTAATCTTTTTCCTTATAAAATCTATACCTTTTTGAAATACCATTGTTTTAATATTTATCTTGGTTTCTCCACCATGTACCGTATATTTTTGCTCCAACACTCTAAAATACCCTAAGTCTACATACTGTTGATAAGGAATATTATTTCTATCAAAGATTTTTTTATCCCGGAGCAATGAAAATAGATTATTTCTTCCCATACCTCTAATTCCAAGAACTTTTGCAACCTGTCCCATTTCTACACCTTCTTTAGATCCTGCAACATCATCATAAAATTGTCCTTTTGGTTCTAATACTTTTACTTTATTTTCAGCTTCTAATCTTGCTTTTCTTTCTTCTTTTAACTTTGTAGCTGCTGCAATAAGTAAATCAGGATTATCTAATAATTCATCTGTTGCATACATTCCTGTTTTTCGTATGCAAGGTAATACTTCATCAAAAATCCATGCTTCAAATTTTTCTGCACCTGGTAATTCAGATTTAGCTGCCAAGCGAAAAATATCCCCTTCCGGAATTACACTCATTTCTACATTTTGAATAGCATCCGTTCCATCTTTCCTCTTTCCAGTAACTACCCCTACTCCGTGTTTCACGGACCCCCTGCAATGTCTTGAAATTGCATCATTAGGCTTTTTATATCCTAATGCTTTAGCTATATCAATTCCAACAGCATAATCTTTATTATTAATCTTTACCCATCTTATTTCACCAAATTGTTCAGCTTTGAAAATTTTCAATCCCTCCATTTTGCTAATCTCCTTCTCAGATTTTATATATTTTCAACAATTAGATATCAATGTTCAATATTCTTTAATAAAGTAGTTAAACTTCAATGTATTTAATTTTAGTTTCTTTTTTATCGTAGTTGTGCAAAACAAATTATAATTCGGCACAAAAAAATATCACACTTCTGAATAATGTGATATTTAAATCTGCTATTTATTTTTGCTTTTATTAAACCAATAGTTTCTCATCTCTATTAAGAATTCTTTTGATATTTGGTATCCTGAACTTTCGCCAATTAAGTAACATTGCAGTTACAATGAATACCTATACTCACGTACTTGATGATATAAAAGAAAAAGCCGCATCTAAATTAGATAGACTTGCTGAAATTATGGAGACTGTTTAATAAGCAGTCTCCTTTTTATGTTGTTATACTATATTTATGCTATCTCAAACCTTGAAAGAATATTTTTTAGACTATATTTTTGATATAATACTAAAATATGAAGTTCTTCTTTTACTGCTTAATAATACAGAAATTAAGAACATTTGGAACTAATTTCATTATTATTTATAATTATATTCTGTTGATAATCTCCTATAGGACATCCAACCATGACCACTGGGAGACACTCCCCATAATTGACCACAGACTGTGCATTTATAAACTTCTGTCATTTCACCAAAACCAACCTTACTCCACAGTTTTTTAGCATTTCTAACCTCTTCTTCTGTAAAATCATTTTCTTCAGTAAGTTTAAAATGAAACCCAACTCTACTTCCGTTGTTCACTTCAGAGCATTCACATATATCATTTATCATACGATATTCTCACTTTCTTGATAAAATCAGGTTGTTTCGGAGTAATTTACTGCTATTCCCTAAATCATATATTGGTTTGATGGATATTACAAGAATGTTGAGACATTAATACGAAGTAAAGATTATTCTCATTTTTTGTATCCATATATCAATATATTTTTACCATTTAATTCATAAGGTATGTTGTTTCTTTCTAAAATTTCTAAAACTTCTTTTGTTTCATCTATTAACTCATCCTCAATTAACTTACCTCTATGTTTGTAATAGTAAGGTGCGATTTCCATCCACTCAATCCAAAAACATGGATATAACAATTCTAAAGCCCAATCACCCCAATATGTAGGTTTTGATGCCATTTGAGGATTATTATTTGATAAAATATCCTTTACACAATATGCTGGTGGAAATTTCAAATCATGTATATCATTTATAAGTTCTTTCCATTTTGTATTATTCATTATCGAAAAATATCCATTATTCTCTACATACTCTTTGACTTTACGTTTTTGTTTTTCTATTTGTTTAATGACTTCTTCACTTTTAGTCATAACATCCTCCTTATTAACCAAGAAAATATAAATAATCCAT